>JAFYPA010000066.1 GCA_017560085.1 Clostridia bacterium
GACGACAAGGTGCGTGAGTACATAAACAAGAGATGCGAAACGGAAAACCTCGCAATTCTTTGCTACGATGAGGACATCCCCTATATCACGGACTGCAGAAACATATTCACCGTAGGAACTGCGGGCGAGCCTCTCGAGCAGGCAAGACTCATATTCGATGCCCTTCGCGCAACGGACGAATGCTCCTTCATCACGGGCGTTCTCGCAAGATGCCCCGAAAGCAAGGACGGCGTAAATCTTGCGGTTTATAACAGACTTCTTAAGGCTTCGGGATTCAATGTGATAAAGCTGTAAACGGAGGAAACTATGCTTGTACTCGGTGTAACAGGTCAGAGCGGAGCGGGCAAGGGTGCGCTTTGCGACATAATGAAGAAAAAGGGAATCGCTTGCCTTGATACCGACAAAACCGCAAGAGAGGTCGTAGAGCCGGGCACGGAATGTCTCGCAAGGCTATGTGAGCATTTCGGCAAGGAAATCCTTCTCGAGGACGGAAGCATGGACAGAAAAAAGGTTGCTTCAATCGTGTTTTCCGATAAGGACGAGCTTGAATTTCTCACAAAGACCACGCATAAATACATTATAGAAAAAATAAAGGAATGGCTCCTTGACCGTGAAATTGCGGGGGACAAAATCGTAATAATCGACGCCCCTCAGCTTTTCGATGCGGGTGCGGACTTTTACTGTAACTTCAAGCTCTGCGTTCTTGCGGACAAGGAAACGAGAATCGCAAGAATCACCGAAAGAGACGGTATAACAAGAGAAGCCGCCATCGCAAGAATAGAAAGTCAGAACGACGATGAATATTTCAAGGAAAGATGCGAATACGTAATATATAACAACGGCAGTCTTTCAAAGCTTGAAAAGAGCGCAGACAAGGTTTACAGAGAGCTTCTTGGAAAGAAGGAATACTTCGATGAGTGGAGCTGATTCCACTTTTCGGAATGTGTGAAAGGTAATTTGTAAGTGAAGAAATTTTTGGTTTTTGTTATAATAATTGCAATTTCCGTGGGAGTGGGACTCGGCTGGACAAGCATTCAGGACTTCGTGACCGAGCTTACTCATCCTATGAAATATTCGCAGTATGTTGAAAAATATTCCGAGGAATACAGTGTACCGCAGGAAATCATCTACGCCGTTATAAAGTGCGAAAGCTCATACGAGGCGGATGTCATATCATCAAGCGGTGCCGTTGGCCTTATGCAGATAATGCCCTCCACCTTTGAGGATCTGTGCCGCAGAACGGGCGAGGAGTACAACGAAAATCTTCTGTATTCCCCCGAAGTGAATATAAAATACGGTACCTTTTATTTAAGCTATCTCCATTCGAGATACGGAGTATGGGAAACGGTTTTCGCCGCATACAACGCAGGCTACGGCAGGGTCGATTCCTGGCTGAAGGACGAATCCGTATCCAAGGACGGAAGACTCATTGAAATTCCCTACGAGGAAACAAGAGAATATGTAAAGCGCGTATGCGATGCAAGAGATGTTTACTCGGAGCTTATATCCGATAAGGAAGTAAAAATCGAGCGCGTTGCAACGGAATAACGGTATACAAATTAAGAAAATATAAAAACAAATAAAAGAAAGTGAGTGATTGAAATGTCGGAAAAGACAAGAGGCGAAGAGCTCAAGGAACAGCTTTTTATGGAAAAGAAGAACGTATATGAGGTAACCGAAGCAGAGGAATGCGACAAGGCATACGCATACTGCGAGGACTACAAGAAATTCCTTGACAGCTCAAAGACGGAAAGAGAAGCAACAGCGGTTGCAATAAAAATCGCAGAGGGCTGTGGCTTTGAGCAGTTCAAGTACGGTAAGGCTTATAAGACAGGCGACAAGGTTTACCTCAACAACAGAGGCAAGGCAATTTACCTTGTTGTGTTTGGCTCGGATTCTCTCAACGAGGGCGTAAGCATTGCGGCAGCACACATCGACAGCCCCAGAATCGACCTTAAGCAGAATCCTCTTTACGAGGACGGAGGTATGGCTTACTTCAAGACCCACTACTACGGCGGCATCAAGAAGTATCAGTGGCCCGCACTTCCGCTTGCAATCCACGGCGTTGTCGTAAAGGCTGACGGAGAGGTTGTAAACGTATGCGTAGGCGAAGAGGAGGGTGACCCCGTATTCTGCATCAACGACCTTCTTCCTCATCTCGACAGAGACGGAGGCAGACCCGTTTCCAAGACAATTGATGCCGAAAAGCTCAATGTTGTTGTAGGCTCAAGACCCTTCGACGACGAAAAGGCTTCCGAAAAAATCAAGCTCAATATCCTTGCAATTCTCAACGAAAAGTACGGTATGACGGAAAAGGATTTCCTTACCTCAGAGCTTACAATGGTGCCCGCAGGCAAGGCCCGTGACCTCGGCTTTGACAGAAGCATGATTCTCTCCTACGGTCACGACGACAAGGTTTGTGCATATCCCATTATCACAGCTACACTCGAAGCGGCAAAGCTCAATCCCAAGAAGACAGTTGTTACAATTCTCGCCGACAAGGAAGAAACGGGAAGCGACGGCAACACAGGTATGAAGAGCCACGCATTCAGAAATATGCTTGAGGAAATCTGCATAAACAACGGCTCCAACTACAGACAGATGATGGCAAACTCCAAGTGCCTCTCCGCAGACGTAAATGCCTGCTATGACCCCAACTTCGGCGAAGCATACGAAGCAAGAAACTCCTGCTTCCTCAATAAGGGTGTTGTTGTGACAAAGTTCACGGGCTCGGGCGGTAAGGGCGGTACAAGCGATGCATCCGCTGAGTATTGCGGCGAAGTTAGACGTATTTTCGACAACGAAAAGGTTCTCTGGCAGACAGGCGAGCTCGGAAGAGTTGATGTAGGCGGAGGCGGTACCGTTGCAAAATATATCGCAGAGCTTGACGTTGACACAATCGACGTTGGCGTTCCCGTTCTCTCAATGCACGCACCCTTCGAGGCTGTTTCCAAGATGGATGTCTATATGACACACAAGGCGTTTACCGCATTCTTTATGAGATAAAGAATGCAATGCAAAATGCAAAGGGCAAAATGCAAAATTGAAATTTGGGTTTCCCCGATGGCTTTGGTGCTGTCGGGGGAATTTTGTATAATTTCCTTGTGTTCGGGCATTATAAATCAAAACGAAGTTTGCGAGGATAAATTATGAAGTATTACGACACAAGGGAAGAAAAGGAAAACGAAATCAATACGGACGACACCGCCGAAGAAAACAGCACCGACGAAGAAAAAGCCATAGCCGACAAAAACTCGGCACAGTTTTCAAATATCGAGGATACGGGAAGCATAACCACCAAAAACGGTGATGTTTCGATTCACACCATAATAATAGCGGGGCAGGTGGAGGGACATCAGACTCTGTCACCGCAAAGCAAAACCACAAAATACGAGCATATCCTCCCACAGCTTGTAGGCATAGAGGACAGAAGCGACATAGACGGACTTCTGCTTCTTCTCAATACCGTAGGCGGCGATGTCGAGGCGGGACTTGCCATTGCGGAAACCGTTGCGGGAATGTCAAAGCCCAGTGTTTCGCTTGTGCTCGGGGGAGGGCATTCCATCGGTGTGCCTCTTGCCGTGTGCGCAGATAAATCATTTATCGTGCCGTCCGCCACAATGACTCTTCACCCCGTTAGAATGAATGGCCTTGTCATCGGCGTTCCGCAGTCCTTCACTTATTTTACAAAAATGCAGGACAGAATTCTGAATTTCATAGTGTCCCATTCTAATTCCGAAAAATCGAAGCTCCTTGAGCTTATGATGGAAACGGACGAAATCGCAACGGACGTCGGAAGCGTAATCGACGGCAAAACCGCAGTCGAAATAGGACTTATAGACTCGGTCGGAGGTCTTGCGGATGCTATGGATTGCCTGAAGGCTCTTGTAAAGGAAAAGAAGAAGGGCAGAAAACGAAAAATCAAAACAAATGAACAAACTGTAAAAAGTAGCAAAACCCCTTGACAAACAAATAAAGTAGTGATATAATACTCGTGTTGACCTAAGAAAGCAGGTTGCTACAAGCTCTAACGATTGGGAATTCCAACCGCCTGCCGAGGAAAGCATTGACATAATTATTGTGTATTGCTTGCTCTGTGCTCATTTTGGTCGCAGGGCAATTTTTATATGTATGTGTCAATCCTTCCGTCAACCGCAATCGTAGGTCAAACGATCTACGAAATAAAACAGGAGGTGAAACACAAATGCCAAGTGCAAAGATTCTCGAACAGAAGCAGGCTATGCTTGCTGAACTCGTAGAAACAATGAAGAACTCTGAAAGCGGTGTTCTCGTTAACTACTGCGGTATCACCGTAGAAGAAGACACAAAGCTCAGAAAGTCCCTTCGTGAAGCAGGTGTTGATTACAGAGTTGTAAAGAACACCTACATTAAGAAGGCTGCTGCTGAAGCAGGTCTTAACGGATTCGACAACGTTCTCGAAGGTATGACAGCTATTGCTATGTCTTCCGACGCTGTAGCACCCGCAAAGATCCTCTGCAAGTACGCAAAGGACAATGAAAACTTCACAGTTAAAGCAGGCTTCATCGACGGCAGAGTAATCGACGTTGCAGAAGTTGAAGCTCTCGCAGCTATCCCCGGCAAGGAAGGCCTCATCGCAAAGATGCTCGGTTCTATCCAGTCCCCGCTTTACGGCCTCGCAGTTGCTCTTCAGGCTATCGTCGACAAGAGCGGCGAAGCTCCCGCAGAAGCACCCGCAGAAGCGTAAGCAAATTTTTGGACAGACATTGTCCGCGTAATCGTGTCGCATAATGACACAAAATCACACAAAAGTGTGAAACAAAATTTAAAGGTGCAATGACACCGCAAAAAATTATTTGAATTTGGAGGATTATTAAAATGGCTACAGAAAAGTCTCTTGCTATCCTTGAAGAAATCAAGGCTCTTACTATTCTTGAACTCGCAGATCTCGTAAAGGCAATCGAAGAAGAATTCGGTGTTTCCGCTGCTCCCGTAGCAGTTGCAGCAGCTCCCGCAGCAGGTGATGCTCCCGCAGCAGCAGCTGAACAGACAGAATTCAATGTTGAACTCACAGAAGCAGGCGCTTCCAAGCTCAACGTTATCAAGGTTGTTCGTGAAATCACAGGCCTCGGCCTTAAGGAAGCTAAGGATCTCGTTGAAGGCGCTCCCAAGGTTCTCAAGGAAGGCGTTTCCAAGGAAGATGCAGAAGCTCTCAAGACTCAGCTCGAAGCTGCAGGCGCAAAGGTTACAATCAAGTAATTTACTTGATACAAGTAATTTCTTTAAACCAACATATAAAATTGACCTGTCATTTTGGCAGGTCTTTTTTTATGCCTTTTTTGTGCCATTTCGGAAAAATTGTACTTTGAAAACAGTGAAAAAGTGAGAATTGCGGGACAAAAATCGCTTTGTCGGAAGATATGATAAATCTGCGGTAACAATTGATAAAGACAATAGGAAATTATTGTATTATAATGATTATGGAAGAAAATCGATTTTTAAGTACGGAGGAAAAATCTATGAATGAGATTCGTGAACTGAAATTTGAGAATTTGACAACCGAGCAAAAGCTTGGTCTTGTAATTACACCGCTGTTTCAACCTACAATGAGCGATGAAATTATTGATTTTACCTTTGATCTTATAAAAAAGCGTGCGCTTGGTTCCGTATGGATAAACACAGGTCCCAAGGGCTTTGCGCTTATAAAGAAAATCCGTGAGACGGCAGATTATCCGATTATTATTATGACAGATGCGGAAAGTGGTCTTGAGGAGTATAAGATTGGTAAGCATAATGCTCTTGGTTGCACGGGAAATCCAGAGCTTGCATATCTTTTCGGAAAAGCAGTGGGAACAAGAGCGAGAGGTCTCGGATATAATGTTATCTGTAATCCGATTGTGGATGCGGCACACGGAAATTCCGTATGCGGAAGTAATATACGCTCGCTTGGCGATAATGTCAATAAGGTAACTGAGCTTGCGATAGCTATGGCAGAGGGAATGCACGATGGCGGACTTCTGACTGTTGCAAAACACTATCCGAGTGCTCAGCATGACGATCCGGGGATTGATTCACATATGGCTGAAACCTCGTCATCACTTACGGAAGAACAGCTTCTTGAAAGCAATCTTGTTCCGTACCTTGAGCTTATGAAAAGAGGACTTCTGGACGGTATTATGACAGGTCATTGCCGTCTTGTAAATATCGATTCCGAATATCCTGCAAGCCTTTCTAAAAAGGTTATTGACATTATAAGACGGCAGGGCTTTGAAGGCTTTGCGGTGACGGATGCGCTGACAATGATGGGTGTTGTTGCCAAATTCGGACTTACAGATCCGACGGGACTCAGCATTGCCGCAGGTAATGACCTTGCTCTGACATATTTCGATCCGATATCAAGCTACAAAGCAATATGTGAATGCTATGAAAAGGGTATTCTTACGGATGAAGCCCTTGATTCGGCTGTGAAGCGAGTTCTTGCGACTCAGAAAAAGACAATGAAAGAACCGAAATATACCGAGCTTACAAGCGAAGAAAAGGAAGCCTTCAAGCGAATCAACCGTGAATCAGTTTATGAAAAAACAGATGACGGAGTAAGTGAATCAATTACAATCGATGGCAGACATTTCTTCTGTATTCTTTGCCCTAACGAAATGGATATCCGTGACAGCGGTGCAGTTGCCGTTGCAACATTTTCCGGCGGCTGGTATCATCCCGACAAAATTGCGGATAAGATAAGAACCACATTCCCGAACTCCGAAATATATTTTATGAGCGAATTTCCCTCGGGCAAAATGAATATGCAGCTTCTTGAAAAATCACTCGGATTTGAGGATGTCGTCTTTGTTACCTTCTTTGAAAGCGATGCCTATATCGGAACGGAGTGCCTTACCTCCCGTGTGCTTTCTGTTGCAAATGCCATGCAGGTAACAAACCGCATTTCAACTCTTGTACATTTCGGAAATCCGTTTGTCGTTGAGGATTTTCCCCATGTCGGAAGACTTCTTATAGGAACGACCGCCTCGGACAATGTGGAATGCGCCTTTGATATTCTAGCAGGAAAATACAAGGCAAAGGGCGTTCTTACATACGATGTGAAACTTAATTAAAAACGCAGAATTTCGGACAAAAAGTGTAATTTTAAGGAATTTTTGCGGTAGACAAATTACATACTTTGGTGTATAATCAATATGTACCAAAATTCTTTTAAAAAGGAGAATGACAAATGAAAGAACTTAAAATGCTCAATTTCGATGAGCTTACAACAGAACAGAAAATAGGTATGGCAATGGTCGCAAGCGTACGAAGCAAGGAAAGCTTTGAGTATACGCTTGAGCTTGTAAAAAAACGCTCCATAGGTGCTATCTGGATTTACACAGATGTCGACTATAATCACGACGAAGCAAGAAAGGCATTCGAGCAGGCCGCTGACTACCCGATTATCTTCATCGCCGATGCCGAAAGCGGTATGGGTGACCACCTTGTAGGCAGACATAACTCCATAGGTATGACGGACAGCGAGGAGCTTGCATATATCTTCGGCAAGGCAACCGCAATGGAAGCAAGAAAAGAGGGCATCAACACAATCTGCTGTCCGCTTCTCGATATGATAGACAAAAACGCTGCCTGCGGTACAAATGTGCGCTCTCTCGGTTGTGATAAAGAAAGAGTTTCAAGGCTTGCGGCAGCTGAAGCAAGAGGTCTTCACGACGGCGGTGTGCTTACCGTGGGCAAGCATTACCCGGGATGCTCTACAACCGCTCATATAGACTCTCATATGGCTGAAACAAGCTCGGAGGCAACCGTTGAGGAGCTTCTTGATTATAATCTCTATCCCTATAAGTACCTCATAGACAGAGGACTTCTTGACGGCGTTATGACAGAGCACACACGCTTCAGTAAAATAGACGACGTATACCCCGCATCTCTTTCAAAGCCCGTTATCGATATCATCCGTGAAAGACTCAACTTTGACGGCTTCTGCGTAACCGATGCCCTTACAATGATGGGCGTTGTTACAAAGTTCGGCTATGACAATTCCAAGGGTCTCGCCATCGCCGCAGGTAATGACCTTGCACTTGTATGGAACAACGCAAAGGAGGACTACGAGGCTCTCACAAGATGCTACAACAACGGCATTTTTACCGATGAACAGCTTGACAGAGCGGTTAAGGTGGTTCTTGCCACACAGGAAAAGATAATGAATCTTCCCGATGTTCCCGAATGGACAGAGGAGGACGAAAAGCTCTTTGCGAAAATCAATACTGATTCCATTTATGCAAGAATAGATGAAGGACTTCCTCAGGGAATCTCCCGTGACGGCAATCACTTCTTTGTAATTATGACCTCAATGTTTACAGCCAACGACAAGGGTAAGCTCGCAGAGGACACAATGACAACTCACTGGTACAAGCCGGAAAAAATCGAAAAAATCCTCAAGGAAAAATTCCCCAACAGCACAACCTACGCCATTAAGGAATACCCCAACACGGGCGATATGGACAGAGTCCTCAGAGGCTGTCTCGGTCACGACGAGGTTGTGTTTGTGACATACTTCAACAGTGCCGCAGGTGTGGGCAGAGAGGCATTTACGCCCAGAATCATATCCCTTATAGAGTCCCTTCAGGTGACAAACTCCATTTCGTCAATACTCTATTTCGGAAACCCCTATGTTCTTGAGGACATTCCCCACATTTCCCGTGTAATCATCGGACCGACAAGCGAAATGGCTGTAGAATCGGGAATTAAGGTTCTCGCAGGAGAGCTTGAGCCTAAGGGGTCGCTTACTTACGATATTAAGCTTCAGTAAAAGCCTTGTGAAAAAAGGAGAAATATTATGAAAGAGCTTCGTGAAATAAAATTTGAAGAGCTGACAACAAGACAAAAGCTCGGTATGGTTTTCGCACCGAGTATGCACAGATATAACAACAACTGGGCGGATGACGACGAATTTCTTCTCGACCTTATAAGAAACCGCTCCCTCGGTGCTATCTGGATTCAGCAGAAGGTAAATAACTTTCAGGAGCAGATAAAAAGAGTAAAGGAAGCCGCAGACTATCCCATTCTCATTCTTACGGATGCGGAAAACGGCGTCGGAGATTTTGTTATCGGAAGACATAACGCCATTGGTACTACAGGCAGTGAAAAGCACGCCTATGCCTTCGGTAAGACTGTAGGCGTGAATGCCCGCAAATGGGGGTACAATGTTGTGTGCGACCCCGTTGTCGATATGTCCGCGGGCAGTATGAGAAGCCTCGGCGTTGATAAGGAGAAGGTAACTTCCCTTGCCGCTTCCATTATAAAGGGTATGCACGACGGCGGTGTTCTTTCCATAGCAAAGCATTATCCCGGCGGAAAGCACCGTAACGAAATTGATTCCCATATGGCGGAAAGCCTTTCAAACGATACCGCAGAGGAGCTTATCGAATACGGTCTTTACCCTTATCTTGAGCTTAACAAAATGGGACTTCTCGACGGTGTTATGACAAAGCACCAGAGATTTATAAACATAGACGACAAATACCCTTCCAGCCTTTCCAAAACGGTTATAGACCTTTTCCGTGACAGAGGCTACGAAGGCTTTGCAATCACGGATGCTCTTTGTATGATGGGTGTTCGCGCAAAATTCGGCGATGTCGAATCCAAGGGACTTGCAATAAACGCGGGCAACGACCTTCTGCTTCCGTACACATCAAACAACAAGGAGCAGTTCGAAATGCTCTGCGAGGCTTACGACAAGGGCTACATTTCCGACGAAGCACTCGACAAGGCGGTAAAGAGAGTTCTTGCGGCACAGCATAAGGTAACTCTTCTCAAAACAGATGCCGAGCTTACCGATGAAGAAATCGCAACCTTCCACAGCATAAACAAGGACGGCGTGTATACAGAGCTTGACGAGGGCGTTTCCGTAACAATTCCGAGGGACGCAAAGAATTTCTTTGTAATTGTCGCAAAGCAGGAAACAGACACGCTTCCCGGCGGCAAGGTTGATGTTGATACCTTCAGCACAAACACCTGGCTTCAGCCGGGCAGAATCGTAAAGAAAATAAACGAGCTGTTCCCCAATTCCAATTATCAGGTTATTCACGAATTCCCGACACAGAACGAAATGATGACAGTTCTTTCAAACTCGCTCGGCTGTGATAATCTTGTGTTTATGACCTTCTCCGAATCTCTCGCTTACGTCGGCAAGGAATATCTTACACACAGAATTGTAAACCTCATCAACGCAATGCAGGTGACAAACAGAATCTCGACTCTTATCCATGTGGGAAATCCCCTTGTTCTTGAGGAGCTTGCCCATGTACCGAGAGTAATCTTCGGCGGACTTTCCGCAGACAGCATAGACACAACCCTCGAGGTGCTTGCAGGGGAATATACCGCAAACGGCAAGCCTACCTACAAGGTAAATCTCAAATAAGGGGACGAAAAAATGAAGGAGCTTCAGCAGCTGAAATTTGAGGAGCTTTCCGTAAAGCAGAAAATCGGTATGTGTATGTGCGCAAGCATACTTAACAACGAGGAAAGCAATGAGTTTACTTACGACCTTATAAGAAATCACAGCCTCGGTGCGGTGTGGATAAATACTACCGTTAAAAATTTTGAGGAATGCATAAAGAAGATTCACGAAATTGCAGATTATCCCATTCTTATTGTTCGTGATTCCGAGGGGGGCTCAAAATATTGCTATACGGGATACCACAATCCTCTTGCCATTGCAGACAGTGAGGAGCTTGCATATCTCTTTGGCAAAGCCGTGGGCGTTACTGCGAGAAATCAGGGCTATAATGTGATATGCAACCCCGTTGTTGACCTTGCCAACGGCAACTGCGAATGCGGTTTGAATGTCAGAAGCATGGGACCGGATAAGAAAAAGGTCGCAAGACTTGCGGCGGCAGAGGTAAGAGGTATGCACGATGCAGGTGTTCTTGCTGTGGCAAAGCATTATCCCGGACTTTCACAGAGCCCCCAGGCTGATTCTCATATGGCTGAAACATTTGTACCGGACAGCCTTGAGGATGTTAAGGATTACAATCTCTATCCCTATAAATACCTTATGGAAAGAGATCTTCTGGACGGCATTATGACAGGCCATTGCCGTTTTGCAAGCGTGGATAACGATAATCCTGCGAGCCTATCAAGAAAAGCAATCGGTCTTATCCGAGAACTCGGTTTTGACGGCTTTGCGATAACTGATGCACTTTCTATGATGGGTGTTGTCGCAAAATACGGACTTAACGAATGTAAGGGACTTTCAATTGAACGAGGTAATGACCTTGCACTTGTATGGTGCGATACAAGAGATGCCTACGCTGCAATGTGCGAATGCTACGACAAGGGAATTCTCACCGACAAGGCACTTGATGAAGCGGCGGCAAGAGTTCTCCGCTGTCAAAGCAGAATTATCATCGAACCGAAATACACAACCTTCACTGAGGAAGAAATCAAAGAAAGCGCAAGACTTAATACAGATACAATCTATGCAAGAACAGACGAAGGAGTGCCCGTTGCTATTTCAAAGGAAGGTAAGCATTTCTTTGCTGTTCTTACCGAAATGGACACCGACATAAGCGACGCAGGTAAAGTTGATGTAGCCACCTTCGAAAAACGTTGGTATAAGCCCGCAATACTTATGCAGAAGATTTCCGAAAAATTCCCCAACTCCACGGTATACGCAATACATCAGTTCCCGACCGGCTCGGAAAACAGCCGTATTCTCAGTAAATCACTTGATTATGACGATGTTATATTCGTGACCTTTATGGGGTGTGAGGCATATATTGGTGAGGAACGCTTTACCCCGAGAATTCTTTCTCTTATGCGTTCAATGCAGGTGACAAACAGAATTTCAACCGTTGTACACTTCGGAAACCCCTATGTTCTTGAGGACGTTCCCCATATGCCGAGAATACTTATCGGAACAACCAATCACGACAATAACCTCAGCGCAATTGAAGTTCTTGCAGGGGAGAGGGAAGCCAAGGGTACTCTCGTTTATGATGTAAAGTTCAGATAAATCACATCTCCCGAAGAGAATAATTTTAAAGCAGGGTGCGGATTGTACTCTGCTTTTTCGTATTTTTTAAGATGAAAAGTAATATTTCAAAAAAACAAAATAATATAGTTGTTGCTTTTGATGTTTATAAATGCTATAATTAGAAAAACTTAACAAAAAAGGATGAAAAATATGAACGCAGAGCTTTTCAGAAGCTATGAATCGGCAATAAAGAACGCAGGCTTCACCCCTTGCGGAAAAGTAAAAAATCTCGATGATATCACCTCGGAGCAGGGCGGCAAGCTCGGTCTCGGTATGGAATGCCTTGACAGAGACCTCTGGGAATACGAGTGCGTGAGCGACGAAATAAAAATGCTCGGCATACATATGGCAAGAATTCAGTCGGGCTGGCAGAAAACGGAAAAGGAAGAGGGCGTGTACGATTATGCGTGGCTGGACTCCGTTGTGGACAGCCTTATCGAAAACGGAATCGAGCCTATGCTCAGCCTCTGCTACGGAAACAAGCTCTACCGTGACGACCCTGAGAGATTCCCCAACATACAGCACGGCGGTGTTGGACATATGCCCGTTGAAACGGAAAGAGAGCGAAACGGCTGGATGAACTATGTCCGCAGTACAATAAGCCACTACAAGGACAGAATAAAGCACTTCGAAATCTGGAACGAAGCGGATGTAACCGCATTCCTTGTGTCGGATATGCCCTGGTGCGACTGCTATATGGAGCTTGTGAAAATGACCTCGCCCATTATAAGAAGCATCGCCCCCGAGGCGAAAATTCTTTCCTGCACGGCAACAACGGAAAGTGCGGAGCTTCTTGCGGATATGGGTATGGGCGACTATGTTGATATCCATTCCTTCCATAACTACTGCGTATGGCCCGAAATGCGCTACGGCGAGCAGATAAACGCCATAAGCTATATGAAGAGCAAAGCACCCCACCTTCGCATCTGGCGTGGAGAGGCAGGCTTCCCGTCCTACAACGACCCCAGAAGCAACGGTGCACTTTGCAAAAACATTGTTTCCGAGGAAATGCAGGCAAAGTTCATTCTTCGTCATATCGCCTGCGATATGAATAACGACCTCCTTGATAAAACCTTCTATTTCCACGCCTACGACTTCAAGCATTTCAAGGGAATAGTCCGCTATCACTACGGCGTTATAAGACACGAGGGAGAGCGCAGAAAGCCCGCATATTACAGCCTTCAGATGATGGCACATCTTTTTGCGGGAGAAGTTAAGTGTAACAAGGACTACGCACTCTGCTTTGCCTACAAGGATGAAAACGAGGAGGGAATGCTCACTCACGCAGACCAGCTTGATATGCGGTTCTTCAGCTACGAGAAAAACGGCAATCCGTTCTTTGCATACTACATTCAGAGAGCGATAGGAAACGACACCGTTGTCTCCAAAACTATTCTCACCCTTCCTTACCTCGAATCATTGAAGAATCCCGTCATACTCGATCCGCTGACAAGAAGCATTTATCCGATTGCAAGCGCAAGAAGATTTACGGCACCGGTTACAGATTATCCGATGCTTGTGCTTGATGCATCAATGCTTGAGGGTATAGCAGACATCGAGCTTCCCGAAAAGCAGAATGACGGCAAAAAGGAAATAAAGCAATTCTTTGAAGAATAAAATACGGCAGAGTGTTAAACGGAGAAAATACAATGAAAATAAAGCTTACGGGACTTTGCGAAAAAATCCTCGAGGGCGATAATTTCTATAAGAGAGAAGGCTGCGGATAATATTATGCTCCCGTAAATTCAAAATTCAAATGAAGAAATAAAAGCTCCCGGGTACGGCTTTGAATCGGCTGTCCTCGGGAACTTGTTGTTTTATATGATTTTATTCTTCAAGAAGAAGCGCATAATAAAGTGCCCAGTCCTGATCGTTTGCCCACGCATCATAGCTTTTGCCGTAGAATGTTCCGGGCTTCAGGAATTGCTTCGGCTTGTCTTCCTTTGAAGCGTATTGCACTACCTTGTAGGGGTACAGATAATTGTTGGATGCAAAGCCGTCCTCTCGGTATATACACAGATTTCCCGTAAGATTGTGCTCTGCAAGCTTTTTCGCTTCTTCGCTTCCGAAGGCACGGTCAAACCAAGTAAGTCCCCATCCCGCAAGCGCACTCCAATAATGGGGGAACAAATCACCGTAGGATTGACGCTTGCCAAACCAGAATCTGTCCCAGTATCTGACGTTAATGCTGTTGAGGTGGAAATCGGGCTGATGGGCAAAGAATGCCTGCGTCTTTAAAAGCTGATCCTCCGCCTTCTGTCTGTATTCCTCCTTAGGCTCGAGAAGATACGCCTGAGAAAGATAACAGATACGGTCATTGGGATGTTCGCTGACATACGAGGTTTCAAGAATATGCGTGATATTTTCCATATTTACCTTGCCGTGTTTAATCTGATCGGCATAACGCAGAAACAGTTCCTTCAGCGAATCGCGAAGGTCACACAGCCCCTCTTTTTCAAGAGCCTTGCAAATGCGGAAAATCTCCATGCACTGGCAATCCTTCGCACAGTTAGTTAATTCAAAAAGATTTAAAAGAATTCTTGCGGAGTTAATGAGGCATTGCTTTTCGCCCGTAAGCTCGTACCATTCGAAATAATATGTAGATACCCATGTATAGTTAAAAATACGGTTGAAGCTGTTATCGCGGGCAATATGATTATAAACAATACCCGTCTCTGAGTCAAACATCTCCCGCTCAATAAATGCACGGTGCTTTCGGAGCGATTCCATTTTTGCCTCGTCGTATTTTGCCTGAAGCGCCTTGCAGACGACAACTCCCATTGCAAGCCTTTCACGGGCGGCGTTGTGGTCACCGAAGGCCTCATCGAAATACAGCGAATCCGTCTCGCTGTCGTAAATGAGATACGCACCGTCGAGTCTGCTTCCTTCACGGTGATACTGCTGTTTTTTTACTATGAATTCGGCACGTCTTTGAAGAATTTCCGAAACCGGCAATATAACCTGCACGCGAATATTGGTTTTTCTTCCGTCGACCTCTGCGATAATTGTCCTTTCGCCGATTTTATCAAAGGAAACCGTAGCAACAGCGGTGTTACCCTTGCGGATATACGGAAGCTCCTTTTCCTCACAGGACAGCTTGAGATTATTCCACGAAGCATTGCTCTCAAAGAGTACCGTAAAAGGCTCATTGCACTGAGCTGAATATTTATTTGCCGTAAGACGGATTTCACAAGGCTCTGTAAGTGGTGCGGTGTCCGGCTTTTCATCGGAGAAACGGTATTTGAATTCCCAGCATTTTTCCTCGCCCGGTGCAATAATGCAGGCTTCGGGATGCAATACTATTGCTCCGCGGTAGAAAGAGCCGTTTGTTGTGCGTGAAATATCGTATGCGATGCTGTAATCCTCGATTGCGCCTTTGGTTACCTTCATAACAAGATAAGGCACATCACCGTGACAGCGCACGGAATACATCCACGCGCAGTCCCCTCCGCACCAGACGTGAGAAATACAGCACTTGTTCAGAATATCCTGACCCGGTGTGTAAAGACAATTGTACGGAAAGGGAATTCCGAAGCGGTCCTTCGTGAGAAAATATTCCGCCGTGTCCTCGTTTTTCAGGGTGTATTTTTCTATATAGCAATCGCCTTCCATATACTTTTCTATTTTTATAAATGTCGGACGCGACCTTGAAAGGATTACGGTGATTTTTTCGGATTCCTTTGAAACAGACTGCGTTTCGAATCCTTCAATCAATCCCCATCCCGCGTCGTCGAGAATCCAGTTGTTTTCGTTGTCGCTTTGAAAAATGCCGGTGGTTGCTCCCGTGATTTCATCCACATTTACTGTGATTATTCCGTTTTTAAGCTCCATTGCGGCTTGCACTTCCTTTTTTATCAATGTGCTTTGATTATATCATGAAAATTCATAAATAACAGTAGTATATCGTAGTATTTACATGATATTATTACATTATTAACTTCAGAGAAATATAATGTGTGAGCAACAAAAACGGGAGGTACAGACAATGAGCCATAAAGTATATCCAATAACAAAAACAGACCTGTTCACGGAAAATTATAAAATAAAAATCAACGGAAAGGAATATCTTCCCGATACCGCAAGGGTCTCCGCTTACCCCTTCAACAGAAGATGGCCGGGGCACCAGAGAAGCATTGACCAGACAGAGCTTGTAAATTTTCTGAACCTTGAAACAGACGAGGCTCTCAGCTTCGAAATCACACCCAAGATTCCCTTCGACAAGGTTGAAATCCGTCCGAAATCCCTCGGAATAAAGCCCGAAATCACAGCCGACGGAAGAATACTTTTTACTCTTCCCAAGGCCGCATATTTTACTGTTGAGCCTTACGGCAGACAAAACGCCCTTCATATCTTTGCGGACACTCTCGCTGTGTATGATATCGACAAAAACAGCCCCGATGTTATATACTTCGGCAAGGGCGAGCACGATGTGGGTATGATAGAGCTCAAAAGCAACCAGACGCTCTTTATAGACGAGGGCGCGGTTGTCTATGCCTGCATAAGAGCTTACGATGCGGAAAACATAAAAATTCTCGGCAGAGGCATTCTCGATAACAGCAGAAACAAGGAAAAAATCCTTTTCGAGGTTAACGCAGAAAACAACAGCTCTGCCGTTAATAACGCTAAGAGACTTCACACAATACAGCCCGAATACTGCACAAATGTCACCATCGAGGGTATAACCATCCGTGACTCCCTCGTGTACAACATAAAGCCTGTCGGCTGTACAAACATAGATATCCGCAATGTAAAAATCATCGGCAACTGGAGATATAACTCCGACGGTATAGATATGCACAACTGCATCGGTGTCTACATAGGCAATTGCTTTCTGCGTACCTATGACGACTGCATCTGCGTGAAGGGCTTTGACCTGTTCTTTGAGGCTGATATAGAAAAGGCAATACGCGAGGCAATGTACCACGGCGGTAAGGCGTACGATGTGTTCAGGGATGTTGTGGTTGAAAATTGCGTATTGTGGAACGACTGGGGCAAATCCCTTGAAATCGGTGCCGAAACAAAGGCGGAGGAAATATACAACATCGAATTCAGAAACTGTGATATCATCCACGTCACAGGCCCCGTTCTTGACTGTTACAATGTTGACTGGGCAGACTGTCACGACATAACCTATCACGACATAAATGTTGAATACGACGATATTATTCCATGTTCCGTCATTCAGACAAGCGACAGCCACAAATACGAAATCACAGACCCCGATTATTCTCCCGCCTTATGCTCTGCCGTTGTACAGCACCACTTTGAATATTCCAAGGGAAGCACAAGGCTTGGCAAAAACAGAAGAATAACCTTCGAAAACATAAATCTTTATGGTCGACAGACACCGAAGCTTATTTTCAAGGGCTCGGACGAGGAACATAAATGCTCGGATATCACCGTTAAAAACATTTTCCAAAACGGCAAAAAGATTGAGATAACGGATTTCTACACGGAGATAAACGAATTTACGGAAAATATCGTAATTGAATAATTGAATAATAGAATAAAGGTGTATTTTACAAAAATAAAATCGCACGGTACATTTTAAATTTTATTCTTCTGTGTTATACTTTTGATACAGAGTAAATTTCCGTAAAGGAGAAATATATGCAGAACTACGATATAGCGGCTTACATATGGCCTGCCTACTCGGGAGATGAGGAAAGAAACCACATCTTCTGGCCCGAGGGCTACGGCGAATGGCAGACGGTAAAGGCGGCAAGGCCCTTCTTTGAGGGACATAAATGGCCGAGAAAGCCTCTCTGGGGCTATGTCAACGAAGCTGACCCTTATGTTATGGAAATGGAAATAAACGCCGCCGCAGACCACGGAGTCAATGTTTTTATCTATGACTGGTATTGGTACGATAACCGTCCGTTTCAGGAGCAATGCCTTGACAACGGCTTTCTGAAGGCACGCAACAACAGCAGAATGAAGTTCTATCTTATGTGGGCAAACCATACCGCAAGCACAACCTGGCATAAGCCCACAGCGGAAATGCACACAAAAATCTGGAACGGCGCCGTTGACAACGCTACCTTCGATTATCTCTGCGACAGAACCATAGAAAAATATTTTTCGCATCCCTGCTATTATAAAATAGACGGCAAGCCCGTGTTTATGTTCTACGATGTGGAAAACCTTGTTCTCGGACTCGGAGGCATAAAAGAAACCCTTAATGCCTTTGAGCGCTTCAGACGCAAGGCAATAAGGGCAGGATTTGCGGGACTTGAGCTTCAGCTTACAGTCCATTGTGATGACTTTATGAAGAGAATGCTGGACGAAAAAACGAACATCCGTGACTTTATAAATATGAAGCCCTTCGACAGCGTTACCCACTATCAGTACTGCGACATAACAAGCATGAATATGCCATATCCCGAAATACTGGAGAGGGTGAAGGCAGAGTGGAAATTCCTTGACGAAACAATCCGTGTGCCCTATTATCCCCACGTTTCACTCGGCTGGGATCCCAATCCAAGATACAACTACCTTGTAAACAACATCTGCACGGAAAACACACCCGAAAACATCACAAAGGCCTTCGAGCTTGCAATAGACTACCACAAATCTCACAGTCTCAAAGCACCGCTTATCACCGTAAATTCATGGAACGAATGGACGGAAGGAAGTTATCTGCACCCCGACGACCTTTACGGATATGGCTACCTTGAGGCAATAAAAAATCTGTTTGTAAAATAATGAAAGTCAAGACTTAATCCGAGGATTCACTTCTTCGGATTATTTTATTTTGTATTCCGAATAGTAAATATTATGTCTGTCATCCCAAGAGAAGCAGATAACGCCTCTGTCCTCATCAATAAATCCGTCGGGATAACAGCACATCGTGCCCTCCTCAGCATAGGGTATGGGATACTGTATGGTCGAGTCACCGTCCGAGGTAATAAGATCGATTTTCTTGCTCCAGGTTTTCATATCGTCATAGCTTATCCAGAGGGAGAGGGGAGAGCGACGTCCCGAAATATCTGCATTTAAAAGCAGATAGTGAACGCCCTTGCTGTCACGGATAACATCAATCTTTGAAATAGCCGAAGGAATATCCGTCTTTACAGGCTCCGTCCAGCTCTCGCCGTTGTCGTATGAGCGGCTTTCAAAAATGCTGTGAACACAGTTGCTTCGAAGAAGACACACAATTGTCCCGTCGGAAAGAGTAGTCAGCATAGGCTCGCAGAATCCCGCATCAATGGTTATACCCTCAATACTGCCTCGCACCCTCGGATTTTTGCCGTCCTTGTCGAGAATAAGTACTCCGCAAGTACCCTTTATACTGCTCTGCCATTTTTCACTTTCATCGTGAGTTATAACCCTTCCCGCAATAATACAATCCTTGTCGCCGTCCGTCGGTGCCCAGTAATCTCCCACGGTTTCAAGCCACGAGCAGGAGAAAAGAATTCTGTCCGAAAGCTCGAGCGTGTCCTTGATTCTGATGTTCGCAAGACAACCGCCGATGCTTCTCGGAGAAGTAAAGCTCTTGCCGAAATCACAGCTTGTGCTTATGTATGATGTAAAATCCCACTCAAATCCCCGCTTTCCGCTGTAAGCCGAGGGAAAAGCATAAAGCTTGCCTCCCGCAAAGGAAAGCTCGGGTGTGTAAACGCCTTTTGTCGAGTGCTGAAACAGAGCCTTTTCCTCACTCCAGCTTCTGCCGTTGTCATAGCTTATTCTGTATCTTGTCGCATTTCTCAAATCCGGCTCAAAGTCACCGCCCTTTGTGTAGCAAACGATTATTCCTCCGTCGGGCATTTTTGCAACGTTGGGCTCAAGCATAATTGTGTTTACACGGTCGCTTTTTCCTATTTTAACGGTGTACATACCGTCTGCATATGTGAATGCCATAATGTTGTTTCCTTTCTGTATATAAAAATTCAGCTTGTAAATATTTCATTCGCCGCGGCGAACTTCTTTGGTGAAACGCCGACGTGCTTTTTGAAGGTTCTGGAAAAATCGTAAATGCTTGTATATCCGAGCGAGGTCGCAATGCTTGTAATGTTGCTTCCGTCAACCGACAGCATTTCCTTCGCCTTTTTTATTCTGACCGAGTGAATATAATTTATCGGCGACATCCCGAGGCTTTCGGTGAAAAGCTTTCTGAAGTATACCGTCGAAATACCGCACATTTCGGCAAGAGCGTCGTTGGTAACGGACTTTTCGCAGTTCTTTGCAATATAATCAACCGCGGGCTGAATTCTGCTGTACCTGCTGGATGGACGGTAGGACTTTGGAAGAGCCTCCGCAAGACGAAGAATAATGTCGTAGGTGTCCCGTATGCACTCCATCTCGCAAAGCGGACCCTTGAGTGTTCTTTTATACTCCATTTCCCGTATGGTGCGAAGAATCCTGTCCGAAAGGCTTTCGCTTATCTCAAAGGACATAATATCGCTGTGCTCCGTTTCACATTCGAACTCAATTATGCTGTAATGCCCGGATTTTGTGCAAACCCATTCGTACAATGAGCCTTTCGGAAGAATCACCATATGAGTCTTATTTGAAACATAAACCTTGCCGTTCATATAGTATTCCGTTTCGCCCTCAAGCTTCTGAATAATCGCCCAACGGCTCCGAGGCATTCTTTTTAGCCTTGTGCTTGCTTCCGTGAAAATTGTGGTTACGGATATAATCTTTGTTATTATCAAATTTGCCAAAATATCAGTATACAAATTTTTATACGCTCCCAATATAATCTTTGCTTATATAATAACACGATAAATTTACGCTGTCAACCTTTTTTATCAAATATGATAAAAATATCAAATATGGTATTTACAAATCCCTCTTTGGGTGCTATACTCAAATCAAACATAAATCCTAAAAAGGAGAAATCACAATGGAAAGATTACCTTCATTCGCAAAGCCCGACTCGCCCCTTCTCGCGGCGGTTATCCGTCAGAGAACTCCCAAGGAAGCGATTGCCGCAATAACCAATGCACAGTACCACGGTGCAACGGGAATTGACCTTCATCTTTCTTGCCTTGACGATGAATATAAAAACACAAAAAGCATAGAGGAAATACTCAAATTCTGCAAAATCCCCGTAATGGCACTCAACTACAACCACAGAATCGACTATTCAACATACTCCTCCGACGAAGAATCGAGAGTGGCACTTCTTAAAATGGCGGTTGAAGCGGGCGTTTCCTGCATCGATATGCAGGGCTACACCTTCGACCTTGAATCAAAGAACAGCTTCAGACAGGAGTATCAGAGCCTCGGCTATTCCTTCACAAAGGGAAATCCCAAGGAGATTGTCTGCGATGAAGCAATAATAGAAAAGCAGATGAGACTTATAGACGAATGCCACAGCGCAGGCTGTGAGGTGCTTCTCTCCTGCCATCCGAATGTATACCTCAATCCCGACGAGGCTTGCGACCTTGCAAGATTCCTTGAAAAGAGAAATCCCGACGTTATAAAAATAGTTTGCACAAGCAACTCCGAGGAACAGCTTGCGGAAAGCTTTATGACAATGGTAAAGCTTAAAAAGGCAGTTAACTGTAAGGTGTCCTTCCACCTCAACGGAGAGATGGGCAAGCTTTCAAGAATAGTAAACCCCGTCCTCGGCGGTCACCTTATTTTTGCGATAGACGGATATACCTACGCCGACTCACCACAACAGCTTCATCTCGAAACAGCAAAGAAGGCACTTGATGCAATGAAGCTTATTCAGATGTAAAGGAAGTATTGAAATATGAAAAGAGACCAGATTATATTCACAGCCCCCAAAACCGCAGAGCTCCTGACGGTGGATGTCCCGGAGATTACCGATACAAGCGTGCTTACAAAAATGGATTACACCGTAGTCAGCGGCGGTACTGAAAGAGCCAACATTATGGCAATGCCAAACGCAGGCGGAATGAACTTCCCCAAAACCCTCGGCTATTGCGGAGTGGGTACGGTGCTTGAGGTCGGCAAGAGCGTAAAAAGCGTAAAGGCGGGCGACAGAGTACTTGTCTACCACGGAAAGCACACAAACCTCAATGTAACGGAAGAAATCAAAATAACAAGGGTTGACAACAAAGCGGTAGACTCCCTTGACGCCGCCTTTGTGGTTATCGCCACAATGGGACTCGGCGGAGTAAGAAAGCTCGAGCTTGAGCTCGGAGAATCCGCTATGGTTATGGGACTTGGACTTCTCGGTATGTTCGCCGTTCAGTTTCTCCGTGCATCGGGCGCAAATCCCGTTATTGCCGTGGATTTGAATCCCGAAAGAAGAAAAATGGCACTTGAGCTCGGAGCTGATTTTGCCTTTGACCCGTCGGAGGAAGATTTCGTCGAGAAGGTAAAGGCTGTCACAAAGGGCAAGGGCGTAAATGCAACAGTCGAGGTAACGGGCGTTTCCGCCGCTATGAGGCAGGCACTTGAATGCGCTTCCGATATGGGCAGAATATCCCTTCTCGGATGTACACGAGTTTCCGATTGCTCTATCGACTATTACACTCAGGTGCATCGCCCCGGTGTAAAGCTTATCGGCGCACACAACTTTGTAAGACCGAGATACGAATCCTATCCTCATCATTGGACACACCATGACGATTGCCGTGCGATTCTGGATATGATTGAAAGAGGCAGAATAAGGGTTGCACCTATGGTTTCAAGAGTGGTAAAGCCCTCCGAATGTGCGGAAATTTACACTCAGCTCTGTGACGACCCAATGTTCCCGATAGGAACCGTATTTGACTGGAGAGACTATTGATACCCGGAGGAAAATAATATGATAACCAAAGGAAAGGTACTTGTTCTTGGCGGTACGGGAGCAATGGGAAGATACTGTGTTCCCGAGCTTATTCGCCTCGGACACAAGGTAGATGTTTATTCATTTGACAATGTGGAATCCGACAACCCCAATCTTACATATTACGTTGCGAATGTAAAAGAGGAGGGTGTAACCGAAAGGATTCTAAAAGAAGGAAATTATGATGCCGTAGTCGATTTTATGACATACGGAACGGAAGATTTCAGAAAAATTTATCCGATTTTTCTTGAAAACACAAAGCAGTATGTATTTCTTTCCTCCTGCAGATTGTACGCAGACAATCCTCCGATAAAGGAGGATTCACCAAGACTTCTTGAAACAAGCACGGATGAGGAATTCCTTGCAACCGACGACTACGCACTTTACAAAGCGAGAGAAGAGGATATGCTCCATAATTCCGGAAAGAAAAACTGGACTGTCGTATGTCCCGCAACCACCTTCTCCACAGGTCGCTATCAGCTTGTAACTCTTGAAGCAAAGGCGTTCGTCCACAGAATGAGAATGGGTAAAACGGTAATACTCCCCGAGGAAGCAATGGATAAAGAAGCAACCCTCGGTTGGGGCGGTGACGTCGGCGTTATGATTGCAAGACTTGTGCTAAATGAAAAGGCTTACGGAGAAAAATTCATCGTTGCAACGGGCGAGCATAATACATGGAAGGAAATTGCCGAAATGTATAAAAAGCTTTGCGGACTTAAGTACATAACAGTTCCCGCAAAGGTTTATCTTGAAATTCTGGGTGAGCCCTTCAAGGGAAGATACTATCAGCTCCATTATGCAAGACTGTTCAGAAGAATCTCGGATAACAGCAAAATTCTAAGTACTCTCGGAATGAAGCAGTCTGATCTTATGCCCCTTTATGACGGACTTAAAATGGAGCTTGAAAAAACCAAGGACTGGGATTGGGAAGCTAACGACAAAACCAACAAGATAAGTCTTTCAATGGACGAATATCTTAAGAAGATGGGTATTGAATAATGGAAAAGTTAAAGGTCGGTCAGATAGGCATAGGTCACAACCACGGCGAAGGAAAAATGGCGGCAATCCGTAAATTCCCCGAGCTTTTTGAGGTTGTAGGCTACGCCGAAGCAAACGAGGACTGGATTGAAAAACGGGGAAAGCTCCCGTGCTATGATGGACTTAAAAGACTTTCCGTCGAGGAAATCATAGAAAAGTGCGATGCGGTAATTATTGAGTCCGATGTGTGGAATCTCACAAAATACGCAAAAATGTGCGTGAGTGCGGGAAAGCACATCCATATGGACAAGCCCGCAAGCGGAACACTTGAGCAGTTCAAGGAAGTCCTTGATATTGCAAAGGAGAAAAATCTTGTGGTCCAGATGGGCTATATGTACCGCTATAATCCCGCAATAAAAATGTGCATTGACGATTTCAAAGCGGGCAAGCTCGGAGAAATCTATTCGATAAATGCGGAGATGAGCACATTCCATGGCCCCGGATACAAAAAATGGCTCAAAAACTTCAAGGGCGGTATTATGTACATCCTCGGAAGCCACCTTGTAGACCTTATCGTCTATATGCTGGGCGAGCCGCAGAAAATAACCTCATTCCTCAAGCACACGGGACTTGACGGAGTAGACCTTGAGGACAACAACCTTGCCGTGCTTGAATACGAAAAGGCGCTTGCAAGAGTATACGTTTCCTCCGTGGAGGTAAACGGCTGGGGCAGACGTCAGTTTATGGTTTCGGGAAGCAAGGGCACATACAACATTATGCCCATAGAACGCAAATGCACCGTTACTTATACCGATACCTCGATTGCCACAAACAGCTATGCCGATATGAAGGAGTACGTAGAAGTTCCCGACGTACCGAATTCCGTAAGATACGACATAATGATGCAGGACTTTTACGAATACATAAAGGGCACAAAGGAAAATCCTTATACCTACGAGCACGACTATTTAGTACAGAAGGTGCTCTACGAAATATGCGGAGGTGTAGCCTGTGGGGATTGGCAGCATAAAGATTAAAAACGGCAGAATATTCGATGGCGAAAAATTCTTTTGCGGAGATATTCTTGTCGAAGGAAAAACAATAAAGGACATTGCCGAAAAAATAGACACCGTGGCAAGATTCACATACGATGCAGGGGGCAATCTCGTAACTCCC
>JAFYPA010000006.1 GCA_017560085.1 Clostridia bacterium
AGCCCCCCATCAAGCCGAGACCTATTATCAAAAACCTCGTCCCCTCGGGAATTTTTTCGTAATTCATGGTATTTGCCTTTCTTTTGCTGTTGTATTTGCTTTTATGTTTTTTACGGGAGGCCTTCGGCGAGTCGCTTTTTTGGAAAAAAGCTCCGCAAAAAATTTGGATTATTGGCTCCACTCGCTTGCAGCTCCTTGCGCCGGGTTTTGGGTTTGGAGGTGCTGTGGGGAACCTGTTGCTTTCCTTCCTACTAAGACCTTCGGTCTTTCTAAAGGGTAACTGTATTCCTTGCAACGATGCCTGCAGGTAAGGATTGTGGTTTGTCCTATCTTACTAAATGGTAACCGTATTCCGTGCAAGCCGCCCAAAACTGCGAAGTAGTCTTTTACACTGGCATCTCGCAGGGGATGTATCTCAAAATCCGCACCGCACCAATTTCCAACAAATAAAAATTTTTCTCCGAAAAATTTTCTCCTCGATTATGCATTATGCATTATGCATTATGCATTCTAACATCCATCCCCACCTCCGCCATTCTCTCAAAAAACTCCGGCATACTCTTCGCGCAATCTTCACAGCCGTCAATTTCACCGCCGTATTTTGTCATAAGAACCGCGCATGCCATCACCACTCTGTGGTCGGAGTTGGAGCTTATACGCTCTGTCGGAGTGTGGAGCTTTGTGTTTTCCACTGTGATTTGGTTTTCAAGGCAGATAATTTTTGCTCCGAATTTTGAAAGCTCCTTTTTCATTACCTCGCCTCTGTCGCTTTCCTTGAACCTGAGTCTGCGTGTACCAACAAGCCTTCCGCCGCCACATTCCGCAAGAAGCGCGAGCAGTATCGGTGCAAGGTCGGGACAGTCGGAAATGTCAAGGACGGGATTTCCTTCTTTTATTTTTTTAAAGTAATCGAGATATATTGCATCACCCTGAAGTGTGTCCTTGCGGATTCCCGAAACCGAAGCTTCTCCGCCCACAATATTCAACGCCTCGAAGAATGCGGCATTTGAGCAGTCGCCCTCAACAGTTATATTCCTTGCGGTATATTTCTGATTACCGAAGATTCTGAACACCCTCTCGCCGTCGAATTCGGCTCTGACACCGAAGTCACGCATTGCTTCCATTGTCATATCGATGTAGGGCTTGCTTTCGGGGAAGGATTCGAGGATAATCTCCGAATCATCGTCAAGAAGCGGGAGCGCAAGCAGAAGTCCCGTTATAAACTGGCTACTTTTGTTGTCGTTTATATAATATTTTCCGCCATTGAGCCTTCCGCATACGGAGAGACCGTTTTCGCATTTTTCAAATTCGAAGCCGTTTTCCTTTGCGATTGCTTCGTACACACCGAGCGGTCTTTCGAAAAGTCTTGTGCTTCCGCAGAATTCCGTTTTGTTTCCCGAGAGAAGCGCAATCGGAATCATAAATCGCAAGGTGCTTCCGCTCTCACGCACGCCGAGAATTGTTTTCGGAGTAGCCTTGAGAGTGTCTGTGCCGTCAATTTCAACATAGCCTTCGCCACGATGGATTTTCGCACCGAGTGCCTCCATACAGTCGAGAGTTGCCTTGATGTCCTCCGAATAGGCGATGTTGTCTATTCTCGATTTTCCTTCCGCAAGAGAAGCGCAGATGATATATCTGTGCGCCATACTCTTTGACGGCGGAGCCTTGACACAGCCCGAAATTTTTGAGGGGCTTATTTTTGCAATCATAGTCCGCACCTTTCGCAAAGGTAGTCGATAGCCTCGATATAGCCGTCAAATCCGTGACCGCAGATTGTCTTCTCGCAGTAGAGCCGAACATAGCTTATCTGTCTGAAGTCCTCTCTTTTGGAAACATCGGAAATGTGTACCTCAACGGCGGGAATTCCCACGGACTTAAGTGCGTCAAGAATTGCAACGCTTGTATGAGTATACGCCGCAGGATTTATAACTATGCCGTCATATTCTCCGTATGCTTCCTGAATCTCGTCAACAATGTCGCCCTCGTGATTTGACTGGAACAAATCCGCCTCGATGCCCTTCTTTTCGCAATGCTCATATATCATACCGCAAAGGTCACTGTAGGTTGCCTTGCCGTATATTTCGGGCTCGCGAATACCGAGCATATTTATATTCGGACCGTTTATTACAAGTATTTTCATTTGTTTTTTCACCTTATTTTAATGCCTTACCGAATTCGCAAAGGATTTTCTCTGCGTTTTCCTCGGCATTTCTTGATATTTTTACTCTTATATCGCATCTGTCACAGTAGATGCTAAATCGTGTATCGTACAGCTTTATAAGCTTTTCGGGCGTGTTGGAAAGCGGTCTGTCACCTGTGGCGATAAGCTCGTTGATATCGGCATCGATAAAGACAAGCCTTCCGTTTTGCGAAAGAATATCCGCATTCTCCGCCCGTAACACCGCACCACCGCCCGTGGCAATCACAAGTGAGGTCTCCTTTGATGCTTCCGCTATGACCTCGGATTCGATATCTCTGAAGTACTGTTCGCCATACTTTTCGAATATTTCGGAAATCTCACAGCCGCATTTTTCCCGAATTAAATCGTCGGTATCGACAAATTTCCGTCCGAGCTTTTGTGCAATAAGCTTACCTATCGTGGTCTTACCGCTACCCGGCATACCAACAAGAATTATGTTTTCCTTGCCGAAAAGAATCTCTGAGTAAACCTCGTTGCATCTCTCGTCGGAAATTTTACCGCCCGTGAAATGCTCGCAGGCTCTTACCGCCTGAGCGACCAGCATATAAAGACCGCCCTCGGCTTTAATTCCCTTTTTCTTTGCTTCCCTTACAAGCACCGTGCGAAGCGGATTGTACACCGCATCAATAACACCCGAAAGCTTCGGGAAAGCCGTTATATCAATGGGATAGCCCTCGTTCTTCGGGAACATTCCCACGGGAGTTGTGTTTATTATTACATCCGCATCCGAGTGCATTACGCACGCATCCTCATAGCTTACCGCATCCTCCGATGCCGTTCTTGATACTCTTACAATTTCCTTTGCCGAAAGCTCCGTACACACCGCATAAGCGGTCTTTGATGTACCGCCCGAGCCGAGGATAAGCACCTTTTTGTCCTTAATCTCAACGCCCGCTTTTTTTATAAGGCTTGTCATACCGTAGAAATCGGTATTGTAGCCGTAAAGCTTGCCGTCTCTGTTTACCACCGTATTTACGGCACCGATTTTCCTTGCCGCTTCGTCAATGGATTCAAGATGAGGAATTACCCTCTCCTTGTACGGGATGGTAACATTGATTGCCCTGAAGCTGTGCTCGCGCATAAAATCATCGAGATTTCCCGATGGGATTTCGTATATCCCGTAATCATAGTCGCAAAGAAGATTGTGTATTTCCTTGGAGAAGCTGTGCTTTAAATGCTCTCCTATACAACCGTATTCCATATTTTTCAGTCCTTTGGAGTAAAATAGTCCGTGCCGTATCTTCCGATAAGCATATCCGCCACCACAAGAGCGGTAAGCGCATCAACAACCACCTTCGCTCTGTGAAGGATGCACGGGTCGTGTCTGCCCTCAATTTCGATATCGGCGTTTTCCTTATTTATAAAATCAACAGTTTCCTGCTTTTGGTAAATGGAAGGAGTAGGCTTCACCGCAAGACGGAAGGTAACGGGCATTCCGTTGGTAATTCCGCCGTTGATACCGCCGTTGTTGTTTGTGGTTGTTACCACGCTTTCGCCCTCGTATCTGAAGCCGTCGTTGGCATCGCTTCCGAGCATTTCCGCAAAGCCAAAACCACGACCGAATTCAATTCCCTTGACACCGCCTACGGACATCATCGCATAGGCAAGCTTTGATTCCACCGTTTCAAACCACGGCTCACCAAGTCCTGCGGGAAGTCCCGTGATAACCGTTTCAAGCGTACCGCCTATGCTGTCGAGCTTTTCCTTGGCTTCAAGTATTGCCTCGTTCATCTTTTCCGATGCCTCATCCGAGAGTACGGGGAACGCCTTATCCAAAAGCTCTGTTATGTCATTGTCGTAATTTTCAAATTTTCTGTCGCAAATACCACCGAGCGAATCAATGTGCGTTACGATTCTTATGCCCTTCTTTTCAAGAGCCGAAACGAGAATCGCACCCGCCGCCACAAGAGCCGCTGTGATTCTTCCGCTGAAGTGACCTCCGCCTCTGTAGTCCTCGTAGCCGTGATACTTGCAGTATGCGGTGTAGTCCGCGTGTCCCGGTCTTGCAATGCCTCTTGTTTTGGTGTAGTCCTTACTCTGCTGTGCCTTATTGGGGATTATTATGCAGATGGGAGTACCCGTAGTTTTGCCCTCAAAGACGCCGGAAACAATGCTGTACTCGTCCTTCTCCTGTCTTGCCGTGGAAATTTTGCCCGACGGTCTTCGGAGGGTGAGCATTTTGTCTATATTATCGGTATCCACCGAAATGCCGGGAGAAATGCCGTCAATAACCGCACCGATTGCCTCGCCGTGGCTTTCGCCGAAAAGTGTTACCGTAAGATTTGAACCTAAAATATTCTTCATATTTATCTCCAATCAGCAATTTTCAAAGTATTCGGAAAGCTCTTTTCTGTATTCGCAAAGCTGAACCTTTCTGATTTCGTACTCCCCGATTTTCGGAACGTAAACCGCGGAAAGCGTACTTCCCGAAAGCTTCTTGTCGTGGGCGATAGCTGAAAGCACCTTTTCCGCATCACCGAAGGGCTTTGTGGGAAGTCCCATTTTGCAAAGCTGTGTGCGGATTCTCTCTCGCACCTCGCCCTCACACATGGGAAGCATTCCGATTGCCACACATTCTCCGTGGAAGTATCCGTCGAAATCCTCACAGGACTCAAGTGCGTGTGCCACCGTGTGACCGAAGTTGAGAATTCTTCGAAGCCCTGTTTCCTTCTCGTCCTTTTCCACTACATCCTTTTTTATTTTAAGTGAGCCGATAATAATCTCATCGATTTTCTCACCGAAGATTTCTTCCTTCGTGTTGTTTTCAAAAAGTTCAAAAAGCTCCTTGTCGTAGGTTGCCGCCATCTTGAGAGATTCCGAAAGACCGTCCGCAATTCTTCGCTCGGGGAGTGTCAAAAGAACATTGTTGTCAATAATAACCTTCTTCGGCTGATGGAATGCACCGACTATATTCTTATATCCACCGAAATCCACCGCAGTCTTTCCGCCTATTGACGAATCCACCTGCGAGAGTACCGTAGTGGGGATGTTGTAGAAATCAATCCCTCTCATATAGCAAGCGGCACAGAAGCCCGCAAGGTCACCGCAAACACCACCGCCAACAGCAACAACGCAGTCCGTCCGTGTAAACTCCTTCTCGCACATCACCTCAAGAATAGCCTTAAATGACTCAAAGGACTTACTCGCCTCGCCCTGCTCTATAGTATAAATATAAGGCGTCTTGCACATATCCGCAACCGTCCGAGAATACTCTTCGGGAACACCGCTGTCCGTCAGTATCAGCACCTTCCTGTCAAGCTTCAGATACTCCGAAGCCTTCCCGAGCGCCCCTCTCTCAACAATTATATCGTAACTGTCCTCACCAAGATTCATGTGTAATACAGTATTCAAAGCAACCTCCAAATCAGAACCCTGTTTTTTAACTAATGAAGGAAGCGAGGCTTCCATCATCAATTCCGAATTCCGAATTTCAATTTATCGTCCCATCAAAGCTTTATCTCTTTTTCAAAGCTTCCGATAATCTTAACGCTGTCGCAAACCTCTCCGAGCTTCTTTGTCATAAGCACACCGACATCTCCGTAGATGTTTCCGTCGCCCTCTGCGTAGAAATAATAATCACGGATAAGCTCCTTTGTGGGTCTTGACTTGAGGGCGGAAAGGTTGAAGCCGTAATCACCGATTATGGAAAGCGCCTTACCGAGACATCCTGATTCGTTTTTAACATCGAAGCAAAGGATGAACTTCTTGTCACTGCTCCTCGGAGTGTCCTTCGCACGGGAGAGAACAACGAATCTCGTTACGTTTGCACTGCTTGTATTTATGTGGGGAACGAGATTTGTAAGTCCGTAGAGATTGCCCGCATCCTCGCTCGCTATTGCCGCAATGTCGCATCTCGACGACTCGGAAACAAGCTTTGCCGCAAGTGCCGTGTTGGACATTTCCGTTGCGATAAAGCCGTGATCCTCAATGAACTTTGCACACTGACCGAGTGCCTGCGGATGGCTTACGACCTCTTTTATATCCTCGAGCCTTGTGCCCGGCTTTACAAGAAGATTCTGCACGACCTCAAGCTCATAAACGCCCTTTGCGTAAAGAGAGCCGAAGAACATAAGGTCAAGCACGGGTGCAACATCGCCCTCAAAGCTGTTTTCTATAGGGAGGACAGCCACATCGCATTCGCCCTTTTCCACGGAAGCGTATGCATCCTTGAAGCCGGGATAGGGCACTACCGTGCTGCCGTCGAAAATCTTGATTGCCGCACTCTCCGCAAAGGCACCTCTCACTCCGCAGAAGGCTACCTTCATACCGATAAGAAGCTGTCGCTGGTATTCCTTCGAAACCTTCATATTGTTCTTGAGGAACTCCACATAGAAGGGACGAAGCGTATCATCCTCCACCATAGCGGAATTTCTTTCAATAACCTGTGCCTCGCGGGAAGCATCGAAAATGGGCATTCCGTTCTGCTTCTTGTATTCGGCAACATCTCTTGCCGCTTCCATTCTCTCGGCAAAGAGCTTTGCCATTTCGGCGTCTATTCTGTTGATGCGTTCTCTTGCGTTTTCGAGTAAGTTCATAGCTGTCTCCAATTCGTGTTTTGTCGTTTGTTTAAAAATAATAAAAGAGCGGCTCCGCAATCGCAGAACCGCCCGAATTTCTCAAAGTTTGCGTGTTTATAGACACCCTATCAGCAACGAGAAGTGCGGAACTGCGACTGTATAAAGCTATAATAAAAGCTTCTAAAGGCAAAGCCGATAAATCGGCTAAAGGCAAAAAAAGACACTCCGCAGGGAGTGCCGAAAAATGCGCAGTTTTCCACATTGACAGTATTACCGGACATAACGGAAGAACTCTGACACATAGATGCCACAGCTGTGCTTCTGACGCTTGTATTGCTTGTAAGAGCGTTGCACATTGTCATTTTCCGTTACCTCCGTTTCTTTACTTTAGCACATTATAGCACAAAAGCATATCATATTCAAGTGGTATTTTTTACAATTTTGTGAATTTCTCGCATATGTTTTTGTTGAAATACAACAAAACAATTCGGTATTTTACTTTTTGTCGCCGTCGTCCTTCTTTTTCAGCTTTGCCATTTCGGAGAGGTGATTTTTAACCCGTGCGGAGAATCCGTCGCTCTTGGTTTTGGATACCAACAGCTTTTCCGAATCTGGAGAATAGTCCTCGGTATCCGTGGGAAGGCTCTTGTCCGCGAGCTTCTTTTCCGCAACTATCTTTACCTCGTAGTAGATAACCGAGCAAATCGGAACTGCGAGCACCATACCGACAATTCCGTAAAGACCGCCCATAATAACCAGCGCGGTAAGCACCCAGAATGCGGAAAGTCCCGTTCTGTCGCCGAGAATCTTGGGGCCGATAAAGTTACCGTCAAGCTGCTGAAGCACAAGCACAAAGAGAATAAACCAGAGCACCTTATCGGGAGATGTCAGAAGTATAAGGAACGCCGACGGAATCGCACCGATAAAGGGACCTGCGATGGGCACGATATTTGTAAAGCCGATAATAAAGCTTATAAGTGCCGCAAAGGGGAAGCCGAAAATAAGGCAGCAGATATAGCAGAGGATTCCGATAATGGTGGAGTCGATAATCTTTCCGACGATAAATCCGCCGAATCGAAGGTCGCACTCGCGGAAGAATCCGGTAACCTTGCCGTAGCCCGAATCGGAAAGGAAGGCTCTGAGAAGCTTCTTGCTCTGCGCCTTGAAGGTTTCCTTGCCGATAAGCATATATATGGAGATAAACACGGCAAAGAGAATATTCTTTACCTCGTTTGCGAATCTTTCGATAAAGGAGAGCGCCTTGGGTGAAAATTCGCCGATGGCGTCAATCATCATCTTTGTAAAGTCGGTAAGTGCGTCCTTAAAAACACCGGAGGAAAGCACTCTTGAAAGCCAGCTGTGCTCTCCGACAAGAGTGGTTATCCACGCATACACCGTATTTCCGTAGGTTCTGTAGTTGGAGATAAGGTCCTTGAGTGTTGAATACAGCTGAGGGAAAATAACGATGGAGAAAATATAAAGCGCAAGGCCGAACACGATATAAGCGAGGGTAATGGACAGATATTTCACCGTCTTTGCCCTGCCCGCGGTTTCCTTTTTGCCAAAGCATCTGTCGAATAATTTTGAGAGTATGTCCATAAAGAACTTCACCACACCATTGAGAAGGTATGCAATGGCAAAGGCATAAACAAATGGCTTGAGGATGCCGATATATTTTGAAACATTCATATCGGTTATAAATCCGAAAATGATTGCCGCGCTGACCACAAGAACGACCACCGCATAAAGCGACATTGTAAGATACTCTTTTCTTTTGTCCTTATTCAAAGCTACCGCCTCCTCTTTACCTTCGGGTATTTTAAGTATTTTGTATATTTCAGGCACAGGAAGAAAAATTTCCTCGTCTAATTATATTACTTTAGTTTCATTTTGTCAAGCACCGCAGGACACAATATGATGTGTAAAGCGTATTTTTATCAATATTTTACGCAATTTTTATTCGCTAAACGCACATTAAGTCAAGAATAATCAAAAATATTTCAAAAACCTCTTGCTTTTTTAATGTATTTGTAATATAATAAAGAGAATAGAATGGAAATGGTATTTGTATTTCACAAAGGATATCAGAACAATATGTGTCCGAAGTCAATATAGTTAAAGCAAATATCAATACAGTTCTTGCTTAAATGAAAAAATTATCTTATAATTAAGACGGTATTTATGCAAAGCTTAATGCATAAAGAATTGGAGGAACCATTATGAAACACAATCTTTGCGTAATAGGCTACGGCGGAATGGGTGGCGGCTTCCATGTGAAGAACGCACTGACAAGCGATGTTGTAAGCCTTGCGGGTATTTATGATATTGACCCTGCCAAGAGAGAAAAGGCAAGAGCAAACGGCATCAAGGCATACGAGAGCCTTGACGAGGTTATTGCAGACGAGAGCATTGACCTTGTAACGGTTGCAATCCCCAACGATGTTCACAAGGACACTGTGGTAAAATGTCTTCTCGGCGGAAAGAACGTAATATGCGAAAAGCCCGTAGCAATGAGCTCCGACGAGCTTCAGGAAATGATAGATGCATCCAAGAAGTCAGGCAAGCTTTTCACCGTTCATCAGAACAGAAGATGGGACGTTGACTTCCTCGCGATGAAGAAGATTCACGACAGCGGTGAGCTTGGCGGCATCTTCAACATCGAGTCCAGAATCCACGGCTCCCGCGGTATTCCCTCCGACTGGAGAGGCGAAAAGGAGCACGGTGGCGGTATGGTGCTTGACTGGGGTGTACATCTTATTGACCAGATTCTTCAGATATACACAGAAAAAATCGAAAAAATTTACTGTCGTTTTGACCACATCACCAACAAAGAGGTTGATGACGGCTTCCAGCTTTACATCTACTTCGAGGGTGACAAGAGAGCCTATGTTGAGGTTGGCACATACAACTTTATAGCTCTTCCCCGCTTCTATATGCAGGGTGAAAAGGGCACGGCTCTTATCAAGGACTGGAGAGAAAACACGCAGGTAGTAACCTGCAAGGCATGGCACGAATCCGACGTAGTACCGGTTGAAACAGCCGCAGGTCTTACCAAAACAATGGCACCCCGTGACGAAATCACAACCGACACCTACGAGGTAGAGCGTCCCACCTCCGATGTTCACAACTTCTACAGAAATGTCTGCGCAGCCATTGACGGCAAGGAAGCTCAGTTCGTTACCCACGACCAAGTAATGCGCGTATTCAAGGTAATGGAAGCCGCCTTCGAATCCGCCGCATCCGGCAACCCCGTCTACTTCCCCAACAAGCTTTAATCCGCAAATCAAGGTATGCATCGTATGGTGCATACCTTGTTTTTTGTGTGGGAACTAAATTGGGATTTATAGGGGACAGTGGACAAGGGACAGGGAATGTTGGAAGCTTCGCTTCCTTCATTAAAATTCAAATTGGAATTTGTCGTGGAGATGAGGAGCACATTATCGCCTCCCTCATTAGAGGGAGGTGGCTCGCGAAGCGAGACGGAAGGAGTCCCCTTCGCCCGCAGGCGATACAATCAAATTAAAATTGCGAAGCAATTTACCTCACAAGCAAACCCGTCGCTTGACCTATACAAGGGTTTGTGCACCCTCTAACCATTGTGCGAATTGCAACCATTGCGATTCTTGCGGACTCCCCCTGTCAGCTTCGCTGACATCCCCCTCTAATTGAGGGGGACAATAATTCTGCCACACACCGCAACAAAGCGTCAACCCAAAGTTTGTTACACTGCCCACCGAAGAAGAATCCGCAGGATTCTTCCAAAGACTGCTTCGCAGTCTTGATTATGCATTATGCATTTAAAAAAGCCGTCCGTCTTACAACGAACGACTTTTTTCTTTATTATTTCTCCCCTTCCCTCGTCAGCTTCTTCATCCACTTAAAGCGGTTAATCTTAACCACCGCAACAATGCACTTAAGCAGCTGATCGCAACGCAGACAGAGGAATACAAGCCAAATCGGAGCACCGAGCTTGTAGCATATGAACGCGGACGGAATTATGATGAGGAATACATGGATACTGTCGTTTATAGCAACGAATGCCGTATCTCCGCCACTCTTTACAAGACCTGCGAGTCCTACCATCTGGTAGCAGGTGCCCGCCATTACAAAGGCAAGGACATTCATAAGTATGTTCGCATTCGCCTTGGTTACGTCTGTTACATTGTAAAGAGAGATGAACGGCCCCTTGATGCAGAATATCAGAAGTCCGCTGAGGATTCCGACTATTACAAATAATACCTGCACCGTCTTTGCGTATTGCTTCATAAGCTCGTATTTGCCCTCACCGACCGTCTTGCCCGTGATGATGCCCACGGCGGAGGCAAGACCTATTGCCCAGACAAGCACGAGATTTCCCATCATAACCGTGATGCTGAAGGCGGACATTATTTCCTCGTTGTATCTGCCGATAATGAAGCTCTGATAAAGCGTGTTGATTGACCATACGACCTCGCCTATCATAATCGGAATTCCGTGGCGGAGCATATCCTTTGCGAGAAGCGCGGACTTGAGCCTGAGATCCGCAAGCTTGAGCTTCAGCTCCTTTTCGTAGCCGAATACATAGACTACCGTCACAACGCACTCGATTACTCTTGCGATGAGTGTTGCAATCGCCGCGCCCACAATTCCGAGCCTGGGGAATCCGAAGGAGCCGAAAATGAGAAGATAGTTAAGACCGCAGTTTACAACAAGGGTAATAAACGCAAGTCTCATACCGAGCTTTGTGTTCTGTACCGCACGGAGCGAATAGACAAAATGCTGTGAAATACAGAAAAAGAAGAACGAAATCGCCGTTATCTGCTGATAGGGAATTCCCGCCTCAACAACCGCCGTGTTTCCGTTTGTCAGCACGGAGAGTATCTGCCGTGCAAAAACAAAGTTCAAAAGAGAATACAGCGCACCGACAATAAGTGTCACACGGAAGCCGTTGAAGATAATCTTCTTTATCGCATCATAATTCTTCTTGCCGAAATACTGCGCCCCCAGAACGAGCACGGTTGTGCCTATACCGTTCATGAAAAACTGAATAACAGACGCCATCTGTCTTGACATATGCACTGCGGAAATATCAATTTCACCGAGGCTTCCCACCATTACGCCGTCCGCAAAGTTTACAAGGAAGGTGACGAGATTCTGAAGGGAAATCGGTATTGCAAGTGCAATCAGCGTTTTATAAAAATTTTTATCCTTAACAAGCCAGTTCATATTCGTTCACCTTAAAGAAGCGGCTCAATAAAGAAGTTGAAGCCTGCATTGTCGTCGAGGTCGTACTTGTGACCGTCGTTGTGAATGTTGAAGCGGAACTCGTCCTCACAGCCGAACTTTGCATAGAACGGTCTTACAAGGCTGTTGAAGTCGGGAATGGTGTCCCAGGTAAATACAGCATCCTGTGTACCCGCATCACCGTAATAACGCCTTGGTGCACAAAGAGCGCAGACACGCTCGTCGGTGAAGGTGTTACCGGAGTTCTTCCAGCTCCAGTCCTCCCAGTCGTACTTGAATCTGTCGTTCATTGCACAGCTTGAATATGCGGAAATAATTCTCGGCTCTGCGGCGGTCACCATCATAGTGTAGAATCCGCCGTAGGAAAGTCCCGTCATACCTATTTTCGTATCGTCAACCTCGGGAAGCGAGCAGAGATAGTCAAGGCAACGCATAATCGCATAGGTTTCCACCGCCTGAATGCTTGAGCCCATTTGCTTGAGTGCAACGTCAATTTTATGTCTGTTAAAATCAGGAAGCACCTTTGTCGGCGGCTCGGGAATGACAACTCTTGACCAGCAAAGAATCTGTGTGCAGAATACTCTCACGCCTCTGTCAAGGATTCTTGTCGTCATATGATAGTAGTTGTTATCGCCCACAATATCCGAGCAAAGCTCGGGAGAGCCTCCTCCGCCGTGCTGCATAATTACAAGTCCCGTCTTTTCCTCTGCCTTGCCCTTGGGGACAAAGTACATACCGTAAAACCAGAGTCCTTCGAGAACCTCAATCTGCATTCTGTAAATGTCGCCTCTGTCGTCGCTTGCGACAAACTCCTTGCGGACATTGGGAACGGGCAGATTCTTTGAATATTCCGTGAGAGGCCAGCCGAGCATTTCGTAGTAGTCTTTTCTGTACCTTTCGGGATTTTCAAAATAGCTTTCGGGATTCATATATTCTTCCCTTTTCGCCGCCGAGTCCTTGCGGAGCTTTGCGATAAGGCTGTTGAGTCCCTCAAGGTATTCCGTTCTCTGAGGCTGTGCCACGGCGAAATTCGGGTATTCGCTGTATGTTTTAAGATTAGAAAAATCCTTCATTTCCGTTTCCTTTCGTTTTTTCACCTTGAGAATCAATACTCAACGCCGAATTTTTTCTTGCATTCCTCCGACAAATCGGGGTTACCCCAGGACTTATTGAAGTTGGAAAGCCCTAAATCCTGCGGCGTTCTGTAGTCGGGAAGGTTGTTACACTCGGAAAGAGCCTCACGGATTGCCTGCAGATACTTAAAGCCGTATTCGTGGCAGGGAGAGATATAGTGACCCTCGTCCCACTCGTTCCAGTTGTCAAGCATAAAGAGCTTTTTGCCATAGGCTCCGTCGGGAAGTCCGTCGGTGATGCCCTTCATTCTCTTTAAAAGCTCCTTGAAGCCCTCGGGAGAAAGGTGGTATTTGGTTTCGTTTGCGAATTTGAATCCGAGCTTATTCCACGCCTCGGTGGTTCTGGGCTCGGCATCTCTGAAGCAGGATGCTGTCGGAACTGCGGTGTAAGGGTTGGGAGCGATTCTGCGCATAAGCATCTCGCACTGACCGCCGATAATTTCCGCATCGTCGTCCGTGTCCTTTTCGGGAGCGTAGCCTGCGTTGTAGCCGAAGTGGAAGTCATAGCCTCTGTTGTCGTAATCGAGATATCTTGCGGTATCGACCTTATTGTAGTCCCAGATAGCCGCGCCGAAGGTCATACCGTCAAAGCCGTATTTCTTTGCATATTCACGGCAGGCATCAAAGGTCTCTCTCTGCTCCTCGGGTGTCTCAAAGAGCTTGTTTATGAGGTCTGCGGCGCAGATAAGAAGCACGGGCTTATTGTCTATAACAAGATAGTTTTCCCTTGTGAAATAGGTTTCAAACCAGAAGGGAAGCAAATTATCGAAAAGGTCCTTCTTGTCGGTATTGCACCAACGGAGCGAATTCTCGAACATAATGGCGAACTTCATATGCTTTTGGAACTTCGCATTGAACATCGCCTTATGAATACCGTGCGAGCAGCGAAGAGCGTCCTCTGTTATGGGCTTACCCATATTTTCCTTATATCTGTACCAGCAATAAATAAAGCAATTCACGCCGTGCTCGGAAGCCCACTTGATTTCCCAGTCGCAGAAATCGGGGTTTTCCTCGTCATAATATCCGCAGAGCGGAGTTCTTTCGGGGAAGGGATGCAAATCGTCAAAGCCGTTATGAAGCCCTGCCGCGCCCTTTTTCCAGGCGGCATAATAGTGAGCCGCAACAATTCTGTCTGTTTTTGCGGGACTCGGCTCGGGGATGGTATTTGAAAGCTTAATGTTATACATAAAAGCACCTCGCATTGAATTTGTAATTTACTATATTTTACTCCAATTTTTACCATTTGTAAATAGATAAAGCAACTTTTTTTAGCACAAAACGATTGGATATTATCGGTGCGGTGCATTAAAATGCAAAATGATAAATGCAAAATGCAAAATTGGAATTTGTCGGTGTGTTTGATTGCCTTGTGATGTTGCCGTGGGTTGGCAACATTACAACGGAATGCAATTGCAAATCGCACCGCACCAGCCACGGAACGAGCCCCCGACCGTGGGTTGGGAGGGGGCGGAGCCGAGTCGCGGGCACCGAACCCCGAAATTAAACCGAGATAAATTGCGCGAAAGTGCCTGTCGGGGCGTCCCGACAAATTCCGAATTCCGAATTTAAAAAAAAGCTCCTCCCTCTGTTTCCAAAGGGAGAAGCCCAAAATTTCTTATTTCACTTATCAGTCAAGACCGGGAATGGTAACTTCGATTTCGTGACCAACCTCGGAGGACTTAACAATACCGTCGATAATAGCCTGGTTGATGATAATCTGGCTTGAGGGAATGGGAGAAGGTGTGCCGTTCTTGATTGCGTCAAGGAAGGAACGAATCTTCATATCAACATTGGATACGCCCTCGGGATTCTTGAGAAGGGGTACGATTGTTTCTGTGGGCTTGCCGCAGATGTCGTGGTAAATCTTCATAGCGCCGCCTACAGAGCCGTTCCAGCAGTCTGTGGAGGGGATTCTGAGAGAGCCCTTCTTACCCATGATGATTGTATCACCGGGAGTGTCAAGGTGCATATACCATGCAATTCTGAAGTCGAGAACAACGCCGTTGTCAAGACGGATATATGCGGATGCGAAATCGTCAACCGCAAAGAGGTCAGCAAACTTCTGCTGCTCGCACTTGCAGTCTGTCTTTGTTGTATATGCCTCGGGAGTCTTACCGAAGAAGCCGGAGATTCTGCCGGAGATTGTTACGGGCTTGGGATAGCCCATAGCATTAAGACACATATCGAGAGAGTAGCATCCGATGTCACCGATAGCACCGAGAACACCCTTGTCGCCTTCGATGAAGGTTGTGGACCAGCCTACGGGAATACCGTGTCTTCTGCCGCCGCCTGTCTGGATGTAGTAGATTTCACCAAGCTCGCCGCTTTCAACAATCTGCTTGATCATCTTCATGTTAGCATCGAATCTGGGCTGGAAGCCGATGGAAAGCACCTTTCCGCTTTCCTTTTCAGCCTTTCTTACAGCAACCGCTTCTTCAAGAGTTACCGTGAAGGGCTTTTCGAGAAGTACGTTAAGACCGTGCTCCATAGCATAAATAGCACAGGGTGCGTGCTGGCTGTTATATGTACATACGGAAACCGCATCAAGCTGATTTTCCGCAATCATCTGCTTGTAGTCAACATAGTCCTTGGCATCTGTAAGGTTGTAGTTGTCAAGGAACTTACGTGCCTTGCCTTCAACGAGGTCTGCGCCGCAAACAATTTCAACATCGGGCTGGTTGAGGTACGCCTTGATGTGTGAGTTTGCGATACCGCCTGTACCGATGAAGCCGATTCTGAGCTTCTTGGAAGCATCAATCTTTGTTTCGGTCATATTCTGATCGAATCTGTCAAGTACATTATCTGCCATGATAATCCTCCGTCGGAGATTTTCTCTCCGTTTCAATAAATGTATTTGTATCGGAAGGGGCTTTCCGCCATGACCCTCCATACGGGTTTATTCTAAACGCATTTTGTGTCCTTGATTACATACATTTTGTGAACGAATTTATTTTATCGCCAAATTTTAGCAAAAGAAAAAGAGCCCGACAGGCGTCAGGCTCGTATTGACTTAATTGAATCTTCCGTCGCTTTCTATGTCAAGAAACCATTCAACGGGCTTTTTGAGTGCTATTGCAATCGCACGGAGCTCATAGTCCGCTACGAAGCGCTCAAAGTTTTCGATTCTGCTTATGCACTTCTGAGTGATAATTACATTTTCAAGCTGGAGACGGAGTGCAAGGTCGTACTGTGAGTAGCCGAGCTCGCGTCTTGCGTCTCTTACCTTTGCGCCGATGATGTTTGATTTACCGTTGTATGCGTATATCTTCATTTGCCGAATTAACCTTCTTCCTTCGCACGGGTGGTATTGTAAATGTATTTGTTTGCAGACAGGATTTCGGTAAACAAAAATTTGCCATAGAAATGTCCTTTGCAATCATTATATATGTTTTATCATATTTTCAGAAAAAAACAGCCCTAATAATGACTTAATCCGCAATTTCTCGACCAAAATTTCTTAAAAATTTTATAAACTAACTATTTTTCACCAAAGCAACAGACCTCATACACCAAAAACACACCCGCGGCATACTATATCACAGAGCCGAAGCGCTCAAAACAACGAAAGGAAACGGCGTGATAAATATATGAACAACAGTGTACATTCAGCCCTTGGCGGCACACAGACACAGCAGAATCTCACGGATGCCTTCGCAGGCGAGGCGCGCTCCGCAATGAGATACCGTATTTTTTCGGAGGCGGCAAGGAATGGCGGAGACCCCGTGCTTTCCAAAATTCTGCACGACTTTGCGGAAAATGAGCTTCAGCACGCAGAGCTTTGGATGAGATACCTCGGCGAGGTTGGAGACGATGTTCAGAACATTGAAGCAATTCTCGCCTCCGAGGAGTACGAAGCCGAATCAATGTACCCCGAATACGCAAGCACCGCAAGAGACGAGGGCTTCTCCGAGATTGCCGAGAAATTCGACTACACCGCAAGCACCGAGCAGAATCATCTGCGAATTCTCTCCGACTATCTTGAAAAGCTCCGTGACGGCACACTTTACACCTCCGAGGAGGAAGCAGGCTGGCTTTGCACAAACTGCGGCTATGTTCACGAGGGCACGCAGGCTCCCGAAAGATGTCCGCTCTGCGGATATCCGAGAGGCTACTTTGTGAAGGAGTCCGACTGAGCGGTAAAAAAGGGCGCGTACATTTTCCGTACACGCCCGCTTTTCTTTATCAGCCGTTATTCTTGAGCTTTGCGTTAGCCTTTGCTCTGTCAACATTATTAAGGATAGCCTTACGGAGTCTTATGCTCTTGGGTGTAACCTCGATAAGCTCGTCCTCGTTGATGTATTCTATAGCCTCTTCAAGGGAGAAGAACTTGGGAGTAATAAGTCTGAGTGCTTCATCCGCACCTGTGGAGCGCACGGCGGTCATGTGCTTCTTCTTACATACGTTTACAACAATGTCGTCACTCTTGGGTGTCTCGCCGACAATCTGTCCCTCGTATACGTTCATAGCCTCCTTGATGAACATAAGACCTCTGTCCTGAACCTGGAAGATACCGTACTTTGTGGTAACGCCGTTTTCGTATGCGATGAGAGAGCCTGAATCTCTCTTTATAATCTGACCCTTTACGGGCTCGTAATCAAAGAATATGGAGGAAAGAATACCTTCACCGTGGGTGTCCGTAAGAAATTCGTTTCTGTAGCCGAAAAGACCTCTTGTGGGAATGTGGAAGGTAAGCTTTGTTCTGTCGCCTCTGGGAGTCATATCGAGAAGCTCGCCCTTACGCTCACCGAGTCTCTGCATAACCGCACCGACATAAATTTCGGGAACCTCGCAGATAACCTCCTCGACAGGCTCGCATTCGACGCCATCAATCATCTTTGTAAGAACCTTGGGAGCGGAAACCTGAAGCTCATAGCCCTCGCGTCTCATTGTTTCGATAAGGATGGAGAGATGCATTTCGCCTCTGCCCGCAACCTTGAAGCTTTCGGTGGAGTCCGTTTCGGAAACACGAAGGGATACGTCTTTAAGAAGCTCCTTGAAGAGTCTTGCGCGAAGATGACGGGATGTGCAGAACTTACCCTCCTGACCTGCGAAGGGAGAGTCGTTTACGGAGAAGGTCATTTCAAGTGTAGGCTCGGAAATCTTTGCAAAGGGAAGTGCCTCGGGTGCATCTACATCGCAGATTGTATCACCGATTGTAACGTCCGCAATACCGGAAAGACAAACGATATCACCCGCAACAACCTCGTCAACGGTGTTCTTTCCGAGACCGTCAATCTGGTAAAGGTTTACTATCTTTGAGCGATAGTCCGCGTGAGTTCCGAGGAAGTTTGAAACCATAACCTCGGCGTTCTTTCTGATTGTACCTCTTTCAACTCTGCCGATGGCAATTCTGCCTACATATTCGTTGTAGTCGATGGAGGAAACAAGCATCTGGGCTGTGCCCTCAATGTCAACCTCGGGGGGATCTATATGATTTACGATAGACTCAAAGAGTGCTGTAAGGTCGGGGTCCTGCTGCTCTGCGGAAAGGGACGCCGTACCGTTTCTTCCCGAGCAGAATACGATGGGGCTGTCAAGCTGGTCGTCGTCCGCACCGAGGTCTATAAAGAGCTCGAGCACCTCGTCGATAACCTCGTTGATTCTCGCACCGGGCTTATCTATTTTATTTACGACAATTACAATCTTGTGACCGAGCTCAAGAGCCTTGCCGAGAACGAATCTTGTCTGGGGCATAGGACCCTCCTGGGCGTCAACAAGAAGAAGAACGCCGTCAACCATCTTAAGAACACGCTCAACCTCACCGCCGAAGTCTGCGTGACCGGGGGTGTCTACTACGTTAATCTTGATATCCTTGTAAATAAGGGATGTGTTCTTTGCAAGAATTGTGATACCTCTTTCCTTTTCGAGGTCGTTGGAGTCCATGACTCTTTCCTGAACAACCTGGTTTTCTCTGAAGGTACCGCTTTGCTTGAGCATTTCATCAACAAGTGTGGTCTTGCCGTGGTCAACGTGGGCAACTATAGCAATGTTTCGAAGCTCGTTTCTTATCATCTGTAACTGTCCTTTCGATTTTTCACCGCTTCCTGCGGCTTTCTTTCTTACTTTTTCTTCCGACTTTATATTATATAACATATTTTCTCCGCCGTCAAAGGGGAGAATGCATTATTTACATTTTTCGCAATATAGATTAACATTATAAATTATTTTTCCGCAAATATCCCGCGCTGATTTCTCATAAGATGTATAAAAAATCCACGGAGGAACAAAAAATGCGTCTCGGATATATGCGAGAAATCGCCGAAAAATCCCTCAGTCACACCGCTCACAGTATCCGCACCGGTCTCTACGATACTCCGTCCGTCCTGATGTCCGCCCATACGGCAAAGCTTCTCTGTGAACGAAGACGGGATTACACCGAGCTTTCCCGCGGGGTAATACGCCTTATCGGGCAAGGCACATCGCTCTACTGTGCTACGCTCGGGGCGTATGAAAATCTGCAGAGGGCAACAGTGCAGTCAAGGGAATTCTTTGAATCAAGTAAAAGCATCGCACAAAGGACTCTTATGCTTTTCGGCAGCTTCGGCATATGCGAAAATGCTTCCGACCGTCTTGAGCGCATAATTTCTCTCACGGCGGAAATAGAAGGATGTCTGTGCGATTCGCGGTGCCTCAGATTTTCAATTCTCTCAAGATGCGGAAAAATATTCTACGCTCTGCCCGAGCTGGAATTTGTCGGACTATGCGAGGTTATCCTCGATAAATCGCTGAGGCTTGCCGACTTATCCTCGGAAGTATATAATAAATTTACTCTTTGCACTTGAAAAAGCTCGTAGGTTGTGCTATTATATAATGGTAAATGTATAAAAAGAGAGGAATTGCTAAATATGATAAAGGTACTCTACCGTGACAAATTCATAATTGCAGTAAACAAGCCCTGCGGAATGCTGTCCGAGCCGTCACCCACAGAGGAAAGCTCGGTGCTGCTTGAAACTGCAAATGCTGAAAATATTCCTCTCCCTCTGCCCGTGCACAGGCTTGACAGAAATGTTTCGGGGCTTATGCTTCTTGCAAGAAACAGCTCCGCCGCGGGCAAATTCTCGGCACTTGTTTCCGAGCGTGCAATGAACAAGGAATACCTTGCCATAGTCCACGGAAAGCCCACCGAGGACAGCGGAATATACAAGGATCTGCTCTTTAAGGATTCCTCCTGCAACAAAAGCTATGTTGTTGACAAAATGCGAAAGGGCGTCAAGGAAGCCTCGCTGGAGTACAGAACAATTTCCGTAAAAGAGTCCGAGGACGGCATTCTTTCCCTTGTGAGAATAAGGCTTCATACGGGACGGACACATCAGATTCGCGTACAGTTTTCCTCAAGGCAGACTCCCCTTTTCGGCGACGGAAAGTACGGAAGTCACACAAACCGAGGCGAAATCGCTCTGTGCAGCGCGAGAATGTCCTTTGTTCATCCCTTCACGAAAAAGAGTGTTGACATCCGCAATCTTCCGAGCCCGGACGGTTATCCGTGGAATCTGTTTGCGGATTTGTTCAAAACGGAAATGTTCGATGAGAGCATCCTCGAAAATCAATAAAAATACGGAAAGGAAAGCAAAATGAATTTCAAAAATACACTTAAATTCTGCACGGCTTCGCTTCTGTGCCTGCTTACTCTCGCCTCCTGCGACAAGAAGACAGAGGAAAAGCCTGACGAAACCGACAACAGTCAGGTTGAAAATCCCACTCCCGAAAACACGGATACCGCACTTCCCACGGAAAAATACGATGTTCCGCTTGTGACCTCCCTTGAAATCACAGACGAGGTGCCCGGTGACTATTACTCCATAACCGCAATGACGGACGGAGTGTTCAAGGTATTTGCCGATGACTTTTCGATGGGTCTTATGAAGGCAGACGGCAAGCTTATTCTCCCCTGTGAGTACAGCACCGCAAGAAGCATAAAGGACAATGTCACCGCCGTGAGAAACGATATGGGTATGTGGGGCTTCTTCAATGTTGATTCGGAGAGCTTCATTCTCGGATGCGAAAACGATTCGGTGTACGATTTCTCGGAGGGAATAGGTCTTTACAGTCCCGACGGAAAAGTCTACAGATATATTTACCCCGACGGCTCGGTTGCCATTGACAGAGATTTCTTCGAGGCGGCTCCCTTCTCGGACGGTCTTGCAAGAGTATTCAGCGAAATCGGTATCGGATATATAAACAAGGACGGCAAAATCGAAATCTACTGTGACTACGACAACTTCGACGATTTCCACGAGGGAATGGCAAGAGTTGCGGAAAAGAATGTATTCGGCTACATCGGTAAGGACGGCAAATTGAAGTTCAATATGAAGTCAACCGCCATCTACAACTACAAGGACGGCGCGGCGGCATTCGTCGTAGGAGGTCTTATAGGCTACATCGACAAGGAATCAAGAGTACTCGCAGAGCCGATTTACACTTCTCCCGACAGAAACAGAACAGACGAATACTTCCGCTTCGAATGCGGAGTCGCTCCCGTTATGAAGGACGGCAAGTACGGCTTCATAAACAAGGACGGCGAGCTTGTGATAGACGCAATATACGACGATGTTCATTATGCCGTTGACGGTATAATCAGAGTAAGAAATGACAAGCTCTACGGCTATATAACCACAGACGGAGAGAAAATCACCGACTGCATATTCGAGGAAGCAGGTCTTTTCCACAGCGGAGTCGCAAAGGTAAGAAAGGACGGCAAATACTACTTCATCAACAAGGAAGGCACAGACCTCTGTACCGAGCACTTTGACGACGCAACGGAATTCTCCGACGGAACTGCCTTTGCAGTGAAGCAGGGCACAAAGCAGTGGACAAGAGTCACCGTAGGCAAATCCGAATAATCCCATAAAAATCAATTCCCGACAGAAGGAAATCCAACTGTCGGGCAATTTTTTTGCCTATTAATACATTTTCTCAAACACCTGCGGCGAAACTCCAACTCTTTTTTTGAATAGCCTTGAGAAATAATTGACATCGTCAAAGCCCACAAGGAGTGCAACCTCGCTGACATTGTACTTACGCTCGAGAAGAAGCTCTCTTGCACGGCGGATACGAAGTCCTATCTGGTAGTCCAGCGGTGGCTGACCTATGTATTCGCGGAATTTTCTGCGGAGGTTTGTTTCACTCATGGAGCATATATGGGACAAATCCTTTGCTCTGATGTTTTCGCAGAAGTGGTCTTCTATATATTGCTTTGCCTTTACGAGCACATCGTATTCACCGTTTGCGCCCTTTGTTCTTATGGCGTCCGAGAAAAACTGGTGAATCATCTCAAAAATCTGAGCCTTGACAAGAAGTGTCGCACCGAACATATTCGTTCCGAATGCGGAAACCGCCTTTGAGAAAAGCGTCTTGAAGCCGTCAAAGTCCTCCACCGCAATTTTCACGGGCATATCCCCGAAAAGCGGAGCAAAATTCAGCGTGATGTTATCTCCGTCCGCACCAAGAAGAAAATTCACCGTATAATGAGTAAAGCCCTTCTCTCCGCCCTCGACGGTATATCTTGACATTTCGGGAAGGTACACAATCTCACCTATGCCCACCGTGAACATTTCCTCGCCCTCGGAGTTTCTGTAAATGGCAGTTCCGTGAAGAGGACACACAAAGCCGCAGAAATTTCTGCCCTTGCTGTAGACCGTGCAGGTTTCCCCGCTTCTGTAGGTGCACTTGTGGGCAAGCAGAACCTCGGTGATTTCGATGGAGTTTTCAAAGGACATATCCGTTATATTCTGATTTTTCGGCACGGCAATTCTCCTCTCAAATGGTGTAATACTGGGATTTTTCCCCGTTTCCGTCTGAATTATAGCACAAAACGACTGCCTTGTCAACACCGAAGCCGCTTTTTTTACGCATTTACATTTCACCCATCGGGGACTCCCATCGCATTTATATTTCCCCCATCGAGGACTCCCATCCTGTTTGAACAGGACAAAAAAAGACTGCGACGGTTAAATCGCAGTCTTAGTTCAATTGAAATTCAATTACTTAGCGAGGTCATCGCAACGAACGATACAGATAACTTCTGCGTGTTCGAATTCGTCTTCCTTCTTGATTTCGCTGGAAGCAACGAATGCGAGGAGAGGCATATTCTTGTCATCGTTACATCTGTAGTTCTTGGATGTGGATGTAAGGATAGAAGATGTCTTGAGCTCGATTGTTTCTTCGTCGAGATCGAGGAATGTGATGATTGTGTCTTCGTCAACCATGAAGAGGAGGTCTTCGTCTTCGATGGAGAGGATACCTGTTTCCTTATCGAAGTCGCCGATTGCAACAAGGCCGAGGCCGTCTTCTGCATCAGATGTAGCAACTGCACCGAAGTCGTTGATGTAACCGAGAACGCCTTCTTCGTCATCGAGGTAACCGTTGGAAACTGTGTAGATACCGTTGATGTCGCATACTACTGTATCAGCATCGGATACTGCTTCGTATTCTTCTTCGATTGTGCCCTTGAAGGGGTTGTATACGTCGTAGTAAACTACCTTGGAGTCATCAACCTTAACCATCTTTGTTGCCTTAACAAATCTGTAGTCAAGAGTGTTGTTTGTCTTGATACCTGTTGTACCATCAGCGGCTTCTGCATAGAGGTATACGAGGTCTTCCATAGATGTGGACTTGGGGTTGTTCTTTACGATATACTTGATGTTCTTGAATTCATCGTCTGTATCGAAGTTAGGTCTATTGTCGTTGTCGTAGATTGTGAATACAGGTTCGTCTTCATCGTTGTATGTCTTGATAACAACCTTTGTGTTTTCACCGAATGTTACGAACTTGGAAGGAGCAACCTGAGTCTGGAGAGAGCCGTCCTTCTTGAGGAACTGGTAGAGGTTACCGGAGCTCTTTACGAATGCGGATGTTACCTTACCTTCAACGTCGGATTCATATGTGTAGAATGTGTCGAGCTCGTCTGTCTTAAGTACGGATACGTCTGTGTTTGCATCCATGGGAGCAATCTTGAATACGTACTGGTCATCGGAGTTAACTGTGTATGTAAGAAGCTTTCCTACATAGTCGCTGAAGTCGTATACGCCGTTCTTCTGCTTGGGAGTTACAGGCATAGAAGGATCTCTTGCAGCGAGAGAGTCGCTTGTCTGGGGCTTAACAACTACGTCAACAAGCTCGCCCTCGATAAGAGCCTCGAGCATATTGCCGGACTTCTGGAGGTTACCGTCTTCAACGATACCAACAGATGTTGTGAATGCATATGCGCCGTTTGTGTTCGGGAAGATCATTGCATATTCAGCCTTTTCGTCGATAGCGCCTGCAGAACCCTTAACGTGGAACATTGCATTACCTACGAATACGATGTCGTATGTCTTACCGAATGTGATGTTGCTGAAGTTGGAAGAAAGGTATGTGGGAATTCTACCTGTTGTGATGCCCATTCTCGCACCGGACTTGTCGGGGTAACCAACATAGTGACGAGCCATGTTTGTTCTGTTTGTGCTGGAGCCGTTGAAACCGAAGGTGTATTCGCTGGAGTACTTGTCATATACCTGGTTTTCGGTGTATTCCATCTTTATAGCGGTAGAACACTTGATGTAGTTTGCAGGACCGTTGATATAAGCTGTGATAAGCTGCTTATCCTTGAAGTCTGCACCTTCCTTTGTTGCACCGTATGTATAAATTGTGGGAACTTCTCTTGATTCGTATACTGCAGAGATTGTGTCAAGACCGGAAGCGTGCATATCCATAAGGGATTCGCCTTCTTCTTCGCATACCTGACCGATTGTATAGGGCTTGAGCCAGAGGTAATCGTACTTGCCGTCACCATTGGAGTCCCAAGCGTCTGCTTCGAAGTTTGTGGAAGAGGGCATAATCTGCATAAGAGCAGCCATACCGCCTGTAGAGTAGATACCGTAGCCACGAAGGTCGGATGCTACCATGGATTCGGAAACTCTTACCCACTTACCGCCTGTCTTTTCGTAAACTTCGGGGATAGAGTTGTAAGCTTCCTTGCCACGACCGAGAACGTCCTTGTTGGACTTGAAGTTGTAGTCCATTACATAGTCTTCTTCCTCGGGATCTCTTTCTGTAGCGTCAAGCCAGAGAAGAGTGATACATTCCTTGTCCTTGTCCTCCATGTTAGCGGGCTTGGAGTATGTCCAGGGAGCGTTGAAGAGGTAGGAAACCTGACCGTCGATTGTTACCTTACCTGTAGCTGCCTTAACGTTACCGTCGCCCTGGTAAGCGAGGTTCTGGTTGGAAGCATCGAACTTAACCTTGGAGCCGGGAAGGTCTGCCTTGTATGTACCGAGAGCTGTAGCAGCGATAATTTCGGGAGCCTTGTTTTCTTCCTTCTTGTAGTAGATGGAGAGGTCGATAAGGAAGTAGTCGTCTGCCTTGCCTGCAAGACCGAGTGTATCGAATGCGATTTCATCGAAGAGATTTGAATCTGTGTCGATGTAGTCTTCATCGAAGCAAGCCACGGAAATCATTTCCATGTCATCCTTAGCGTCGTCTGTCTTTTCGAATTCGTCGATACAGTAGTTGGGAGTTGCAACAACTCTCTGAACTGTCTTCTTAAGGCCGAATACCTTCTGAGCTACTGTGTCGTAGATTGTGTAAGGAGTCTGAGCCTTTTCAACGATAGCGTGCTTACCGCTGGTAAGAACAACTTCCTCGTATTCGATTTCGTAAGCTGTTTCGCCTGTAGCCATATCAGCATAGAAAGCGTTGTAAAGAAGAACTGCTACGTTACCTCTTGTAAGAGCTGTGTCGTAGTTTACGTTTGAGGGAAGACCGTCGTCAAGACCGATCTTTTCAGCGATTGTTATGTAGTCAAAGGGATAGCCGAGAGCGTCCTTCTTTTCATAACCGAGCGCACGAACGAGCATAACGTAAGCATCCTGAAGGATGATGCCGCCCTTAGGGTCGAATGTTGTTGCATTTCTTCCCTTGATGATGCCGCTGTCATTAGCCCATGAAATCATGAAGTAGTAGAAGGGGTCATCGAGGTCGGTAAAGGTTGTGCTGTTGTCGCCTTCCTTACCTTCAACAGTCTTGCCTGCCTTCATAAGTCTGTAGATGAAGGTAGCCATCTGCTGACGTGTAACGCCTTCGGAAGTACCGAATGTAGTTGCTGTGGTTCCTGTTGTTATACCTACACTAGACAAAAGGTCCACTGCCTTTGTAAGTGTTTCATCTTTTGCGGAAACGTCTGTAAACTTAGCAGCGGAAGCTACTGTGCTTACTGCACCAACCGTAAGGATGAAGGATAACACTAAAGCGAGAAATTTTCTCATGTTTTTCTCCTCCTGAAAATAGATAGATACGGCAAAATATCTTTGCCCACGATGATATTATAATATAAAAATTTCAATTTTGCAATAGTTTTTTGCGATTGTAACATATTTGTAACAAACGGATTTTCACATAGGTTGTACATTGTAACTATAGTACAATTTTCCGCCGTGTTTTTGTGCTATTTGACGATAAAGAGAGTTTTCTCCTCCGAATCAAATCCTTAAAGATTACTTTCCGCATTGTTACACAGTCCCAAGTTACATAAAAACCGATTCAAAATGAAGATTGCAAAGCAATCATCCCGAATTCCGGATTTCATTTTAATACTCTATTACATCATTAAAGAACTTCACGCAATTCTCATACATTTCGGGATCGTCATAGGTAATCGCGCCCGAGCCTTTTTTTCTTTCGTGTCTTATGCAGATGATGCAGTCCTCGGGATAGTAGCGCAGTGCCGTTCTTCTGTATGCGATAAGCTCGGATATCGGAATGCCGTATTCGTCAACGGCGTAGTCGGGCACCTCGTCCAGCACCTCAGAGAGCGGGCGGAGGATTCCCTTTTCCTTTACGTCCTCGTAGAGAAGCGGGTGAAGCATATAAATCACGCAGTTACCCGTGGCGATTTCCGTGTAGAATCTCTGATACTCGGAGTTGTTGGTCTGTGCCGCCTTGTCATCAAGCTCGTATTCACCGCCTATTTCCGCAATGGGGATTATAAGCTGGAATACCTCGGCTATCTTTTCTCCGTCGCCGTTGTAATCCTCGCGCATTATGCTCTCGAAGGAGGGCTCTCTGTAGTCCTCGGAGGGGGTTATCATATTCTTGAGTCTTCCCGCATAAAGAACCATAGCATCGGGCTCGGTCTTGCTTGCGCACTGAGTTATGCACACGCCGAATATTATTACCATAAATATTCCGAACAGAGTGTGCCACTTGTAGTGATACCAATAATTCTCAAGCTTCTGCACGAAGGTCATCTGAATTTTTTCTTCAGACATAACATTGCCACCTTTCAAACATTTAATTTACATATTATATATTACAGAATTCCCTTGTCCGTAAGTCTTTGCACCGCATAAAGATAAAACAGCATACAGCTTGAATACCAGCGGGCGGCTCCCGTGGGCTCTCCGCTTATCGGGTCAAGCTCCTGTCCGAGCGGCAGACGGTCGAAGCAGGTCGTCCACGCCTCTACCCATTTTTTGCAGACATGGTCGAACTCATCCGAAAGTCCGTAGAGGTCCATCCATCTTGTACAGCGGAGCACTATGAGTCCCTGCGTGAAATAGCCCCAGCAGTTGTAGTCGTCGTGACCCTCACAGCTTTTATCGCAGATTGCCATTGAGGGGAACGGGTAATTTGTCCAAAATTCGTGCTCGTTCTTTATGTGTCTTTCACAGATTTCCTTTATGAGCTCGCTGTCCTCTTCCCTGTCAAGCACTCCCTCGAGGAACAAATGGAAGATTGTGCTTGAGAGGTACCTTCTCTTGTTGCCGTATCTGTCGGCATCGTAGAAGAAGGCGTCGTCCTTGTCGAAGCAGACCTCAAAGAGTCTTTGCTTTACATCCCGAGCCTTGCTTTTCCACATTTCGGCTTCTTCGCCTTTTCCGAGCTTTTCCGCAAAGCGCGACATCGACATAAGGTTTCCGTAGAAATTGCAGTTCATATCCACCGCAAAAATCGGAGCGACCTTCTCGTCCTCGGGGAATACGCCCGCCTCGGCAATGCTTCCGTCGGGCAGAACATAGTTTCCTTTGTAAAGAAGCCCCTCAAGACGACCGCTGTTGTCGTGACCGGTGTCGTAGCCGTAAAACATTTCCACAAGTCCCTTGCCGAGGGTCATTCTGTTGTTCTCAAGCCAGGAAATCCATTTCGCCCCCGAGCTGTAGACCTTGAGGTCGAATTCTCTGTCACCGAGCATTTCCGAAACATCAAGCGCAAGCGACAGAAAGGAAACGCACTCCTGAATCTGCGAATATTCGTAAACCGCCTTGCCGTCCGCCTCGATAACACGGAAGGGATAAAGTCCGTCCTTCTGGTGGTCGATGAATGCTTCTATTGTGTTTCTTGCGAGGTAGAGCTTGGAGTTATCCATTTTGGCATAGATGACCGCATCGTAGGCGTGCTCAAGCCACAGCCCCGCATACTGTGCGGAAATCTGCAAAAGCACCGTATCGCCGAAGCGTTTTTCATTGTCCGTCACGAGCCTTTGCTTTATCTGGTTGCAGATATTGTTTATCATCATAATTACCTCCCCAAAAGGTAGTATGAGGCTATTATATCAGATTTATATGAACTATTCAAGCAAAACAAAAATAATTTGCCTCCATTACAAACAAAAGACGACCGTCACAGGACAGCCGTCTTTAATAAACATATTACTTGATAGCCTTTGTTTTCCAGCCGCCCTTGAGATAGAATCCCGTTGTAAGCACCGCACCGAGAATCCATGTGCAGAGAAGCGAAATCTGGATACATTCCTTGATACCGTAAGGAAGCTCGGGTGTTCTTGTGAAGTAAGAAATCGCATATGCAATCGGAATTCTTGCGAATACCGTGGTCGCAACGGAAATCCACATGGGAGTTACCGTGTCGCCCGCGCCTCTCATAATTCCCGAGAGAGACTGTGTTACAGCCATTGCGATATAGCCAACCGCAAGAATCATCATAAGCTTGTAGCTCATTTCAACAAGCTCTGCGGTTTCCGTGAAGATTCCCATAAGACCCTTGCCGAAAAGAAGAATGATTACCGTAATGATTGCGGATGTACCCGCCGCAATAAGAGTACCCTGCTTTGCACCCTGAATTACTCTGTCGTATCTGTTTGCGCCTACGTTCTGACCGGAGTATGTGGTAAGAGCCGTACCGAAGGAGAAGTTGGGCATCATAGCGAAGCCGTCAACACGCATTACAACGATATTCGCCGCAATGAAGAGCTCGCCGAAGCAGTTTGTAAGAGACTGAACGATAAGCATTGCGGAGGAGTAAATCGCCTGAGTCGCACCGGTGGGAAGACCAAGCTTTATGATGCGGACAACATAGCTCTTTATGGGCTTGAAATACTGTAATTGGAAATCGAAGTATTCCGTCATTCTTGAAAGCTTCCAGAGACAAAGGATAGAGGACACAACCTGAGCGATAACCGTTGCAAGAGCAACGCCCGCAACCTCCATATTGAGCTCCTTTACAAAATAAATGTCAAGGAAAATGTTGAGCACCGTTGCAACAAGGAGATAAAGAAGTGCGGAAACCGAGTCGCCGAGACCTCTTATAACACCGCTGAGGATGTTATAGTAAGCCATACCCGCCATACCCCAGAGGGAAATCTGCAGATAGTCAACGCACCATTCGAGCGTGGAGGCGGGAGTATTCATAAGAACAAGAATGGGTCTTATGAACGGAGTCATAAGGAGTATAAGACCTATGCAGGCAAAGGCTGTAAGGGTAATACAGTTGCCGACACTGTAGGAAAGCGATTTTCTGTTTTTCGCTCCGAAGTACTGCGAAACCATAATGCTCGCACCTGCGGAAATACCGATAAACAGTGCAAGAAGCATATTAAGCATGGGAAGACAGCTTCCGACTGCCGCAAGAGCTCTGTCGCCCGCCTTAACAAATTCGGGATTGCCCGCATTTGCGGCAAGCACCTCTGCGGAGTCTGTTATGTAGTGGCTTACAACGATACTGTCAACCGTGTTGTAAAGCTGCTGAGCGATGTTACCTATGAGCATAGGAAGAGTAAACTTTACGATTCCCTTCCACGGTGTGCCCACCGTCATATCAACGGGAGCGAATAAACTTTTTAATGAAAACATCCTGTTCTCCTGTTTTTTAATCACATAATATTCCATTTTAACTTACCGTACAAGTATATCACAACGAAACGGCTTTGTCAATGTACAGAGTGTTAACCGAAGAAAAATCGGAGAGATGTTTTTGGGATGTTGTTGGTGAAATGGTACAAAATTTGCCGTGTACATTCGGCAATATCAACCGTCAAAGGGTGGCTTTATCCTTTCATAACCTTCTGAAATCTGAAAAATCCGTCGTGAAGCGAGTCCTCCTCGTCGGAATGTCCGTCGGCTTCCTCGCTGTCGGGGAATTCGGGCATAGGCTCGGGATTGAATTTGTTGTAGAATTCCACAATGTGAAATCCGCATCTGTTGACATAGAAATGAATGTTTCTCGTCTCAAAATAGGGTGTCCCCGTCTCCCAGATTTCCGTTTCGGGATGGAGTGCCTCAACCTCACGCCAGGCGGAATAGCCTATTCCCCGACTGTGCACCTCGGGAAGAGTGAACAGCAATTCAAGGTGGTTATGATTGGTTTGCGTGTCAATCAGAAGAACAAGTCCGCCGACCCTCTCGCCCTCCGACATAATTATATAAGCCTCATTCTTTTCACCGTCAATGCACCGCTCTATGGTTTTGCGGGAGATTATCTCGCCGTCATCCTCAAAGTGGTCGTCACGCAGACCGAATTCCTCTGTAGCGCCGTATTTAAACGCGCGCTGATTCTCAAGTATGAACCATTCTCTGTCCTTGTGTGTAAGTCTTTCAAGGGTTACTGTCGTGTTTCTTTTCATAATTTACCTCCAAAAACAAAAATACCCGATTATAGCACATAATACGCCCATAAGCGTACCAACGTGTATAACCGAGCTCACTCGACATCTTATCCGACAGGCGGCCTGCAAGCCGACAAACGGCTTACTATCCCCTGCACTACGGTGCACTGTCCTCCGATGATGGGGGTAGTATAGCATAATTTTTTGGGGTTGTCAAGAGGGGCAAAAGTATTGGCACAAAAGCCCCGCAAAGCCTTAAAGATCCTTCATAATAACCTTCGCAAAGCGGTATGCAAAAAGATTGCTTGTAGCCTTGTATTCGTTGTAAAGAGCTACCGCAAGATCTATGCGTGCCTCCTCCGACCAGCATTCGTCTTTTCTTTCCATATATAAATTAAAAAACTTCGTGTTTTCGGCGTTTGTGGCTCCCGCACCTTCCCAGAAGCATCTCACCGCAAGAACACAAGCCTCAATACAGGGTAACTCTCTTATTTCTGCATATAACTCCTTAGCAGTACTTTTACTCATAATCCACCTCATCGTTACTGTAAAACAAAAAATGCGCCCACCGAAGCAGACGCATAAAAACGCAAGCTCCGATAGTCGCCAAACTAACTCTATGAAACGGATATATTTCAACCACAGCATCACGAATAGAACTTGCATTTTATCAATGTCAAGTCGTAACGCTACAGAAGATATAACTATCCCATAGAAATTTTACTCCAATTTTCATATTAAGTTAGTTTGGCATATACATAATACCACACATAATCAAAATTGTCAATACCACTCCCGAAATTCCCCTTTTCCATAATAATCCAAAAATCCGAAAATCCAAAAATCTCAAAAATCCTGCGGGAAGAATCCGCAGTATTCTTCAAAATACTTTAATGACCGCAAACGGTCATTAAAGTCCCGATTATGCATTATGCATTATGCATTATGCATTAAAAAAGCGCCCTCTTGCGAGAGCGCCCTTTATTTTATTCTGTGCGAATTTTATTTAATTTCCAAAAATGTCAAAGCCGTAGTTGTTCTTTACAATTGCAAGGTCCTGAACGTTTACAATGCCGTCTTCGTTAAGGTCAACAACATTCTTGAGGTCGGAGTTTGCATCGGAAGTGAAACCTCTGAGAACTCTGATGAAGTCGTCGAGGTCAATCTTGCCGTCGCCGTATTCTGCGTCGAAGCTGCCCTTGATATCGCCGTGGCTGTTTTCAAAGCCTTCGAGAACACCTGCAAGCTTTTCAGCAAATTTTTCATTGAATGTAGCCTTGGTAATACCGAAGCTGGTAGCAAAATAACCGTTCTTCAAGGTGTAAACAACAAGCTGCTCAGCCTCAACCTCGCTTACATCAATAACAGCATCAATTACAAGGTTGCCGTCTTCGTCTGTAACTGTGTCTTCACCTTCAAGGTAGATTGTCTTAAGGAAGGTTTCAACGCCGTCATCGCCGAGTGCGTATATATCAACATGGAGCTCGTTGCCCTTCTTGGGAGCTGTGCCGGGCTCTCTGCCAAGCTTAACAGTAAGCTGTACATCTACAAGACCGGGAACTACGGGAGTATCCTCATAGTTAACGGTGTATTCGCCTGCGGGAAGCTCTGCTGTTGTAAGAGTTACCTTGCCGTCAACAGCCGTGTACTTCTTTTCGCTTGCGAGACCCTTGTTGATGATTACGAATTCCTTTTCGGTTTCGAATGTGAATGCGTTTACTCTGTTGCTTGCGGTTGTGAAGTCTGCCTTACCGCCAACACCGGAGTGAATGATGTAGTCAAGGTGTGTCTTTGTGATGCTTGAGGTCATACCGTTATTGAGAATTGCAATTCTGTCAACGTCACCCTCTGCATCGCCGGGAGAAAGAACCTTGATTGCATCAACCTTACCGCCGTTGTAAACGAGAGCAACCGTACCCTTGTGGATAAGTGCCGCGTCACCGGAAACCTGAACTGTTGTTACGGTACCGCCGTTGATGTATGCCTTTGTAACGCCTGTGATTGTTTCAACATTAACGTGACCGCCGAGCTTTACAAGGCTTGTCTTACCGTTTTCAAAGATAAGAAGAGAGTCGCCTGTTTCGTTACCCTTGTTCCAGCCTGTAAGTCTGTAGCTTGCAATGTGAAGCTTGGAGGAGTCGATTGTAAGAGGCTTGCCTGTGCCTGTAGCACCGGAAGCACCGTCAGCAAAGTAGTTAATGCAAAGACCTGCTGTTCTTGTTTCACCGTAGGAGTTTGTAGCATAGCCTACTGTGTTGAATTCTTTGAGTGTAACTTCATTTGCACGGGCAAGGAACATAATTTCGCCGTTGTTACCGCCCTGTGCGGAGTTGGGGTTACCGAGAATGAAGTTTACGTTTTCGAATGTTGTCTTACCGCTGTTTGCAGTAGCCGCCTTGAGGTAGATGTGAGCACGAACCTCAAGAATTGCACCAACCTCGCTTGTGAATACGAAGTCCTTGTAAAGGGTTGTATCAATACCGGGGTCTGCTGTGCTGTGGATTACATTGCCAACAAGGACAATGTAACATGTTTCTGTCTTAGCCTTGTTACCGAAGAATGTAGCCGCCTTAGCCGCCGCCTCCATAAGGTTTGCAACGCCTGCGGGAGAATCTGCGCTTGAACCGTCGCCGTTGCCGCCGTTTGTTACATAGAATACGTTAGCATAGGGGAACTTTGTCCAGATACCGAAGGTCTTTGTGGAACCGTATACGCCTTCCTCGAGGATGTAACGTACCTGATATTCACCTGTTGCAAGACCTGTGATTTCTGTTGTGCCTGCGGGGAATTCCACTGCTGTTGACCAGTCGGCATCCTTTGCCTTAACCTGCATTGCATATTCTGCAGCCTTTGTGAGAATTGCCTTACCGTTCTTCTCTCCGAGGTCAGCCTTTACAACGGATTCGATTTCAACCGCTGTGCCGTTTACGAAGCTGAATGTGTATGTGCCAACGTTATCGAGGATAAGTGTTGCAACATTGTTTTCACCGCTTGCCTGTGTAAGAGCGTAGCCGTAGTAGTTAGCACGGTCAACGGAGAATTCAACCTTGGGATAATCCTGACCTGCTGTGAGCTGTACGGGAATTTCGTAATCCTTAACGGATGTGTTGAACTGTGCGAATGTCTCGCCGCCAACCTTAAGTGTGTAGGTATCCTTTGCTGTATCGAAGTAAGGAACTGTCTTGATGGAAGCAGCCTCGCCTTCGGGCATACCCCACATAAGGAACCATCTTACGTCAAAGGGATTTGCGCTGTCGTTGTGGTAAATTCTGATTGTGTGAGTCTTTGTATTGTCAAGACCCTGTGCAAGGAAGTAAATCTTGTGGTTAGGATAGCTTCTGTAAATGTTTGCTGTCTTGATTTCCCCGCCGTCAATAGAGTACTTGATATCAGTACCGTTCTTGCCGTTTGCTGTACCGTAGGACCATGTCCAGATACCGAAGTTGGAGCTGTTGAACTCGAGAGAAATTACATCACCTTCCTTTGTACTCTTGAAGGTGTTATTTGCAAGACCTGAAGCAGAGGCTGCCGTAAATCCACCGAGGTACTTATCACCGGAAAGAACACCGGGATTAACGATGGTCGCGTCAAGCATTACGGAGCCAAGTCCCTGTGCTTCACAGTATGCGTTTTCGGGGTTTGTCTTATTTACATAGTCCTCTGCTGTGGGAACATATGTTGTGGGAAGGTTGGGTGTCATGTAGTTGATAATGGTGTTTGCATAGTGAGCATAACCGTTATCGTTGGGATGTACGCCGTCGATAGAGCCGTTTCTGTCGAAGTAGTACTTCCAGCCGTCAGAGCTTGTGGAGAAGTTTGCACCGTAATCTCTCTTGATCTGGTGAGCAAGCTCAAAGCCGACGTAAACAACGGGAATGTCGTAAAGCTCGCCGAGAGCCTTGTAGCCGAGACCTGTTACGGGAGTATCGCTTGCAGCTTCCTTTGCAAATGTGCCGGAGTCACCTGTTACAACAAGGATGATGTCACACTTGGGGTTTACGGAAAGTGTCTGCTTGATGATGGATTCTGTGTATCTGATGTAAGAATTGTTGCCGAGTGTTCCGTCGTAGCTGTCGTTGATAACTGTTTCTACGAAGAGAAGGTCGGGAGCACCTGCGCTTGTCTTAAGAACCTGCTGATAGTTTCTGAATACGCCGAAGATAGCACCCGTACCGCCGATAGCACCGTTTACTTCAGTAACGGAGGCATTGGGGAATGTGGACTTGAGCCAGTCACGGGTAATACCTCTCCAGGACTTTGTGTTGGAGTTTGTGGAGCCCGTACCACTTGTTACGGAGCCACCGAGGTAAGCAACCGTAAGCTTCTTGTCTACATTGAGCTTATAGAGAGTATTAAGAAGATCCTTGGGCTTGTTTACATCAACATTGAATGTGATTGTGTAAAGCACGGTGTCGCCGTCCTTGATTGTTGTCACATACTTTGTTGTTACATTGTTTTCTGTTGTAGTAACAGTATCAATAGCAAGAGTCTTTGCCTCGCCCTGATATTCATATGTTACAACGGGCATTTCAGCGGCAAAGCCGAGAGCCATTGTGTATTCCTTTGTGTTTACGTTAAAGCCGTCGATAGCCTTGCCGTCAACAAGGATGTTTGTAACCTTGAATTCGTTGGAAGCACCTGTGAAGTTAACTGTAACGATTGTGGAGTTACCCTTCTTTACAGTAGATGTAGCCTTACCCTGTGCATCGATTGTGCCGTTGGTAATTGTAACATCTTCAGTGTCACCGCTTGCAACGAGTGTAAGCTTGGGAACTGCGCCCGCACCTGCGAGGTCCTTTGTGTAGGTTGTTACGTTACCGATGGAGGTACCGTCAAGAAGAACGTCGGAGATAGCGAATTCACCCTCGAATGCGGACTTGTGAGCCTTTGCATCTTCCATATCGGCAAAGATTCCCGCATAACCGATTTCAAAGAGCTCGCCCATATGGTTTGTACAAGCATCGCCTGTGAAGTAGAACTGATAGTATCTGAAGTTTTCGGGAAGCTCGAAGTATACAACGCTCCACTTATCCTTAACGGGAGCAACGTCGTACTGTGCTGTTGCCTGACCCTGGCTCTTGAAGCTTGCATCATAACGGGAGAGCTTGGGGAGGTAGTCGATGGGAGATCTGTAAACAACCTTCATAGCCTTGTAGTCGTTTCTTGTCATTCCCTCGGGAATCATAGAATCGGAAATGTCACCACCGGGAGAAACCATAGCTGTGGGAACCATATCCGAGCCGTTCTCAAAGTATGTAAGAGCGGGAGCATACTGCTTGTATGTTCTGGAGAAATCGTCTGTGATTTCGGTTGTACTTGCAATACCCTGATCCTTTGCACCTGCCCACTGGAATGTGGGGATGATGGGATCGATTGCTCTGGGCTCACCGCCTGTGAAGTTAACTGTTACTATTGTCTTTTCGCCGTCCTTAACGGTAGTTGTTGCATTACCTGCTGTATCAAACTTGCCTTCTGTAATAACGAGGTTGTTTGTGTTACCTGTTACGGAAAGAGTGATTGCGGGAACCTTTGCCGCACCCTTTGCGTTGTAAGAGTATGTACCTGCGGCTGTTGCGATTTCTGTACCGTCAACCTTTACGCTTGAAACGGCAATGTCGCCTTCGAATGCGGACTTGTGTTCCTTTGCATCAACAACGGAAGCAAAGAGCTTGATGTCACCGAAGTATATTGTGTCGTTAACGTGCTTGCTTCCCGATTCACCATAAATGTTGAACATATACGCATAGAGGAATTCACCTGCAGCGAAGTTTATGGTGGAAGCGGTAAGGTCATAGTAAGCTACGTTCCAGCCGCCGCCGGGTGCTGTGTATGAAATATCTGAAAGAAGCGCTGCTGTACCTCTGCCCGCCATTGCGTTTGTACCCGAATCAGCCCATACACTTATTTTAGATGCAGGATTTGCCTGAACGGATGTGTAGTATACAAACTTGATTACCTTATAATTGGAGTTTCTTGCATTGGGATATGTGGTTGTCATAAGGAAGGTTGCGGGGGAAACGTTGTTTGTGTAGTCTCCTGCCTTAAGAAGCTGAACAGCTCTTCCGTAGGGGTCTGTGGAATCGGAAACACCCGCACAGCCCTGGTCCTTACCTGCAGCACCAATCTTGATTGTTGCGGGAGCGATATCTGTCTTAACCGCACCACCCGTAAAGTTGATTGTGTAAACAGTGCTGTCTGCAGTAATTGTAGCTGTAGCCTTACCGGTAGAGTCAAGTGCTGTCTTTTCAACCTTGAGATTGTTTGTGTTACCTGTTGCAGCAAGAGTAATTTCGGGAACTTCAGCCGCGCCCTTAAGGTCAACATTGTATGTTGTTGTGGAAGCGGAGAAGCCTGAAAGTGCTGTGCCACCGAGCTTTACGGAGGAAATGCTTACTGCACCTTCGAAGTCATTGTCATCGGCACTTGCATTTTCGTAAGTATCGTAAACAGCCATTCTTGCGATGTAGATTGTTGCATCCACATGGTTCTGTACCGCTTCGTTTCCGTATACACCAAACATAAAGCCGTAAAGAGCATCGGAGCTGTATGCAGCGGGAAGCTCGAATATAGCTGTCTGCCACTTGCCTGCCTTTGCAGCAGTACCGGACTTAAGTGTTGCACCTGTACCCGTGGATGCCCAAGAGCCGTTGTTGTTACGGAAAACAGTCATTGTGGGATTTGATGATGCGGCATCACTTGTGTAGTATACTATCTTAATATACTTGTAAGCATAGCCGGAATCAATAATTGTCTGTCTGTCAGTAGCTGTACCTATCCACGCAGGGAACAGATTGCTTGTGGGCTTTGTGCTCGCATTGGGGATAATCTTCTGAACAGTTCTGCCGTATTCCTCGACAAAATTGTCCTGCTTTGTACATCTCTGGTCGTTTGCACCTGCATTATTGACCTTGGCAACAATAGGCTCAACAGCCGAAAGAGTTGCCTCATCATCCTTTGCAAATGCGACAACGCTCATGCAGGATGCTGTCATGAGAACTGCCAGAAATGCTGATAAAATTTTTCTGATTTTCACAAAAATACCTCCTTATGTGAAAAAAATAATTATACATTGTTATTGTACTACATTAAATCACATTTGTCAATAAGGTAGCAAAAAAATACATATTAAATATTTTGTGTACCTTTTTTAAACGCTTCATTATGCAAAAACACAAATCGGAACGCAAAAACAAAAAATTTCCCTGCGTGCCTTGACAAACGGAGAATAGTGTGATATAATTTCATCATTCTCAGCACACCGTGTGCTGAAGCTTTTTATGTGAGGTATAAAATGAACGTATTCAAAAAAGCATTCTGCCGTGTATATCAGCTTGCCTTCCGCGCGGCACTTCCCGTGCTCCCCTACAGAGAGCCGAAGATTCTCGGTGACGTAGCGGAGATAGCTCCCGTTCTTGCGGGTAAAAAAATAAGCTCGGTGCTTCTTGTGACGGACAAATTTCTGTTTGAGTCGGGAATCACCGACAGACTTCGTTCCTCGCTTGCCGATGCGGGCATAAAATGTGCGGTTTACTCCGACACGAGACCCAATCCCACGGTGCAGAACTGTGATGAGGCAAAGGCTCTGTATATAAATGAAGGCTGTAACGCAATAATAGCCTTCGGCGGAGGCTCGTCCATAGACTGTGCAAAGGCGTTGGGTATTCTTATCGCATATCCGAAAAAGACGTTGGAGCAGATGAGAGGCAACCTCAAGGTGTGGCGCAGAATTCCCACGCTCTTTGCGATTCCCACAACCGCGGGCACGGGCAGTGAGGTAACGGTAACGGCTGTAATCACAGACCCCGAAAAGAAGCACAAGTACACAGCCAACAACTTCACAACAATTCCGCACTATGCGGTGCTCGACCCCGAGGTAACCTTCACCCTTCCGAAGCACCTTACGGCAACCACGGGAATGGACGCCCTCACTCATGCGGTGGAGGCATACATCGGAAGATCCACAAGCAAGGAAACAAGAGGACTTTCCCTTGAGGCAACAAGACTTATTTTCCAAAACATAGAAGTCGCATACAACACCCCCACAGACCGCAACGCCCGTGAAAATATGCTCCGTGCGTCCTATATGGCGGGTATGTCCTTCACGAAGTCATATGTCGGATACATCCACGCTGTGGCACACTCCCTCGGCGGTCAGTACAACATTCCCCACGGACTTGCAAACTCCGTGCTTCTGCCGATAGTTCTTCGTGACTACGGAAGCATAATCCACAAGAAGCTGTGGAATCTCGGCAAAGCCGCAGGTGTGGTTTCCGACACGGACACAATAGAAGAGGGTGCGGAAAAGTTCATTCGTGCGATAGAAGAGAAGAACAGTAATATGGGCATCGGCAAGACCTTCCCCGAAATAAAGAAGGAGGACATCCCGACGATGGCGCATCACGCCGACAAGGAAGGAAATCCGCTCTATCCCGTGCCGAGGCTTATGGATGCGAGGGAATTGGAGAAATATTATCTGGCGGTAATGGAGTGAATGTCGGTGCAACGCACCGACATGCAAAATGCAAAATG
>JAFYPA010000067.1 GCA_017560085.1 Clostridia bacterium
AGGAACGCCGAGCGGGTTAAGAACTATATCAAGAGAAGTACCGTCAGGAAGGAACGGCATATCCTCAGGGGGAAGTATTCTCGAAACGACACCCTTGTTACCGTGACGACCCGCCATCTTGTCACCGACGGAGATTTTTCTCTTCTGTGCTATATAAATCTTAACAACCTTGTTTACACCGGGGCCTAATTCGTCGCCCTTTTCTCTTGTGAATTCTCTTACGTCGAGAATGATACCCGATTCACCGTGAGGAACTCTGAGAGAGGTGTCTCTTACTTCTCTTGCCTTTTCACCGAAGATGGCTCTGAGAAGTCTTTCTTCTGCGGTAAGCTCTGTTTCACCCTTGGGTGTAACCTTACCTACAAGGATATCGCCTGCCTGAACCTCTGCACCCTTGCAGATAATACCGTCAAGAGTAAGATTCTTGAGTGCATCCTCACCAACATTGGGGATTTCTCTTGTAATCTCTTCCGGTCCGAGCTTTGTGTCTCTTGCTTCGTGTGTATATTCCTCGATATGAATTGATGTATAAACATCGTTTCTTACGAGATTTTCATTAAGGAGTACGGCGTCCTCGTAGTTGTAACCCTCCCAGGTCATAAAGCCGATGAGGGCGTTCTTACCGAGGGCGATTTCACCGTTCTTTGTTGCGGGACCGTCTGCGATTACCTGACCCTTTGTAACTCTTTCGCCGGAGTCAACGATAGGTCTCTGGTTTACGCAGGTACCCTGGTTGGAGCGTCTGAACTTAAGAAGCTCGTAAACGTGCTCGTTACCGAGGTCGTCCATAATCTTGATATAGTCGGATGTAACCTTTGTTACAACACCGTCTTCCTTTGCACAGATTACAACGCCGGAGTCAACGGCTGCCTTGTATTCCATACCTGTAGCAACGATGGGGTTATCACACATCATAAGCGGAACTGCCTGCTTCTGCATGTTTGAACCCATGAGCGCACGGGTGTTGTCGTCGTTTTCAAGGAAGGGGATGCAGGCTGTCGCAACGGAAACCACCATCTTAGGCGATACGTCCATGAAGTCAACCTTTTCCATATCAACCTCAAGGATTTCTTCTCTGTTACGTACGGTTACTCTCTTGTTTACGAAGTAGCCTTCATCTGTAAGAGGCTCGTTAGCCTGTGCAACAACGTACTGGTCTTCCACGTCCGCTGTCATATATACAACCTCTTCGGTAACTCTGCCGGTCTCCTTGTCCACCTTACGGTAGGGAGCCTCGATAAAGCCGAACTTGTTGATTTTAGCATATGTTGAAAGGTAAGAAATAAGACCGATGTTAGGACCTTCGGGAGTTTCAATCGGACACATTCTGCCGTAGTGAGTATAGTGAACGTCTCGAACCTCGAAGGATGCTCTGTCTCTTGAGAGACCGCCCGGACCGAGCGCGGAAAGTCTTCTCTTATGAGTAAGCTCCGCAAGGGGGTTGGACTGGTCCATGAACTGAGAAAGAGGAGAAGATCCGAAGAATTCCTTGATTGCGGAAACAATGGGACGGATGTTGATGAGGTTCTGAACCTTCATATTGTCCTGATCCTGCATTGTCATTCTTTCCTTGACAATCTTATCCATTCTCGCAAAGCCGATTCTCATCTGGTTCTGGAGGAGCTCACCTACGCAGCGAAGTCTTCTGTTACCGAGATGGTCGATGTCATCCACAACGCCTGAGTTGTGAACAAGGCAGAGGAGATAGTTGATTGTAGCGAATATATCAGCCTTAGTGATGTGTCTGGGAATAAGCTCATCGCGTCTGAGCTCGAACTGATCGATGAAGTCCTTTTCGTTGTCTGTAGCTTCAAGGATTTCACGGAGAACGGCTGCATCAACCTTCTCTGTGATTTCGAGAGAGGAAAGGTCGTAGTCCTTGGGGATAATACCGTCCTCGAGAGCATAGATATCGCACATACCGTTTGTGAATACCTTGAACTTAACGGGCTCGGTATTGATTTCGTTGGACATAATGTAGGCTTCGCAAACACCTGCGTTTTCGATTCTCTCAGCATCTTCCTTTGTAAGGAGCTGACCCTTTTCGGCAATGCATTCGCCTGTGAAGGGAGAGAATACATCCTCTGCAAGCTCAAAGCCCGCAATTCTCTTTGCGATGGCAAGCTTCTTATTGAACTTATAACGTCCGACAGCGGAAATATCGTAACGCTTGGGATCAAAGAAGAGGTTATTTATAAGAGTCTCTGCGGATTCAACAAGAGGCGGATCGCCGGGACGGAGCTTCTTGTAGATTTCCTTGAGGGCTTCCTCTCTGGGAGTACAGCCGTTCTTGAGAGCATCTGTTTCGCTTGTGTCCTTCTTAAGAGTTTCAAGAACCTTGATGTCGTCACCGAACATAGCGATGATATCATCGTCTCTTGATGTGTTGTCAGCACCCACACCGAGAGCACGGATAAGAACCGTAACGGGGAGCTTTCTGTTCTTGTCGATTCTTACATAGAAGATATCGTTTGCATCCGTTTCGTATTCAAGCCACGCACCTCTGTAGGGGATAACGGTTGTAGCAAAGTTTCTCTTATCGGACTTGTCTGTTGTTGACTCATAGTAGATACCGGGAGAACGGACAATCTGAGAAACGATAACTCTCTCAGCACCGTTGATAACGAAGGTACCTGTTTCCGTCATAAGGGGAATATCACCCATGAACACCTTGGAATCGGTAACCTCGCCCGTGAGCTTATTGGAAAGTCTTACCTTAACTTCAAGGGGTGCCGCATAGTTGACATCACGTTCCTTACATTCCTCTACCGGGTACTTGGATTTTTCACCGATGGAATAGTCGATAAATTCGATATTGAGATTTCCGGAATAGTCAACGAGAGGAGAAACGTCCTCAAGAACCTCACGAAGACCTTCCTTAACAAACCAGTCGAAGGAATCCTTCTGTACCTCAATGAGGTTCGGCATATCCAAAAGCTCGTTGATTTTGGAAAAGCTCTGTCTTACGGTCTTTCCGAGTTTTACGGGTTTTACCATAATTAGCAATCACACTCCTTAAAATTTGGGTCTATATTTTTCCGCTTAATTTATTATATAAATCGCCGAAATTTCGGGCATTTGGCATCAAAAGTTCTCACTATCCCACAATAACTTTTTTTGCGCTATTTGTCGAATAGGTATAAGACTTCATTTTACCATTGCACAGTATTAGCGATTATAATGCATTTTAGGATTATATCACCCTTCGGGCAGTTTGTCAAGGGATTTTTTGGAGAATTTTTATTTTGTTTACAATTTGGTGGGCAGTGGGCAAGGGGCAGTGTACAAGGAAGGGTGATTGCATTCGCAATCTTCATTTGATTTCAAATTGGAATTTATCGGTGCGTTGCACCGAAATGCAAAATGCAAAATGGTAAATTGTTGTTTGTCGCTCTGTTGTAGGTGTATCACGGGGAAGAATTCGGAGAATTCTTCAAAAGACCGCTTGCGGTCTTGGCGGTCTTGGTAGGGGCGAACATTGTTCGCCAGCTCCTCGGACATTTCGCAAAATTGGAATTTATAGGCGAGGCGAGGGGTGCTTTATTGCCTCCCTCATTAGAGGGAGGTGGCTCGCGAAGCGAGACGGAAGGAGTCCCCTTCGCCCGCAGGCGATACAATAAAATTAAAAATTGCGAAGCAATTTACCTTACAAACAACCCCATTGCTTGACCTATACAAGGGTTTGTGCACCCTCCACCCGTTGTGCTGTTTGCAACCGTTGCGATTCCTTCGGACTCCCCCTGTCAGCGTTGCTGACATCCCCCTCTGATTGAGGGGGACAATAATTACGCCACACCGCAACAGAGCGACAAACCCAAATTTACCATTTTGCATTTTGCCCTTTGCATTTTGCATTATGCATTATAATTGCGCATTCAAAAAAATCCTCTCCCCTGCACCGAAGCACAAGGGAGAGTGATAATTTATTCTGCTGTTAAAGAATTGCAAGAATTAATCACGGGGAGAAATAACCTCATATGTGTTGTCCTCGCTTGTCTTGCCGAAGTTTGCCTTAACAATTGCAAGATCCATAACGTTAACCACAGCATCTTCATTGATATCAACGGTTGCCTTATAGTCTGCATTTGCGTTTGTATCGAAGGCTCTTACTACTCTTACAAAGTCTGCAAGTGTGATTGTGCCGTCGCCGCAGCAGATCTCTTCAGCATCCTTGATGTCACCGCCGAGAAGTGTTACGTTTACTACTGTGCCGTCAAGTGCATAAACCGCGCCTTCCTCAAATTCGAGGTAGCCGTTCTTGTGTACATAGAAGTACAGAGCTTCGCCTACATAGAAGTCGGAAACGGTGATGGATACTGTTTCGTCCTCGCAGGTCTTGTCGAGCTCGTAAACTACATCTTCCGTATCATCTGTGTAAATTACAAGCTCGCCGATGTTTGCTTCGGATGCGCCTGCCTTACCCTTGAAGGTGATGTTGAATGTGATGTTTGCCTTTTCGTAGCTCTTTATCTTGTTATGAATATCACCGTAGTATACGGGAACATATTCAACCGCGTAAGGATTGTCGCTTGTGTTTTCGGGAGATGCGAGGTAGTATTCGCCGTCAAAGTACTTGTCGTATGCTGTAGTAGGTACGAAGTAGTCAATACCGTATTCGCCGTTGTCGAGAGAATCTGCATCAAGTACGTTGTATGTGAAGGTTGCGATATCTACATCGTATTCGGTTGCATCGATAATGCCCGCTGTAGCATCCCATACGAGCACATATGCATCATCGGAGATGTTTTCCTTAACGATTACGGGCTCTGTGCCGAGGTTGTTGGAAACGCCATCTGCCATTTCAACGCTTTCAAACTCGAGGATGCTTGCATCAATTGCAAGACCTACTGTACCTGCGGCATACTTGCCGTTTGCAATGGATACGGTTACTGCATACTTGCCGTTAAGCTTGTCGTATTCACCGTCGAGGTAGTAGTAAGGAGCTGTGGGATCGTCAACGAATACGGGAGTGAATACAAGCTCTGCAGCTACATATTCATCTGCTGTGTAGGAGTTGCCTTCGAATCCGATGTCGTTTGCTTCGTCTGCCCAGCCATAGAGTGTCTTGCCTGCGGGAGCTGTAACTGTGCCTGCAAATGTTGCTGTTTCACCCTTAGCGAGTGCGTATGTTTCGTCTGCATCGCCGTTTTCGAATGTTACGTTAACCTTAACGCCTTCGTCTGTGTAAGCAATGTCGTATTCACCTGCTTCAAGCGCAAGTGTGTATGCACCGTCCTCAAAGAGGTTAGCATCACCTGTTACACCGTCTGCTACTCTGATTCTTGTAGATTCGCCTGTTGCCTTGTCTGTTACTACGATGTATGTTGCATCTGTTGTAACTGCAAATGTACCGTCTGTTTCTGTGAAGTCAACACGACCGCCAACTGCGGAGTTAATCTTCCAGAAGCCCTTTGCGGGTGTGAGGTCTGCTACAAACACAGAGCCGTCCTCGTTTGTTGTCTTGTCGTCTGTGTTTGTGTAAGAGAATACGGGAGCATTTACAACCGCACCGTTGTTTGCAATCATCTGTACAGAGCCGTTGATGCCTGAGATACAGCTGAAGCCGATGGACTTGGGTGCTGTTTCGAGAAGCATCTTAACGTTGTTGAGTCTGCCGTATTGATAGTAGCTCTTACCGTCGGATGTTGATTTTGTGCTGTCATTACCGAAGGAGAGTGCAGAGTTTGAAGAGCCGTTGAACTCAAAGTCAATGTCTGCCGCATACCAGTTGTTTGCTTCGTTGTAGATTACCTTACCACCGATAACGATGGACTTGAATTCTACATCACCGATAACAGCATTTGTTACGCCGTTACCCTTGCCTCCTGCTTCACCGAGTGTACGCATATGAACGGGGAAGTAAATTTCCTTTGCATCTCCGTCAGCAACGGGGCTTGAAGAGCCTACTGTGTAGCCTACGGGAACATCGCCTGTTCTTACCGTGATATTATCAAGGTCAACAATCATACCGTTGAAGTTGATGTACTGCCACTTATCGGAAGCGGACTGATATCTCCAGGATGCGATTTCGATGTCCTTGATTGTGATTGTCTTTGTCCAGTCGCCCCAGAAGTTGAAGGAGCCTGTCTGAACGAGTGCGCCGGGATAGTCAACGCCTGTTACGGGGTCAACGGATGTGATTGTAACGTCTGCGTATACATAGTTGAAAGCACTGTTGCTGGAGCCGTTGTTAACCTTCTGTGTCCATGCAACGTCATCCATAACAACGATTGTACCGCCGTAGTTGTAAGCGAAGGTACCTGCAGCTGTCCATGTATTATAGGGAGTTTCGGGTGTAAGACCGTCACCGTTTGTTTCTGCAGAGCCCTTAACGTAAACTACTTCAATCTTTTCCCATACAGCGTAGTATGTGATTGTTTCTGTAGCAACTGCGGGAAGAGTAACAACCTCGCCGTCCTTTTCTGTAGCCCAGCCCTTGAAGACGTAACCGCCCTTTGTGGGATTTGCGGGAGCTGTGAGAGCTGTGTTGATTTCAAGCTCGTAAACTGTGTTTTCTGTGTCGTTCTGTGCGTCGAATGTTACGAATACAGCACCGGGAAGAACATCGAGAACTACTGCTTCGGATGCGCCGTAAATGTCATCTGCCGCATATCTTACGGAGTATTCGCCTGCTGTAAGACCGCCGATAACGCCGTCTGCGTAAGTATCAAGCTCTGTAACTGCAACCCATTCGTCGTCAACGAGCATTTCCATGTCGTCTGTAACACCTTCGATATAGCCGGGCTTGTCGCCGTCAACCGCTACTGCGTTAACTGTTGTGGGCTTGTAGTAAACAACATCGGGGCATTCGGGAAGCATTGTGATTTCTGCGAAATAGAATGTATCGTCTGTGTAGTTGTATGACTTTGTTGCATCGTCCTTTGCAAAGAAGGAGAATACGGGCTGAATTGCCTTACCGTAAAGCACCATGTTAAGCTCGGACTTTGTGAAGTAGATGTATTCCCATCTGTCGCCCTTAAGACCGGATGCGGGTACCATGGAATCCTTTCTTGCAGTTCCGTTGGTGTTCATAGTACCTGTTGTAGAGCTTGACTGATAGTAAAGTCTGGGTTTAACTTCAATGTCGAACTTACCGTCTGCACCTGTATCGTAATAAACGAGTGCACGATATGCGTTGTAGGATTCAAAGTCAAAAAGCTTAAAGCAATCATAGCCTTCAAGGTTTACGCTTCTGTTGGAGGAGTAGTATTCTGTTGCGCTTACCATTGTACCGTCAAGCTCGCTACCCTTGTAGATAGGTGTGAACTTATTGGCGGTAATGCCGTAGTGAGTAATGTTCTTGTCAGTCTTCATACCTACAGCTCTTGTCTTGTTGTCTGCATTGATTTCAGAGCCGTCGGGAAGTGTGATAACACCTGTTGTGGAGTATACGCCTGCCTGTACCTTGTTAATACCTGCTGTCTTTGCTTCGGGAGCTGCGCCGATTACAAACTTGATTGCAACCTCGCCTGTGCTATTGCCCTGAGCAAATGTAATCTTACCTGCATCTGCAAGTGTTGCGGGAGCAACGTATGTAGCTGTTGCGGGAGCTGTAGCTGTGGGAACAACTGCGGGCATTACGCCGTAGCCTTCAAGAGCTTCCCAGCCGTAGGGAAGAGTAACAACGATTTCTTCTGCGTTGATATCGGAAACACCGAAATTTGAAGCAGCGGAGCCGTTGATTGTGAGAGAATCGAGTGTGAATTCAACGGGAACTGTGTTGTCCTGCCAGATTGCATAATATGTTGTATCTTCATCGGGAGCAACAACGTTTGCTGTATCTTCGATAATGTTTGCGCCTTCAGCATCTGTTGCCCAGCCGAGGAAAAGGTAATCCTGTCTTTCTGCAACCTCGGGGAATTCAACCTTTGCGTCTGTACCTGCGAGAACAGTTTTTTCAATAAGGTCGGAGCCGTCGCCCATATCAAAGGAAACGGTAACCTTTTCAGCCTGAGCCTCTACTGCGAAGTCGTAAGCAATTGCCGCCTCAAGGGAGTCAACAACAGTATAACCTGCAACATCGTAATAGGGGTCTTCGTTATAGGTGAACATCTTGTCACCGCTCATAACAGCTCTGAGACCTACAGGACCGAAAGCAACCTGAGCCCACTTGGAAAGAAGATATGTCTGACCGTCCTTTTCATACTTGGACTGTACCTTGAAGCAGAACTTCTGCCAGTTTTCGTTAGCTGTAACGCCAAAGCCGTCAGATGTTACCTGAGTAAGAGTGGGGTTGTTAGTAATTGTGGGTGTCCATGTACAAGTATACTGCATAGCCGCAGGAGCTGTACACTGAACGCCGGGAGTTTCTGCATCTGTGTCGATGTTTGTACGAGCGTAGTAAACGAGGTAGTTGTCATCCTCAGCCGCCTGCGCTTCGGTAAAAGGAACGTTTGCGCTACCGCTGTTAACGTATACGGAAACATTGCCTGCCTTGGGTCTTATTCTGAAGAATACAACATCATTTTCTTCATCGTACATTTTTGTAGCTCTTGCACCGTTTTCAACGGGAGGAGTCATATCCGCATTTTTTGCGAAAATAAACTCTTTAATTACGCCATTTTCCGCCGCGCTAACGTTAGCGGTAAAGCTCATCATTGAAACAATCATCAACGAGCCGAGCAAAGCCGCCAAAAATCTTCTGAATTTCATAAGAAATCCTCCTTAAATATATTTAGGCATACACTTCTCCGTGTACGACCATACAACATTAGTATACCACAAAAAGTCTATTTGTCAAGAGTTTTTTGGGCAAAACACTATAATATGCAAGTTTTTTGTGTTTTTTTTGTTAAAATGTGATAATTTTAGGATTTAAGGGGTTAGGGAACAGGAACTAGGATATAGGAACTAGGAACTAGGAACTAGGAACTAGGGAATGTTGGAAACTTCGTTTCCTTCGATTATTAAATTTGGGGTTTATCTCATTGTAATGTAGACAAATAAATATGTAAATGGGAAAATAATACTTTGGATTGTGTTTTTTATACTTTATTGGGATATCCCGACAAATTCCAACAAAAAAACCGAAGATTGCAAAGAATTCGCAGAATTCTTTGCAATCAACCACAACTATTCACTATTCACTCTTCACTATTCACTAAAAAATCGGGAGAAGCCCAAGCCCCTCCCGTGCAGTCGCCGTTTGTACGGCAATAATTCTTATTTAATATAATGAATGCTTCACCGATTTTTTGTTTAGAGATTATCAAACTCTCCGTTGTCGTATCTCTCAAGCCACTTTGCGAAGTTATCAAGCTGCTTCTTTGAGGGCTTGTAGTCTGCCCTGGAGGAAAGAGGGATATTGGGTGCGGAAAGCTCGTCGCTGTAGTCGTCGGAGTAGTAGAAGGGTGTGCTGTTGTCGTTTTCCCACTTCTTCTTGTCGGACTCGAGACGGAAATCGGGAATGTCGTAGGGCGCACCGCCCGCAAGGAGGCTTCTGTGTCCGAGGATTGCCACGGATGCCATTGTTGTCGCAAAGTATACGTCGAAGGGATGCTGTACGCCTTCTCTTATGCATCTGAAGAACTCACGGATTACAAAGAAGTCACCGCCGCCGTGTCCTGCCTTTTCTATAAGCTCCTTGTCCTTGTCGTTGAGCTCGGGGAGGTAGTAGTTTACTTCGTTCTTGCCCTCGGGCTTTTCCCAGTCGTTGTAGCGAAGCATTACCTTGCCGTCACCGCCTCTTACATTTTCAATCTGTCCCTTTGTACAGCAGAGTCTGTAGGAGTTGTCGTGTGCACCGAATGCGGCACAGCCCGTAACTCTGAATACGGAGCCGTCGTCGTTCTGTGTCATGATAACAGCGGTCTTGTCGCCTACACGCTTTGTAGCATCGCTGTCCTCGGGTGCGGGTATAAAGATGGGCATTGCGGTAACTCTCTTGGGAGTAGCACCGGTCGAATGCATAAGAGGTGCAAGGGAGTGAGTAACATAATATGTAGCGGGGAGGTAGTTTCTCCAGTGACCGTCGAATTCACGAAGGGAGATGAGATACTTAAGACCGGGCTTTTCCGAAAGGTAAGGATTACCGGGATGGTTGTACTCGCCCTCTGCGAACATAAGCTTACCAAGCGTACCGCCGTCGAATACTCTCTTCATTTCCTGATTAAAGAGCATATAGGGATAATTTTCCGCAAGCATATACATAGCCTTGCTCTTTTCCGCCGCACGGCAGAGTGCAACGCCTTCCGCCATAGTACTGTTGGAGGTACATTCGGAAAGAACGTGGATACCCTTTTCAAGGCACTTTATGGCGTACTTTGTGTGCTCGTGGAAGTAGTTTGCAAGGAACACGCAGTCCATAGGTGTTTCAAGGAACTTGTCAAAGTCGGTAAATGAGGGAACATCACCGAGCTTCTTCTGTGCGTTTTTGATTTTTCTCTCGTCCTTATCACAGATAGCAACGATATCGCCGTTATTGGCAAGGATGATGTCAATGTAGTGGCCACCGCGGTTAAGACCGAAGATGCCGATGCGGATGTTGGACATGGGAAACCTCCTGTATTTTGAAATTTTTCTGGCTTGGGTAAAATGTGGAGGAGATTTGGGAATTCCGAATTTCCCCATCTCTCCCCTTCTTCGCCATTATACTCCAACACAACCGTGTTTGTAAATATAATTTTTCCACCATAGAATGGAATTTTTCCACTTGATATTGATTTTTCGGAAAATGTGTGTTACAATTCAGAAAAGCCGATTTATAGCCGTCGGAGGTGTGGGCAGTATGAGAAGATCAAAAGAAAGTATATGTAAATTTGTTACCGAGCGACCCGTGAGTGTGCTTGAGACGGTCAATTTTGTTTTTGAAAAAAAGAATATTATGAAAAATTCTCCCGGGGTGAAATCCTTTTACTCGATGTACCTTGTTGCAGACGGAACGGGGCATATGATTGTCGGAAGCAAAAGCTATGACCTTTGTATCGGCTCGCTTGTGTTTGCCTTTCCCGGCGAAGAACACGAGATTTCGGGTGATGACAGCTTTGAGTATATATACATAACCTTCAAGGGCGACCGTGCGGAAAGTCTTTTCGAGAGATTCAAGGTGAGCAAGGCGAACAGAATCTTCCCAGGCTTCAAGTCACTTCTGCCCTTCTGGCAGAACGCTCTTGGAATTGCGGACTCCTCCAATCTCGACCTTATCTCGGAAAGTGTGCTTCTCTACACCTTTTCACAGATGTCGGAAAGCACGCCCAGCAAGGAGATGCATATTACGGGAAACATAATAAGCTATGTGGACAAATATTTCTCCGACAGCACCCTTTCGCTTGCATCGGTGGCGGAGGAGCTTGGCTACAATCCGAAATACATTTCAAGGATATTCAGCAAAAACGTAGGTATGACCTTTTCCGAATATTTAAAGAACACCCGAATCAAGCACGCCGTATTTCTTATCGGTAACGGAGTGAATTCCGTGAAAAATGTGGCACTTCTATCGGGCTACTCCGATCCGCTTTATTTCTCCAATGTATTCAAGGCGACTATGGGTGTGGCGCCCAGTGAATATATTCAGAAGAAATAATTCATTGTAATTTTAAAAAGATTTCCCGACATTCTCCGTTGCGAGTCTGTCGGGATTTTTCATTTTATATATCCGCTCTGTCAATCATAGACATCATTCGTTCTCTTAATGGGATTCAGCGGATAAGGACTGTAATCCGTAAATGTGATATCTCCGTAAAGTCCCTTGACAAAGCCCTCGATTGCTTCCTTGGTGTAGCTGTAGCAATTTACAAAGGTCGGTGCGGCGGTGAAGTAGTTGAAGAAAATATCCGTGCTTCCGAAGGATACGCCTACGGATTTGTCCACAGCCTCAAGCATTGTCATTCTTATCTGCTGACATTCCTCACCGAAGAAGTAGGGGCCGCCTGCGGGGGCGTGGAAGCCGATGTATGTGGCATATACTACAAGGTCGTAGTCGTTGAGAGTCGGAAGGTCTGCCCAGGCAAGTCCCGTCTGATAATCCGCTGTCGCTCCGTGCTTTTCGAACTCACTTACCATATAATTGCGAAGCTCGTCGTCGACGGTTTTGGAATAGCCTATGTATATTATTTTTACCTTCTTTATTTTATCACGGCTTATCGGCACCATATTCGTTCTGTTGGCGGTGAGGGTAAGTCCCTTTGCAACTATCTCCTCGCCAAGTGCGTGGATGCTGTCCTCGATTTCCTTTCTGCGCTCGGGGGTGGGATGAGGAATTTCGCCCTCGGTGAAGATGCCGTACTTTTCCTTCATCTTAAGCACTCTTCTGCAGGCATCATCAATTCTTTCCTCGGGAAGGTCGCCCGAAAGCACAGCTCTTTCAACAATATCTATATAGTCAAGGTCAAGCGGTCCGAGAATCATATCGATACCCGCACGAAGGCACTCGACATAAAGCTTTTCATAAGGATAAATTGCCGTCAGAGCCTTCATTGTGATGGCATCCGTAATGACAACGCCGTCAAATCCGAGCTTGCCCTTTATAAGCTCCGTTACTACCTTATATGAAAGAGTACAGGGCAACAGCGCACCGTTTACTCTTGTATCGTCCACAGCCTTGAAGGTCTTATGACCTACCATTATGCTGTCAACGCCCGCCTCGATACAAGCCATAAATTCCCTGCCCTGAGTGCTTTCCCAATGCTCGTAGCTTTGCGCATAGGATGCGGTGCAGAAGTGGGAATCACGGTACTCGTAAGGGTCGGCACCGGGGAAATGCTTTGCTCCCGTTGCAACGCCTGCCTCCTGCATACCCCTTATGAACGCCTTGAGCATTTTGCAGTTCATTTCCGTGTCGCTTGAAAGATGACGAAGGTCGGAATAGTGTCCCGCATTATCAGCAACCGGACTCCATATCCAGCGGAAGCCCGTGGCATAGAGGTCGTCACCGAGACATTTTGCGTATCTGTATGCAAGCTCGGGGTCTCTTGTAGCTCCGAGACCTGCGGCTGTGGGAAGTCCCGCGTGACCCTCGAATTTTTCCTTCGGTATACCCTGTGCCGCATCTATTGCGGGCATTGAGGGGATTGAAAGATACTTATTGGCGTAGTTTATAAAGTTTATGTACATATCGTCACGGCGACCCTCAAGATCGGGGTTTCCGAGCTCCGTTTCGATAACCTTATAGTTCTGCTTTGACTGCACGCAGACCCAGTCCGAGCCGATTGTGTTATTTTTGAAGTACTCCTTCGGATTTTCAAGCTTTCCGAGGTTGGAGTGGTTGAATATAAGAGTTTGTCCTATTTTCTCACGCAGGGTGAGGTCTTCTACTCTTGGTGTTTTCATATAAAATCTCCTTTTTAAGTAAGAATATATGCAATTTGATTATATCCCTCTTTCCCCGATTTGTCAACACCGCCGTTTATCATTTGTGCATTGATATTTATCATTTCTTCCGAAATCCCCCAAAACAAAAAATTTCCCGACAGAACACTCCATCGGGAAATTCTCTTATTTAAAATTCAGATAAATTACTTAACGTAAACGATAACCTCGCCGTCCTCACCGATTGTGTCAAAGTGAGCGGGAACGCTTGCATCGTATGCGTAGTTAATCTTGTTGTACGTACCGAGCTTCGCACCCATTGTCTGAACGTAGATGTTGCCTGTGAGCTTTCCGAGCCATTCGGGCTTTGCCGCACCTATTTCAAAGAGTCCCGAGGTACTTGTGTAGAATACGTTGTTCTTTATAACGTAGTCCTTTGCGGGATTCTGCTGACCGCCGCACTTGATGCCTGCCGCTGTTGTGCCGTCGGTTGCCTGCTGGGAAAGACCCTTACCGATGTTCATAAAGTAGTTGTACTCGATAAGCTGATTTGTGATGCCCTTGCTTTCGTCTGTGGGCTGATGGAGGAAGATTTCAATGGGGTACTTTGCGTTTCTGATTACGTTGCCGTAGAACTTGGAGTTTACAAACGCTACCTCGGGCTCGCCCGGATCCTGTCTGTACTGGTTGGTGATACCTGCGTCGTATACCTGATTTATGTAGTTGTTGTAAACCTGCATATTGTCGGAGGAGCCCCAGGTTTCAACGGCGTTACCGTATCTTGTGGGATAGCCGTTTGTGTAGCCCTGAATACCGCCGCCGATCCATTCGAATACACAGTTACGTACCGTGAGATTCTTACAGTTACCTGAGGAAATACCGTGTGCACCTGCGTTTCTTACCTCGATGTTATCGATTGTAACGTCCTTCATACAAACCATACCGTGGTCACGAACGGCAAACTCGATAGACTTGAACACCTCACCGGGGTTACCGTTGTCGCATCTGAAGTAGAGTGTGCCGTAGCAATCAGTCTGGTCAAGGCTGGGGTTTGTGCCTACCTTTGTGTAGTCAAGCTGTACGAAATCAAGATCCTTTGTGAGGTGCTTCTTGGGGTCGAACACCTCACTTGTGTTTGTCTTCATATACTTGCCGTTTATGTAAGAGGGAGTATGCTTGAATGCGTGCTTTTCGTTGTCGAGAACGAGAGTGCCGCAGTCCATAATCTTGCCCGTGTACTTCCAGAGGTTTGTTGTGCCCTCAACAAGTGTCCAGAGAGTCTTGTCCGCACCGTTGAGAGGTGAGCGGTTGAGAATGGGCTTAGGTCCTTCGCCGTATGCGGAGTATGTTACGCCGGGCTTTGTCCAGAGCTTCTGACCTCTCCATTCGCCGCCTCTTTCAAAGAGTACAACGTCACCGGGCTTGAGCTTTCCGTCCTCTGCGCCGATATGACCTACGGTTTTCTTTGCTGTTTCGGGTGTCTTACCGTCGTTCTTGTCGTCACCGTTGGGAGATACGTACCAGTATCTTGCACCCTCGCCGAGCTTGTATTCGCTTTCGCTGTTCTTGATGGATTCCTCAAGAGTGTCTGCACCGTAGTTTACAGCCGCAACAACCTTGTCTGTGCCCTTGCCGTCCTGAGCCTTTGCATAGTCGATGTATGCCTTTGCGGAAACCTCAAGCTTTGCCATTTCGCTTTCGACAGTTACAGCCTTACCTGCCTTTTCGGGGTCAGCGGAGGCTTCAATCTGGGGAGCTGCCCAGTGGTCTTGAACGTCTGTGAAGGAATACTTTTCGGCGTTTACCGTATTTCTGCCGATGAATCTGTTGATTACCGTTACAGCCTCTGCTCTTGTGATTTCACCGTCGGGCTTGAAGCTGAACGTACCGTCGCCGTTGTCGTAGCCGTTTACGATTCCGTTGGAGGCTGCCCAGCGAACGGATGCATAAAGGGGATGTGTGTCGTCAATGTCGGTAAAGCTTACATTCTTGAATGTACCGTTGCCGATGTTGGAGAGAATTTCAACGAATTCCGCTCTTGTAATCTTCTTATCGGGTTGGAAGTTGCCCTCAAAGTACTGAAGGTAACCCGCATCCTCAAGAATTGCGATTGCATCGTGGTACCACTTATCTGCGGGGACATCCGAGTATGCGCTTGTAACCTTGCCCTTAAGCTCCTCTGCGCCGCCAAGAAGTCTTGAGATGATTGTAACAGCCTCGGCTCTTGTGATATTTCCCGCGGGGTTGAATCTGAATGTGCCGTCACCGTTGTCGTAGCCTGTGATGTACTTCGCATCGGAGTTGATTTCGTAGTCCTTCTTTTCGGTCGGGAAGAGAACCTTATCGAAGTTCTTCATCATCTCGCCGGAAATTTCACCGTCGAACTTACGAAGGTCAAGGGTTCTTGTTCCGAGAACCTTTGCGTGGTCGGAGCCGTCAGAGCCCGAGAAATAAGCGCAGTTGGAGAAATCACCGCCGTAAACTCTGATGGTGGTGTCGCCCGTAATCTGTCCGGGAGAATCCTTGAGGTAAGAGTTGTTACCGCCGTTTACGGAGCCTGTGAATGTACCGCCGTAAATTTCGATAAGAGTATTACCGTTTACGTTTCTGTTTGCGGTACCGCCGTAGATTGCGGAGAATGTACCGCTTCGAAGGATGATATGAGTATCACCGTCAATAACATTTGTATCGCCACCGCCGCGGATTGACATATAGTTACCTACATTTGTACCCTTTGTAACGGTAACACCGCTGCCGATTTCGAGGGTATAGCCCTTAGCGAGAAGGAAGATGCTGTTCGCATTTACTTCCCAGTTGATGTTTTCAATGGTGGTATCACCGCCGATGCCCCATGTCTTTGTGTAAACAAGCTTTGCAGAGCCGTCAACACCGGAGAGAGTAACATGACCTCTCTTTGCGGTTTCGCCGAAGCCCTCCTTGTGGTCATATGTGCCTACAATTTTAATGTGACCGCCCTCTGCACCGAGAAGCTCTATCGCCTTTTTAAGGGAAGCAACCGGCTTATACTGAGTAGAGCCGTCGTTCATATCGTTGCCCTTTTCCTCGCCTGCAAGATAAATAATCTTTTCCTCAGCCTTGACAGATGAGGTAACAGCCGCACTTGTCTCCTGTGCGTAAGTAACACCCACAGCACCGGGAACGGCAAGAAGTGCCGCAAGCGCAAATGCAATAATTTGTTTTTTCATTGTAATTTCCTTTCCGTTAACACCGTCCGAGGACGGCTGATTATTACCGATATTATAGCACAGCTTATTGTCCTTGTAAATAGGTTATTTTGCGAAAATAGTCATTTTGCGGGAGAAATTTTGGCACGAATCAGCAATGTGCACAATTGAATGCGCGGTTCATAATGCACAATTCACAATGAGTATTTAAGGCTGTGAGTTCTTCGGGAGATACGGACTGTGTATTTTGGTTTGATTGGGAAATCAGGATTCAGGGGATAGGTTTTGGCGGGGGATGATTGCTTCGGAATCTTCGATTGTTTAAATTGGGGTTTGTCGGGATGTTCGTGGTGCATACCTTTTGGCGGAACAACTTCAATGTCCTTACCTTTTGAAAGAAATTCTCCGAATTTCTTTAAGACCTCGACGGTCTTGGGCGCCTATGCGGCGGGCACTTCTTTTTCTATAGCAAAAAAGAAGCAAAATGCCATTCAAGAACTACGTCCTTGAA
>JAFYPA010000068.1 GCA_017560085.1 Clostridia bacterium
CCTCTGACCTCGGGACGGGAATATTTGCTCTTGTCAGGAGTTTTCAGAGTAGCGTAATCTATGCCAAGCACTTCGCAGATAACCTTGTTCACCTGTCCGCCGAGAAGCTCTGTTGCATCGGGCGTGTAATAGTGTGTCTGGTCGGAATGAAGCTTGTCAAGGTCGGGACGGTCAATAAGCACAGACCACAAATCGTTTACAACAACGCCGTGCTTTTCAAGTACACCGATTGCGATTTTATTGTATCTGTCGATATCCTTGTTATACCTCATCTCGAATTCCTCAATGAAATCCTCCTCACGCACGGGAGTTGAGGTCGCAAAAACGAATTTCGCCTTGGGGAAAAGGAATTCAAGCCTTGACTGGATTCTCTCGATATAATCAGCAAAGACCTCGGCTCTTGTAAGGCAATCGTCACCGTAAATACGCAGAGTGTCCCAATGACCCACATTCCAGTGTACAAGGTCGACATCGTCACCGCATTTAAGTGCATCCTTCCAATAGTGGATATTACGGAGAGTATACTCCGCAAAACGGCAGTTTTCACCGGGTGCAAAAACCTCCGCAATGCCCTCCATGCTTTCCCTTACATAGTTGTCATAGCCCTGACGGATAGAGTCGCCGATAAAAAATATCTTTTTCATAATTTACATCCTTTCGGGAATTTACTTTCACTAAAATCCATTGAAATTATAAACCCAAAACGTGTATATGTAAATGTATTTTTCGGGTACCTTTGTATTTTTATGACATCAAAATGCGGTATTTATTCGTAATATCCGAACATTTCCGCCTCGGAAAACTCAAAAACAAAGCATTTCTTGCCCTCCAATGCGCCTATATCGCCTTTGAAAACCACCTTGTATACATTTTCGGCAACCCTTTCAAGACTGCAATCCTCAGGAGAGAAGCCGTCCGCAAACTGCGGCTGTCTGTGTATGGTGAAAAATTCCGATATACCTACACGCACACTTGCGCCCTCATAAAGCTTTGCCCTTATGTACAAGCCGTCCTTCGGCACATCTCGCATCGGAGTTATTATTCTTGAAGTCTTGCCGATTTCCGATGTATACATCGCAAGCTCGTCTCTGTGTATGCTCGCACTCATAAGAGAGGTTTCGCGGAAATTGGTGTGCTGTCCGTTACCGCCGTAATAATATATGCGGTATTCTTCACCGCACTCTGTCGGTACGGAAGCATATATACATCCGCAATCGGCTTCACCGTCGCCGTAAGTACCCCTGCCCCTTTCTATAAACGGAGCTTTCCTTTCAATTCTGTTCCAATTTTTACAGTCACCGCTGACAAGAAGCTCAAGGTCTACGCAGTCAAAATCGGATGCCGTTCTGTCACCACCGTGGAAGAATGAGCCGAGACCGTAATATATACCGTCCTTTATGAATACCGGCATGGAGTACAGTTGATCGTCAAGTCCGTCACCGCGGTATACCTCCCTCGGCTCCGACCAGTGTATAAAATCCTCACTTTCGCACAGCGCGGGGATCCTCTGATTGTCCGTCCATATACGAGTGATCACTCTGTATTTGCCTGCCACCTCATCAAACCACGCATAATTGTGCGTATCTCCGAATGGGTCACAGCCTATCCAGTCGCAAGGCTCTTTCCAATGTATACCGTCCGGAGAAAAGCTTACTGCCATATGATGATTTTCGTCGTTATGAATGATCATTTTATAACGCTTTTCTTTATCCGGTTCCCTCTCATCCCTGAAAACACCTGCGCCGTGAACTTTTCTCATGACAATGTTATTGTCCGTGCTTCCGCCGTAATTGCATACACCGAGCTTGGGTCTTTCCCAAACTTCGCCGTCCTTCGAACGGGCAAAAAGTATTGCACTTTCCCTTGTACCGGTTTCACGGTAGGTGGAAGTTTTTCTGTCCTCAAGGCTTGTTTCACGGTGTGAGTCATCTCTTATAAATACCGAATAGTACATACGATACTCCATGTATTCACTGTCGTAAAACACGTTGGGATAACCGTTGTCCACTCTCTGCTCCCACTCGATATGCGGCGTAGCGGTATAGCCTTCTTCGAGATATATCTTATTGTCCTTTTTCGCACGGCAAACCTTAAGTTTGGTATTTTCCGTAAATCTCACATTCGGCAAGAAAAGAAAGGGATTGAATTTTTTCATACAAGCCTCCGTAAACTGTCATTCTGCCCGGATTATAGCACAGAGAAAAAGAGCTGTCAAGCACATCGTGGAACAAAACACAAAAAATCCGACAAAAAAGGGCAAAGTCACCTTCGCCCTTGTACGTTGTTTTATCTGAAATTTTGTTTTTGCTTTGCGAGATCTATTTGAATAAATTTTGTATTGCCGAGGGGACCCCTCATCCGCAATCATTCCGCAAAGCTTTCAACTGTTATATCTCCGCAAAGCTCCTCGCCGTCACCGAGACAGCGGATATTACTGCATCTGAAGCCGTAAAGACGGGCGTCACCGGTGTTGCATCCGATGGCATTTCCCGAAATTGCAGTTATGTTTTCCACCGTGATATTTTCAAGGTCATTGTAAAGCGTAAGTGCATACTGTGCATCGGAAATGAGATTACGCACGGTTATATTTCTCATATCACCCTTTTCCATAGGTGCAAGGTTAACGTATCTGTCTTTTCTGTCGCTGACTCTTACAAGCATCGGATTTTTCCCGAAACTGCCGTGGTCGGGAAATTCAACGCTTGAAACACCGTCGATTTCTATATCGTGCATTTTGTTACCGCTGTTGCAAAGAAGCCTTACAAGACTGCACGCGGAATCACCCGAAATATTTCTGATTTTCACATTGCAGATATCCGTAACCTTACCCGTAACATAATAGCCGAGCCTCTTTTCAAAGCCGCCCAGCGCTGTGAGAGCAATCATATCGTCCTCTGCAAATCCGCTGATATTTTCAATAAGAATATCATGGCATCCCACACGCAAATCTATTCCGTCGGCGTTCTTGACGTATATTTCATCGTAATTCCGCGGAAGCTCGTCGGGATAATGAACACCGTCCGCAAATCTTGACCAGTTGGATTCTATATAAATATTTCTGAATACCGATTCCCTTACGAAAACATTGGTCATACCCCAGTATCTCTGATTTATAACGGAAATGTTTTCAACCGTGATATTGCGACAGTTTACAAAAAGTATCGTCGTATTTTTTATAATGTGGGGAAGCCCATCCATTCCGCTTGTACGTTCGGAAAGACCGTTGTAATTTCCGCCGTCGAGCACAGCCTTGCCCTTACCGCAGATTCTGATATTGTACTGCTCGTTTTCGAATGTTCTCTCCTCATTGCAAAGAACAGCGCTGTTTGCAAAAATCTGACAATAAACTCCGTCGGCAAGCCTTAAATGAGCATTGTCGATAACTATTTCAATGTCGCTCGGAAGATATACCGTATCCTCAATCACCCATATATCGGAGTCTGTTCTGTCATTGTGCTTCGGGATAACTACCTTGTTTTCGCCCGTTTCCTTAGCCCTTGCAACCGCAAGGGATATACTTTCGTTGTCTGTTTTTCCAAGTGTTTCGTTAGGGGAAATGTATTTGCTGTCTGCCATCTGAATTTATTCCTTTCACATCTTCTCAAGCTTCACAAGCACGGAAGAATTTATTGTCATATCAATAAGCACCGAGAACTTGTCCGCCGAGAAGATTTCCTCACGAACAGGCTCAAGGTCCTTTTCCTCGTCAAGAACATAAACCTTCACTCTCAAGGGCATATTGCCACCTTCGAATTCAAGCTTTACCGTCCTTGCTTCAGCCTCGTCCGCATCGTTGTAATAGGAAAGCATCACAGCAGAATTATCACCGTCAGTTGCGGCACAGCTGTAGATGTCTTCCTTCATGTAGTCCGTGGGAATGTGAGTGCCGAGCTTTACAAGCTCCAAGTACATCATAAAGGTGTAATATCCCTTAAGGCACTCAAAGGTTTCATTCTTGAAAAGACCGTTCATTGCGCAGGGTCTTGCATCGTAATACATAAGCATATCAAGTGGCTCGTGCTGACCCATACACATTATGGATGAAATAAAGGCAGAGCCCTTGAGATTCTTTTCCGCCTTCAAGGAATCCTTCCAGTTCTCGCCCGAGAAGCTCTTGATGTAGTTATATTCGTTAAGCACCATAGGTATATGGGAAAGTCCCAGCGAATCAAGGGTTTCTCTGTTCTTTCTGATGTACGGAGCAAGCTCTGCGGCGAATCTTCCGTACCAATGGAAGGAGAAGAAGTCCATATGAGCCTCGCCCTTTACAACGCTGTCGAGAATCATCGTCTTAAGCGGGTTTTCCTTGGGATTGTAGAAGGCACATCCGCCGATTTTAAGATTGGGGAATTTTTCCTTGAGGTGCTTTGAGGTAACACAGTAAAGCTCGTTGAACTGCTCCGCATTACCCTGCCAGCAGGGACTTGCACCTTCGAAGATGCCTAAATCGGGCTCGTTCCAGATTTCCCAGTATTCGATGTTATGATAGAAGCCGTTTGCCCAGCCCTCGTTGTAGTGTCTTATGATATGCTCACAGATTCTCGCCCATTTCGCAAAATCCTTGGGAACCTTCGTACCGAATTTGTAGCCGTGCTCAATGGACGCACCAAGTCTGTAGAAAATCTGTGTACCTGCCGCAAGTGTTGTCGCTATGTACTTGTCTGTAGGCTCAAAGATGTAGCTTTCGGGATTTGTTTCGTCCGCATCGAAATTACGGAAAATTCTGTGCACGTCAACAATATGCTCACCGCCGTATGACGCACAGAAGGAAGCATCGTGATTTCTTGCAAAGGGAATACACGCCGCCTTGTAGGTGTCGAAATTGTTGTAGGAATTACGGATTCCGCCGTCGATAGGACCGTTGTTGACTCCGTTCATCGGCTTTATTTTGCCGCCCTTTTCCAAAAGGTTAACCTTGATTTCCGTCATAGCTGTTCTCCTTTTTTTAGCATTTTTATGCTTGTCTGGATTATACTTTATTTTAATGTACTTGTCAATATGTTTCGGCAAATACGAATTTTATTCGTAAGCATTAAAGTCTGGGAGCAAGCGGATCTGCATTGTAGGAGCAGGTACCCGTAAGCTCACACTCGCCGTAAATTCCCTCAACAAGTGCCTGAAAATATTCGGGACAGATGCAATAAAGATTCAGAAAGTTCTCCGCAGCAGGGAACCAGTCGTTGTAAATAAAGGGTGAGCCCGTTGAAATGCATATGCTCTTTTCCGCACCTGCAGAAAGAATATTTGTAAACTGTGAAGCCTTTTCCATAACAAAGCCACCCATTCCGTAGGGCTGATGAGGTGCAATATGAGCAACATACAGAATAAGGTCGTTGTTATCGGCAACCTCCTTCATGTGAGCCGCATTTTTTATATCCTCGAATATGGTAACACTTGCACCACGCTTTTCAAACTCGGGTCTTAAATGATTTTCCAACGCATCAAGAACAAGCTTTGTATATCCGATATAGCATACCGCAACCTTCTTTATCTCCTCTTTTTTCACGGGAACAAGATTGTTTTTTCTGCTCATCCAGGAAATGGATTTAGGGGCGTACTCCTTACACATTTTTGCGGTTTCATCTCTTATACTTTCTCTCTCGGACAAGGCAAGCTCGTCGTAGTCCTCATCCCAAAGACCAAGCTTTTCCTTAAGCTCAAGCACACGCTCACAGGCATCGTCGATTCTTTCCATGGGGATTTTGCCATTCAGCACAGCCTTTTCCACAATGTCAATAAAATCAATATGATTCGGACCGAGAATTACGTCATTACCTGCATTGTAGAGAGCCGCATAAAAGTCCTCGGCATTTGTAAACATAGCAGTAAGCGAACGCATTCCGACAGCATCGGTTATAACAACGCCCTTAAAGCCCATTTTCTCCTTAAGAACCTCTGTTACCATCTTTCTCGAAAGAGTTGCGGGAACATATCTGCCGTTCATTTTTGTATCATCCAGCGCAGGGAACACGGTATGACCTACCATTACACAGTATGCACCTGCATCTATCCCTGCCTTGAATACACGTCCCTGTCTTTCGTACCAATCCTCGTAATTCTGTCTTATGGCATAATCCGAGAAGTGAGAATCACGATATTCATCTCTGTCAGCACCGGGGAAATGCTTGAGTGTTGCCGCAACCCCCTCGGACTGAACACCCTTTACATATTCGTTTGTCATCTCGATTATTTCATCGGGCTTATCGGAAAAGCCTCTTGTAAGACTCACCGAGCAAAAGGGAGAGGGATTATCGCAAACAGGTCCCCAAAGCCACTTCACACCGCACGCCTTAATTTCTGAAGCAATGTATTTTCCGTGGTCGTATGCCGCCTTGACATCTCCGACAGAGCCTATACCCGTGTTGGATGTTGTTACCGAAAAAAAGGGGAACGTACTTCCGCAGCCTCTTTCCGCATCCATTGCACCGAGGAACGGCACCTTCATAAGAGAGCTGAAATGCTTGTTTCTCGCTCTGTTGTAAATATCGGCGTTGTATATGGCATTCTCCACACTTTCCTCCGCCATATTTACAAAATCCATTTTGATATTGCCCTGTGTCCAGAGTATACCATAGGGGTTATTCTTTATGTAATCGTCAACATCCTCAACCTTTGTAAGGAAGGCTGCACGGAGAGCCGCTGTCTGTCCTATTTTTTCACGAAGTGTAAGCTCGGATAAGGTTACTTTTTTCATTATTATATCCTCCAATGAAAAGTTTATTTTTTTCTAGAATACACCGATTTTTTATTATAATATATAATGAAATCGACGAGTTTTATAAAAATATTGCTTTTTCGAAAAGCCTCGCCTTTACTGTAATTATACTATCGCAAACCCGCTTTGTCAACTGTATTTTAAAAGAAAAAGTGTACCCCGAGGGATACACTCAATCCGTCATAATTCAATTAAAACTTAACAACCTTGGAAGCACTTTCGCTGTCGATATAGAGAATGAAATCGGAGTGCTCCTTCAAAAGTGTTGCGGGAACAATGTTTGTTGTTTCCTTTGCTGTAAGAGTCTTTTCGATAGCGTCAGCCTTAACAGCGTAAGGAACGCAGGAAACGATTCTTTCGCACTGCATAATCTGATAAGTTGTCATAGATACAGCCTGCTTCGGAACATCGTCCATAGTAGCAAACCAGCCCTCGCCCATCTGCTGCTGCTTGCACTTTTCGTCAAGGTTTACGATGATGTAAGCCTCTCTTGTGTCAAAGTCTGCGGGCGGATCGTTGAATGCGATGTGACCGTTTTCACCGATACCGATAAGACCGATGTCGATGGGAGCGGAGCGAAGCTCCTTTGTAAGGTCTGCGATGCATTCCTGTGTGCCGTCAACAAAGTGAACAGCCTTAAGAGGAGCAACCTTGTCAACGAATCTTTCCTGAAGATACTTTCTGAAGCTTGCGGGATGTGTTACGGGAAGATTTACATACTCGTCAAGATGGAACATTTCAACACAGTCCCACTTGATGCCCTCTTCCTTTGTAAGAGCCTCAATTGTGTCAAACTGAGAAGCACCCGTAGAGAGAACAATTCTGGCAGTTCCCTTTTCCGCAATAACCTCACGAAGCACCTGAGCCACGTGCTTTGCGGCACTCTTACCGAGCTCGTATCTGTCCTTGCAAATTCTGATTTCCATAGTCTTTTTCCTTTCGTTATATGTTTTATTTTAATTATCTTAATTTTTCCAATTGCCGTTTGTGTTCTGCAATAGTCATATAAACTATATCATACTATATTGAATTTGTAAATGGTTTTAAATATAATTTATCAAAAAATATTCCAATCGAAGGAAGCGAAGCTTCCAACCTCAATTATGCATTATGCATTATGCATTATGCATTACCAAACCTCTTCTCCCCCACAAATCACCTTCTCAACCGCAATATCCTCATCAAACACCACGACGTCCGCAACATATCCCACCGCAAGACGACCTCTGTCCGTAAGCTTCATCACCTTTGCGGGATTCTCACACATCATCTTGATGCAGTCGGCAAGCGGCATTCCAACATCCTTGTGCATAACCCTCACGAGTCTGTCACTTGTGGCAATACTGCCCGCAAACGCCGTCATATCGGTAAGATAAGCAACACCGTTTTTTACAACAACGGGAAGTCCGTCTTTTCTTGAGCCAATCACAAAATTGCCCTCTCCCATACCTGCCGCACACATTGAGTCTGTTATCATGCAAAGCTTGTCTACACCCTTGATTTTGATAATCAGCTTCAAAACCTCCACGGGAAGATGAATACCGTCGCAGATTATTTCGGCATACACATCATCCTCAAGGAAGGTGGTTTCAACAGCACCTAAATTTCTTATAAGATTCCTTCGTGTAACACAGTTCATACCCGAATAAAGATGAGTCGCAAGCTTGCACCCTCTGTCTATTGCAGGCTTCAGCTCGCTATAAACTCCGTCTGTGTGACCGAAGGAGGCTACCACATTTCTTTCACGCAAATAGTCGCAAAGCTCCAATCCCCCGTCAAGCTCGGGAGCAAAGCTGATTCTCGAAAGAGTACCCTGCGCTGCCTCATAAAATTTTGTGTATTCCTCGGGAACGGGAGCCTTTATGTATGCGGGATTCTGCGCCCCTCTCTGTCCGTCTGCGAAGTACGGTCCTTCAAGATGCGAGCCTGCGATATAGGGCTTACCGGGAGCGTTCTCCTTCATAAGCTCTCTTATGTTTTCCACAAATTTCAATGTATCCTCAAATGAGCTGGAGGTACAGGTCGGGAAAATGGTGGTCGTGCCGTATTTTGCGTGAGTATTGCACGCCTTGAGAATAAGCTCCTTGTCATTGTCCGCAAAATCGCAGTCGCCTGCACCGTGGGTATGAATATCAATAAACCCCGGCGAAACATACTTGCCCCCTGCATCGATTTCTCTGTCAAAGGGCAGATTTTCCGCTGTTATTGCGGTGATTTTTCCGTCTTCAAAATATAGATTTTTACCTTTTTCAAGGGTGTCTGTTATAATTATTCCGTTTGTTATTTTCGTAATCAAATAAATCACTTCCTTGTATCAGCGTTATTTTTCGATAAGCTCCTCGCCCTCGATAATTACCTTTTTGACGTTTATATCCTCATCAAAGAAAACAATGTCCGCAAAATATCCTTCACGAAGTGCGCCCCTCAAGGACAGCTTCATAACTCTTGCAGGATTTTCGCACATCATCTTTATGCATTCCGTAAGTGGTACACCAACCTGCTTATGCATAACCCTCACAAGTCGGTCTGTGGTCGCAATGCTTCCGCTGAAGGATGTCATATCCTTGAGATAGCAGATGCCGTTTGCCACAAAGGTACGCTCGTTGTTGCCGTATTTACCCGAATTAAAATCGTCGGGATCAACACCTGCGGCGATTATAGAGTCGGTGATAAGACAGATTTTGTCCGCGCCCTTGATTTTGTAGACAAGCTTCAGAAGCTCGGGCGGAAGATGTATTCCGTCGCATATAGCCTCAACCGTCACCGCATCCTCAAGGTAGGAGGTCTCAACCGCACCAAGATTTCTTATGAGGTTTCTTCTTGTCATAAGACTCATGCTTGAATAAATGTGACACGCAAGAGTACAGCCCTTGTCAATCAGCGGCTTTATCTCGGAATACACGGCATCGGTATGACCGTAGGAGGCAACAATTCCGTTTCTCACAAGGAAATCGCAAAGCTCGGATGCTCCGCAAAGCTCGGGGGCGAAAGTAACACGGCGAAGAGTACCGTCCGCCACCTTCAGGAAATTCTCATATTCCGATGGGTCGGGGTTACGGATATAATCGGGATTCTGCCCGCCCATCTGCGACAGAGCAAAATATGGTGCTTCGAGATGAGAGCCTGCGATATAAGGCATACCCGCCCTGTTCCGCTTCATAGCCTCCTTCACGTTTTCAAGATACCGCAAAAGAGTCTCCCCCGAAGCCGTGCTCGCCGTCGGAAATATGGTAGTAGTACCGAATTTCGCGTGGGTATAAGCGCCGCCGAGGATATCATCAACACTGCCCGTAGTAAAACTGTATCCACCCGCACCGTGGGTATGAATATCAATAAACCCGGGAGAAACATAAAGTCCCTGCGCGTCCATTTCTCTGTCGAAGGGCAGATTTTCGTTTGTTATATCGAGAATTCTGTCATCTTTTATATAAAGATATTTATCCGTGACAAGGGTATCTGTTATTAAAGTACCGTTTTTTATTCGTGTAATAATGATAAACCAGCCTCCCTTTTTGTGAATGTTAGAAATGCAAAATTGGAATTTGTCGGGACGCCCCGACAGGCACTTTCGCGCAATTTACCTCGGTCTAATTTCGGGGTTCGGTGCCCGCGATTCGGCTCCGCCCCCTCCCAACCCACGGTCGGGGGCTCATTCCGTGGCTGGTGCGGTGCAATGTTTATGTTGCGTTCCGTTGTAACGCCGCCAAACGACGGCGGCGTCACAAGGGGATTTTTCAATAATAAATTGGGGTTTATCGCTCTGTTGGGGTGTATCGTAGAAGAATCCGTAGGATTCTTCAAAAGACCGTTTACGGTCTTGGTAGGGGCGAACATTGTTCGCCCGCTCCTCGGGCATTTCGCAAAATTGGAATTTATCGGGATGGTTTCGGGTACATCATGGGGAAGAATTCGGAGAATTCTTCAGAAGACCGCGAAGACCGCTTACGGTCTTGGAGGTCTTGGTAGGGCGCGACGACGAAGACCGCTTGCGGTCTTTTGCGCGCCGTTACCTTGCCATTTATGCACACCTTGGATTAACAAACCGAATTTCAACATATAATTGGATTTGTGCACCCTCAGGCAATCGTGCAAATTGCTACCATTGCGATTCCTGCCACGGCGTGCCGAGGTCGTCACGCCCTACATTGTTGCGGTGCGTCACCCTCACAAACCCTAATTTAATCAAATGAAGATTCCAAAGGAATCGACCTCAATTATGCATTATGCATTATGCATTATGCATTTTATCTTATATCCTCAATTCCCTTATAAAACTCCGAAAGCCAAACTCTTCTCTCTTCCTTCATAGAAACATTCGCCGCCATACCTATGCCGATAGACATAAGTCCCGCACGGAGCCCCGCCGCCTGCTGAAGCTCGGGTCTTATTTCAACGCCTCTGAACAGCCAGTCGCGAAGCTCACCGTCTGCACCGCCGTGTCCCTCTGCGGAGCGGGCGGGAAGGTTGTAGGTGATAACCTCACCGCGTCTGTTGTGTACTCTGATTGCTTCCTTGGATTCCTCTCTGTAGCCGGGAAGCTCGGTGGAAATCTTGTCAATCTCAAGTCTGCCCTTTGTACCGTTGAGAACAAGGTGATATCCCTCATAGGGTGAGTGTGCCGTGAGAGAATAGCTCATAACAGCACCCTTCTTATACTGAACATTTACACTCACACTGTCCTCAATGTTGATTTCGTCCGAGAAAATGCACTTGTCACGGAAGTAGCCGTCCTCGCTCTCGCAGTCGAGGTAGAGCTTCTTGTATTCACCCTTGGTGATGTCAAGCGGATACTCGCACTTGTCCTTGTAGGGACAGTCAAGACATCTTTCCGCTCTTTCTTCTCTTGTGTGACCGTAAAATCGTCTTGTACCGTATGCGTTTACTGCTACGGGCTCGTCGTCAAGAAGCCAGTTTACATAGTCGAAATGGTGCGTGGACTTGTGGACAAGCAGAGAGCCCGAGTTTTCTCTTTCTCTGTGCCAGCGTCTGAAATAGTCCGCGCCGTGCTTTGTGTCAAGCATCCACTCAAAGTGTACGCTGAGAACATCGCCGATAACACCCGTAGCGACAATCTCCTTTACCCTTGCGCAAAAGGGGCTGAAGCGAAGATTGAAGGTAACGGTGATATCCTTGCCGGTTTTTCTCTTGGCATCGATTATCGCCTGAGCCTTGTCAAAGTCGGTGGTTATGGGCTTTTCCGTGATAACATCACAGCCGAACTCCATTGCCTTTACTATGTATTCGTTGTGTGTGCAGTCCTTGGAGGTAACGATTACCTTGTCGGGCTTCACCGTTTCAAGCATTGTGTCAAAATCGTCAAAAACGGGAATGTCAACACCGGATTCCTTGGAGATAAGCTCCGCCCTTTTTCTGTTTATGTCATATACACCGCAAAGCTGTGCACAGTCCGCGTATTTCTTTATGAGAGGCATCGCATATGCGCCCGAGCCTCTGGAGCCGCAGCCCACCAAAACATATTTTTTCATAACCTGTACCTTCCTTTTTTATATGTAATATATAAGCTTCAAAGAAAGCCTTGACAAAACCATTATAAAGTGTTACACTTAATAAGTCAATGGATTATTTTGCGTTTTTGTGGATTATTTTATAATTCGATTATTTTTAAAAATCCTTATATATATTGATATTTATAAATCATAGTATTATTTTGTACTTATATAATACAGAATTTCACAAGGAGCCGGTATGAAGAGAACCGAATACATCAAAGGTAAAGTAACCGTACAGCCGATAGACGTATGGCTTCACGTCCCGCCCACCGTCTGGAAGGGCGACCGCCTCGGACACATCGGAATAAACGACACATTCTTCTATGTCATAAGCGGCGAATGCTTTATAAGCATAGACGACAAGAGCTTTATGGTAAAGGCGGGACAGCTTGCCTTTCTGCCCAAGGGCAAAAAGAGGTCGTACACTCACGCCTCCGATGACTTCGTAATGTACGAGATGGCATTCTCGGCACAAGTAGAGGGCGAGGACCTTATGGAATACCTCGACCTTTGCGAGGGCGACTTCGCCGTGGATATAGCAAACGGTGCGGAAATGCGAGAATACTTCGAATCCTCCTGCAGAAAGGAAATGCGTCGCGAGCCGATTTTTGATATCGTATGGTGTGCCAACATAATAAAAATCATAGGCGAATACACAAAGTCACACAGGAGCAAGAACGGCCGTGACAGCAAGCTTTTCGCCCCCGTGCTTGAGTATATGTCGGAAAACCTTGACAAGCCGATAAAAACGGAGGAGCTTGCGGAAAAAGCATTTATGCAGACCACATATTTTATCCGCAGATTCGGTGCGTTCTACGGTCTTTCTCCGCAGATTTACCTTACCAAAATGCGTATAAACAGAGCGATGACACTTCTTTCCACCACGGAAATGCCGATAGAAAAAATCGCAAAATCCGTAGGAATTCCCGACACCTCCTATTTTTCAAGGGTATTCAAAAAGCATTGCGGAATCACCCCCGGCGGATACAGAGCGGCATTCCTGAACGAAAGATAAAAAACAAAGCCCCGGAAATTTCGTTTTCCGAGGCTTTTTTGCTTACATTGACGCCTTGAAGTTGTATATAGGCTTTATTGTACGGATAATCTCCGCCGTGGGAGCAATGTTCTTTACAATCTCATCCATGCTCTTGTACGCCATGGGAGACTCGTCAAGGGTATCGTCGTTCACGCAGGTTGTGTAAATGCCCTCCATCTCCTTTTTGTATTGCTCCATTGTGAGCCGCTCAAAGGCGGAGCTTCTCGACATAAGTCTTCCGGCACCGTGGGGAGCTGAGAAGTTCCACTCGTCGTTTCCGAGCCCTCTGCAGATAAGTGCGCCGTCACGCATATTTATGGGGATAAGAAGAAGCTCATCCTTCTTTGCGCTGACCGCTCCCTTACGGAGTATCATCTCGTCAACATCTATATAATTGTGTACCGTATGGAATGACGATACCGCCTCAAGGCCCATCTTACCGAGAAGAATCTCCGCCATTTTCTCACGGCTTCGCATTGCGAATTTCTGACAGATATCAACGTCGTGAAGATAATCATCCATATAGCTTCCGTAAAGATAGCAGAGGTCGGGCGGCAAGGTAGGCTCCTTGGCGCTGAACTCCTTCTGAAGTCTTTTAAGGGTGTCCTGAATCTCACCTCTTCTGCCCTGCTCCTTGTAGGTGCGGATAAGCTCGTCACGGGTGTTGAAAAACTCCTCCTTGCCCGTGTTAAGGTCTATTGCAAGCTGCTGATAAATCTCCGCAACCTGTCTTCCGAGGTTTCTGCTTCCCGAATGGATAACGAGATATTTGTTTCCCTCGCTGTCAATATCTATCTCGATAAAGTGGTTTCCGCCACCGAGCGTGCCGAGGCTTCGCTCAAGTCTTTTTGTGTGCTTAAGACTTCTGTAGCACCTAAGAGGAGTAAGGTCAAATCGCTCAACCCTGCCCTCCCAGGTGTCTCTTCCGCTCGGAATTCCGTGGGCGGCACCGTCGAAGTCGGCAAGGTCGATATCGGCTTTGCCAAGGCTTACGGTATACATACCGCATCCGATATCGACACCGACCATCGCAGGTACTATTTTGTCCTTTATTGTCATTGATGTACCGATTGTACATCCCTTGCCCGAATGAACATCGGGCATTATTCTTATTTTGCAGTCCGAAAGCTCCGCCATATCGCAAACGGTGGTTATCTGCTCAATTGCACCGTCCTCAACGGTGTCGGCGTAGCAGACTGCACTGTTGTGCTTTCCTTTTATTGTAAGCATTTTCGTAAATCCTTTCCGTATTTATACTTTGTTTTACGGCATCGGATTTACCCTTACAAATCCGAGCCGATTTAATTTGTCCCCTGCCCTGCAAGGGTGGAAATAAGACTTCGGAGATCCTGCGCTCCGAGGTTGATGTTACCTACGTTTTCGCAGATTCTTTCGATATACTCCATTTCCTTGAGTCTGTAAAGAGTCTTGTTCTCCTCCATAAGCTTTGCCGTGTTGAGAAGCGATCTTGTGGAGGCAACCTCCTCGCGTCTTGTGATTACGCTCGCCTGAGCCTTCTTTTCCGCAACAAGAACCGTGTTCATAATGTCACGGATTTCACCGGGAAGAATAACATCCCTGACACCGCCGTCGCATATTTCAAGGTGAAGCTCCTTCGCACCGCCGGAGAGCGATGTGAGAATATACCTTGACATAGCCTCCCTCTCACCGAGAATTTCGTCAAGCTTGTACCTTCCGACATATTCGCGGATTGCAAGCTGAGCTCGCATATACAGCTGGTCAAGGTAGTCATCCGTTTCGGAGAACACCTTTACGAAATCGGTAATACGGTAGTTGCAGGTAAAGTTCACTCTTACGGTAACCTTGTCCTGCGTGAGCATTTCCTGACCGTTTATGTCGAATTTTACAAGACGGGTGTCGGCAAGCTTCACCTCAATCCTTGTGCCGTTGTTCCAGAAGTAATAGCTTCCCGGTTCAAGAACTCTTGCAATTTTTCCGTCAATAAGAAGAATTCCCTTAAAGAATGCGGGAACAGTCTTCTCAATGTAGTCGTCGGAGTTCATACCGTTTATTATGTACTCGGGGATTTCCTTCGGGATTTCCACCTCGGACATATCATAAACGGAGAATTCGTGTCTGCCCGCAAAGCTCCAGAAAATGTGCTTTCCTCTGCCGAGGCTTCCCACAAATCTTCCGTCAAGGAAATGAAGCGCGATTTTGTTGTCACCGACCTCGCAGACGCTTACGGCATCCGCAAAGCTCTTGTTTGCAAGGAGAATCTCCGATGTACAGAATCTGCTGATAATTTCCGATTCCGCCATGAATCTTTCAACCTCTGCGTTTCCGAAGACAATGTACTTACCCGCATCCAGGAGCTTTACATATTTACCGTTTTTAAAAAGAAGTGCTTTCTGCTTTTCAGATACAATGATTTTTTTCATGATATATATTTCCTTTCATAAATAGAATTCGCAATTGCCGTCAGAACAAAGGATGTGCGGCAAAAAGCTTAAGTACATTCATCAATGTGCGGAAGAATTAAGGACCTTTGCTTCTCTGGCACATATCCGTCTGTACGGTATCCGCTTTTCGGCAGGGCTCATCCCCGATGCATTGCAGGAAAGAAAACTCCTTCCTAGCAAGAATGCGTGACGGCAATCCTTTAAAAGCTTCAGACGTAACAATGTCCGTATCTGCGTATTTTCAGTACGCCGCTTTGCCCTTTCGGGCTATCTTTTTCCAAACCGCCGGACGATACACCGTTTTCTTTTTCGGTGCACGGTGGGATTCGAACCCACGTTTTGCGCAGACAAAAATCGGAATACATTTTTATGCACCGCAGTGTCCGTGACATTTTGCTTTTCACGAAAACACACGCTCGGATTTCGTCCACGAATGCATTTTACCTCATTTTTCCTCACTTTTCACGGAAAAAAAGCTGCGAACTTATCAAAGTCCGCAGTCTTTTTGCATTTTCAGTCGTTCAATTATAAGATTTCTGAAGTCTTCCGGCTCGGAAACCTCAACCATAGGCCCGAAGGAAAGCACTCTTATTACAAGCTCGGTGACATCATCGGAGTTGTATCTTATGCTCACACGGTATCTGTCGTCCTCAAGCCTTTCCGCCTGCTTTTCAAAATGGGCAAAGTGAAGAAGACATCTCTCAAGAGCATTGCGCTCGTTTTTGATTATGAGAGTCACCGTTTCGTTTTTGGTCTTTGCCGCACCGCCCTTCGGTGTGATGCTTTGTGCGATTTTGCAGGATGTAATTCTCGCAAGATTCACCGTTGTCACAAATCTGTTTCCCCGTGTCAGAAGCCTGAGCTTGTCATCCTTTTCGGAATATTCAAGTCTTACGGGCATAACCGTTGTGTGGATATTGTTTCCGTTTTTGGCGGTAATATCAAGTGTCAGCGGCTTATTTTCTCTCAATGCCCGCAAAATGGTGCGGAATCTTGCTATGTATTCCTCGCTTTCAAAGTCATCACCGTCGGAATATTTATCGTAAATACAATAGTCCTCGGGAGTGAACAGAGGCTCTGTGTCCTCGAGTCCTTCAAAGGATACACCGAAAAGCTTCATTCTCGGGTCGAGGGATATCGACTTCAGCCATCTTTTCTGCAGGGTTGTCAGAGGCATTGTGGGAATATGCTTCAAAAGAGGCTCAAATCCTTTTTTCGCAATCTGCCATTTTCCGCTTTTTATGGACGGCAGAACGGTAAGAAAGCTTTCGCCGAAGGCATATTCCGAAA
>JAFYPA010000069.1 GCA_017560085.1 Clostridia bacterium
GTTTAGTGGCGCGCTATAATGGCTTCCCACGAGGGGGAAGCTGTCAGCGAAGCTGACTGATGAGGGGTAGCAGGAATCGCAATAATCGCAATTTACACGATGATTAGAGGGTGAACAAACCTCACCGACAAATTCCAATTTGAATTTAATAAATCGAAGATTCCGAAGGAATCAACCTTCCCTGTCCACTGCCCCCTGTCCCCTGTCCACTAACTTCCCTCAAAAAATCACAAAAAATTTCCCCAACCCCCTTGACAAACCGAAAAATCGGTGGTATAATAATCCCAATATTTCAAATTGAATATTACCAAATGCGATGACCGAAAACAAGTAGGAGACTTCCGAAAGTGTACAGAGAGCTGTCGGACGGTGCAAGACAGACACGGTGATTTCTTCGAATACATTTCGCGAGCAGTATACAGAGCTTGTATATTTTTTCTGCCAATGCCATTGGTAACGAAAATATATGGGGGAAGGTATAACGGGTGTGCCCGTAACAGCACAAGGGTATTACCGGAATCCTGACGCGCCGATTTCGAGTACCTGAAAAGGCTTCTTCCGCGAGAAAGAAGTAAACTGAGGTGGTACCGCGATATAATCGCCCTCATTATACGGACTCGATCCGTTGTAATGAAGGGTGTTTTTTTATTGCCCTCACAAAATAAGGTGCGGAATCATATATAACCGGGAATTCACGGATATGTGTGCTTTCTGCTTCCACACAAAGAAACCGCTTGTATGGGGATATTTGCGTCCTTATGCGTATTCAATGCGGTCAGTATTTCAAAAAAGAGGGTTATTATTATGGCTATCAAAATCATTTTACTTATGGTGTTCTTCGCCGTTATGATCGGCGTCGGACTTATGTGTCGCAAAAAGGCGACAGACGTTAACGGCTTTGTACTCGGAGGAAGAGCGGTAGGTCCGTGGCTTACGGCGTTCGCTTACGGTACATCTTACTTCTCGGCGGTTATTTTCGTGGGCTACGCAGGTCAGTTCGGATGGAAATTCGGCGTGGCTTCTACATGGATCGGTATCGGTAATGCAATTCTCGGCTCGCTTCTTGCGTGGGTTATTCTCGGAAGACGCACCAGAATTCAGTCACAGCATCTCGGCTCTGCAACAATGCCCGAATACTTCGGCAAGCGTTACGGCAGTGAGGCACTTAAGGTTGTGGCTTCGGTTATCGTGTTTATTTTCCTTATACCCTATACCGCTTCCCTTTACAACGGTCTTTCAAGACTTTTTGAAATGGCGTTCCCCGGGGTTTCCTACAATGTATGCGTTATTGTAATGGCGATTCTTACCGGTATCTACGTTATTGCGGGCGGTTATATGGCTACCGCAATCAACGACTTCATTCAGGGTATTATTATGATTGTGGGCATCATCGCTGTTATAGGTGCGGTGATTTCGGGCCAGGGCGGATTCACAGAGGCTCTTAAAAGCCTTTCCGAAATCCCTTGTGCGGCCGCTGACGGCACAGCTCTCCTCGGAGGCTTCAACTCCTTCTTCGGACCCGACCCCGTGGGACTTCTCAGTGTTGTTATTCTTACCTCGCTCGGAACATGGGGACTTCCTCAGATGGTTCAGAAGTTCTACTCCATAAAGAACGAGGGTGCTATTGCAAAGGGTACAATCATTTCCACCTTCTTTGCGGTTATCGTTGCGGGCGGATGCTACTTCCTCGGAGGCTTCGGCAGACTCTTTTCCGACAAGCTCGGACTTGATGCGAGCGGACTTCCCATAGGCGGCTACGATGCGATTATCCCCAAGATGCTTGAGGGACTTCCCGATATTCTCATCGGCGTTGTTATCGTGCTCGTTCTTTCCGCTTCAATGTCCACACTTTCCTCACTTGTTCTTGCGTCAAGCTCGACGCTTACTCTTGATATGATTAAGGGTCACATCGTGAAGAAAATGTCGGAAAAGAAGCAGGTCTTCATTCTCAGAGTATTCATCGTAATCTTCATCGCGATTTCCGCAATCATTGCCATAAACAAGGACAAGCTCGGCTACATTGCCGATATGATGGGCATCTCCTGGGGTGCTCTTGCGGGATGCTTCCTTGCTCCCTTCCTCTACGGTCTGTACGGCAAGTGGGTTTCAAGGACGGCTGTATGGGTGAACTTCGTTTTCGGTGCGGGCGTTATGATTCTCAATATGATTATGAGGGCAAGCTTCCCCGCAATTCTTCAGTCTCCCATAAACTGCGGTGCGTTTGTGATGCTTGCGGGTCTTATCATTGTTCCTGCGGTTTCCACAATCACCAAGAAGCCCGACAAGGCACTTGTTGAGGATGCGTTCGCTTGCTACAACAAACAGGTTAACACGGATATCAAGAAGAATCTCGGTAATTAAAATTGAATTCAATACATATACGGGCGGGCTTCTCGCCTGCCTGTGTATGGTCTGATGTACCCGATAAAGTGTATCCCGATGCGGTATATTTTCTCGGACACACCAAAAATCATATATAATTTGAAAGGATATACAAAAATGCCTATTACACAATTTCTTGAAAAGAATGCAAGAGAACAGAGAGACAACACTGCTCTTGTAGAAATCAATCCTCAGTTCGAGGCGTCCTCCAGACTTACGTGGAAGGACTACAGCCTTATGCAGCCCATTCCCGGCGAGCCCTTCAGACGTGAGCTTTCCTGGGGTGCATTTGACAGAGCCGCTAACCGCTTTGCTAACCTTCTTCTCACAAGAGGCGTAAAGAAGGGCGACCACGTTGCTATTCTCCTTATGAACTCAATCGAATGGCTTCCCATTTACTTCGGTATTCTCAAGTGCGGTGCGCTTGCTGTTCCGCTCAACTTCAGATACACCTCCGATGAAATCAAGTACTGTCTTTCCAAGGCGGACTGCTCTGCCCTTGTATTCGGTCCCGAATTTATAGGCCGTATAGAGGAAATCGTTGACAGAATTCCCGCTGTTCACCAGATTTTCTACGTTGGTGAGGACTGCCCGACCTTCGCAGACAGCTACCAGACTCTTATCACATACTGCTCATCCCACGCACCCGATGTGGAAATCTCCGACAAGGACGAGGCGGCTATCTACTTCTCCTCCGGTACAACAGGCTTCCCCAAGGCTATTATCCACAACCACGAGAGCCTTATGCACGCGTGTCGCTGTGAGCAGGCTCATCACGGTCAGACCAAGGACGATGTATTCCTTTGCATTCCTCCGCTTTACCACACAGGTGCGAAGATGCACTGGTTCGGCTCACTCCTTGCGGGCGGCAAGGCTGTGCTTCTCAAGGGTACAAAGCCCGAATGGATTCTTAAGGCGGCTTCCGATGAGAAGTGTACAATAGTATGGCTTCTCGTGCCGTGGGCTCAGGACATTCTCGACAGCATCGAAAGAGGCGACATTGACCTTTCCGAATACACACTTTCACAGTGGAGACTTATGCACGTCGGAGCTCAGCCCGTTCCTCCGTCACTTATCAAGCGCTGGCTCTCCGTATTCCCGAACCACAAATACGACACGAACTACGGTCTTTCCGAGTCTATAGGCCCCGGCTGTGTTCATCTCGGTGTTGAGAACATACACAAGGTTGGTGCTATCGGTAAGGCAGGCTTCGGCTGGGAAACAAAGATTATCGACGAAAACGAAAACACCGTTGAAAGAGGCGAGGTTGGCGAGCTTGCGGTTAAGGGTCCCGGTGTTATGACCTGCTACTACAAGGACGAAGCGGCAACAAACGAGGTAATCCACGGCGAATGGCTCTACACGGGCGATATGGCTATGGAGGACGAGGACGGCTTCATCTGGCTTGTTGACAGAAAGAAGGACGTTATCATCTCGGGCGGTGAAAACCTCTACCCCGTTCAGATTGAGAACTTCATCAGAAAGCACGACAGTGTAAAGGACTGTGCGGTTATCGGTATTGCAGACGCAAGACTCGGTGAAATTCCGCTTGCGGTTATTGAAACAAAGGAAGGCTTCACCCTTACAGAGGAAGAAATTGTTGACTTCTGCATGGCACTTCCCAAGTACAAGAGACCCAAGAAGTACATCTTTGAAGAGATTCCGAGAAATCCCACAGGCAAGATTGAAAAGCCCAAGCTTCGTGAGAAGTATGCGGGAATCAATCTCGTAGCACAGCAGAACGAAATGAACTAAAGAAAAAGCCTCGGCTTCGTGCCGGGGCTTTTTTTGATGCAAAATGGGTTATCGGTGCGTTGCACCGAAATGAAAAATGCAAACTGCAAAATGCAAAATGCAAAATTGGGGGTTGTCGGGGTGTTGTGTCGTTCCGTTGCTCGTCGTTTTCGCTTTATTTGTGGCAATGCACCACACCCCTTGTAGGGGCGACAATTTTCGCAATGCGAAAAGACGTGGTCGCCCGTTACCTTGTCCGTTTTGCAATGGCTGGGTTATACAACAAATTCACCTATAAATCAACATATACAAGGATTTGTGCACCCTCTAATCGTTGTGCGAATTGCGAACATTGCGATTCCTGCCACGGCGTGCCGAGGTCGTCACGCCCTACATTGTTGCGGTGCGTCGCCCCGACAAACCCAAATTTATTATTGAAAAATCCCCTTGTGACGCCGCCGTCGTTTGGTGGCGTTACAACGGAACGCAACATAAACATTGTATCGCACCAGCCACGGAAGAGCCCCCGACCGTGGGTTGGGAGGGGGCGGAGCCGAGTCGCGGGCACAAAAACACGCCACCCACAGCACTAATATCGCGAAAGTGCCTGTCGGGGCATCCCGACCGCGAAAGTGCCTGTCGGGGCGTCCCGACAAATTCCAACTTTGCATTTTTCTATAAATTCGTTCACCTCTGCCCTTGAACGGAAGGTAATTATCTCCCTATCCGAATACTTTTCAAGAAGCGACAGAATATTGGGCTTGCGGTCCTTCTCGAAATTCCGCACGAAGGTCAGGAATTCCTCGTCCACGGGGTAGTCCGCTTCGTTCCACGGGAGGTCGGGTCTGGGCTTGCCTCGTCTTTGGAGGATGCCTTCTATGCATACCTCGACCGGGAGGTCGAAGAAAAAGACGGTGTCGCTGTTGTTCAGGCGGTGCTCAAGGGTAAAGCTGAAGTTGCCGTCTATTATAAAGCTTTCCGTTTCAAGGACTTTATTAAGCCGTTCGAGAAAGACCTCTCTTGTGACATTTGTTCTGTCGGCGTTCCAGTAGAGCATATCAAGGTGGCACAGCGGTATGCCCGTGATTTCGGCGAGCTTCCCCGAAAAATAACTCTTTCCGCTACCGGGACAGCCGATTACAAGGATTTTTTTCATTTTTTGTTCCTCTTTTGGTTTAAATAAAAGGCGGTAACATTTGTCACCGCCGTAGGTTTTTATTTGTTGTCGGCACCCTTATTCTTAAGGTAGCTCATAAACGCATTGACATCCGCAAGGTCATAGTCCTCGTCACCGTCAAAGTCGATGTTGCCGAGATTGAAGTCATCCATGCCCTCACCGTTGGTGAATGCGGTAAGTGTTTCAATTACATCCTGCGCGGTTACAAAGCCTCTTGTCATGGAGTCGCCGAGAATCTTTATTGCCTCGACACCGTTCTTCTTAAGGAAGTCGGGCTTGAGCATATCCGCAAGGGCGGAAAGCTTGCTTGTTGAGGTATCTGTTGTGGATAAGGAATGACCGTAGATTTCGGTACTGTTTTCGCTGTGACAGTTAATTATGTCGGTTACAACGCCTGTGTCCGCTCTGTCGATAGGTCCTATAGCACCTCCGATACCGCCACAGTAGGAGGATGCACTTACCGTGCCGTAGTTGACACAGTCCTTAACCAGGAGGGCTATCTTGGTAGTGCCGTTCATATCGGTAACGAAGTCCTTGGATGAGCCAAAGATACCGCCCGCGGCCTTGCCTTTTGAAACAACCGTGCCGTTATTGGTACAGTTATTGATTTCCACGGCGTATTTTCCGTCGTTTTTATAAACAACACCGTATGCGTTAACACTTGCCACAACACCGCCCGCGTAGTTCAATTTTGCGTTAACGCTTGTGGATTTGTTTGCGCATTTTTCTATATATACGCTCTTGGAATATGACTCTACATAACCGATAAGACCGCCGACTGTTGTCGAGCCGTAAATAACACTGTTTTCAATGTCACATCCGCTGATGTACACCGCTCTGCTTTGTGCTCTTACATATCCGGCAAGACCTGCCGTTGTCTGCTTGCCCGATACATATGCGTATTTCAGACCGAGGTTCTTTATCTGACCGTTGTAAACATAACCGAAAAGTCCGTTATAGCCGGAATTGGTGTTGACATACAAGCCCCAGACATCGTAATTGTTGCCGTCAAAGTAGCCTGCGAAGCCCTTGATGTGATAATTTACAACGCCGCCGCCCGGAGTCCATTTGTTTGCGGGAGGAGTGCTCTCCCACGCATCGAAATCGGAGATGTCATTGAGCACGATGTCGTTTGTGAGCTTGTAGTATTCGCCCTCTGTGGTCTGATCGCTGTCATCCACGGTGTCGTTTATTCTCTTTGCGAGAAGAGCAAGATGTGAGCCATCGGAGATAAGGTAAGGATTATCCTTTGTACCGTCTCCGCCCGCAAAGCTTTCGGCAATCGTGCCGTCCCACACGGGGAGATTGGGGATATAGTAGCCGTCAGACTCAGCCGCGACACATACAAGTGACATTGCCATTACAGTCAAAGCAGTAACAAACAAGGCTGCAACAATTTTTCTGATGTTAAGCATAATATAAAATCCTTTCATTTGGATATTAAGTGCATATAAAACAATATTTTAATTATACCACCCTACCCCACGCTTGTCAATGTATTTTTGTGCCAATTTTATGTAATAATGCGTAATGTTAGGTAGATATTTAATATTATTTCATCCCCCGAAACAGAAGTGAACCACCACACAGAAAAACAACATCAAATTCAGAACCAAGCTGTGGCATCCCACCGAAAAAGAATCCGCAGGATTCTTCAAAGACTGTAAAGACCGCAAGCGGTCTTGGCAGTCTTGATTATGCATTATGAATTATGCATTATGCATTAAAAAAAATCCCCCCGGCTGTTACACCGAGGGGATCGAACTATTCGATTAGAAATCTATCGTTTTAATCAGAGATTAGTCACGAACGATTACAGCGAACTTAACAAGGTAGAATTCGAAGTCTTCGTTTTCGTTGTCTTCGTCTTCTTCAACGCAGAGGAATACTCTGAGGGGATTTTCCTTCTTTTCAGCCTGTCTGTAGTTCTTGGATGTGCTGTTAAGAACAGAAGCGTCAACTGTCTTGAAGGATTCTTCAGACTTGTCAGAGAATGTAACTACTGTGTCTTCAGTAACCTGGAAGATTCTTTCGTCGCCTTCGATTTCGAGGTAACCTGTTGTTTCGTCGTATTCAGCTACGAGAACATAACCGAGGTCGCCAACGATTTCGTCGAAGTCATCGTCACCGTCGACGTTGTAGATTTCACCTGCTGTGTAAACGTTACCAGCTGCTTCTACTTCATCTTCGATGTATTCATCTGTTGTAAGACCAACGATGGAGCCCTTAGCGAAGCCTGCGGAAGCATCAAGTGCTGTACCTTCTACGCCTGTAACAACCTTACCATCAAAGGGATTCATTACATCATATGTGTAAACTGTACCGTCTTCTGTGGAGGACTTGGAGTAGCCTCTAACGATTCTAACGTCAGCAACCTTACCCTTGTCAATATCGATAACGTCACCGTATACACCGTAGAATACTACGAGGTTTTCGTAAGACTTGGAGTTAACATTGTTGATGAGTACGTAAGAAACGTCTGTGAACTTTGTGCCCTTCTTGAAGTTGGGGATGTTGTCGTAGCCGTAAGTAGTTACGATGTCATCGCCTTCCTTGTCAACGGATCTGATGATGATCTGTGTATAAGGCTTAACGTATACGCCCTTAATTACATCGTCGGATTCTTCAGTTGCATCGCCGAGGTTGAAGAGGTAGCCGGACTTGTGGTCGAGAACTGTCTTCACGTCTTCAGCTCTATATTCAGCAGCATCGTCTTCCTTATCTGTGAGAACTGTGATGTCGTTGTTTTCTGTGAAGTCGATGAGGTTGAAGTAGTAAGCACCGTTCTTGTCAGCCTTACCTGTAGCGAGCTTGTTTACATAGTCAGAGAAGTCGTAGTCGTCGCCTGTAGCAGGAGTATCTTCGTCGCATACAGATGTATCTTCGAGGATCTTCTTAGCCTTAACGGACTTGATTTCGCCTGCATTGTAGATGTCGATGTAGTAAGCCTTTTCAAGCTTGCCATCAACCATAGATGTTGTCTGGAATGCTGCATCTTCGAGAACTACTACGTAGTTTTCGTCGAGGTTGATTGCTGTTGCAAGACCTGTAACGTATACGAGCTTGCCGTCAGCTGTGAAGTAGTATGTTGCTTCAGCGTTGAAGTCTACGTCTTCGTAGATATCAGCGAGGTTAGCTGCACCGTTAGCAACGATGTAGTCAGCGTGCTTGTAGTAAACCTTTTCGCCAGTGGAGAGTGTGAAGTACTTGGATGCTGTAGCGGAAACGGAAGCTTCCTTGCCTTCGAGTACTTCAACTACCTTTACGTAGTTAGCGTCTGCATTGATGTATGCAAGAACGATGTCTTCGTCAGCGAATTCAACGCCTTCAACGATAGCCTTATCTGTGTAGATAACGAGCTGTTCAGCGTTCTGTGTGGGATCTGTGTCGATGTCAGAAGCAACTGCGTCTTCTTCATCGTCGATAACACCTGTTGTGAAGTTCTTTACGAAGAGGTAGTCAGGTCTGCCGTCGCCGTCACAGTCGTAAACGTCGATTTCACCGAGACCGCCGAAGTATACCTGTGCGAGGTATGCATCTTCAACATCCCATGTGCCTTCGTCTTCTTCATCTTCAGCTGCTTCGTATACACCGATGATGTTTTCATCAGCTTCAACTTCAACGATTTCATAAGAGAAGTTTACGTCAACAACGTCTTCATCTTCAGATCTGCCTTCTACATAGTTGCCGAGTTCGATGAACTGAGCGTTGTACTTATCGTAGTCATCTGCATCCTTAGCGAAGGAGTAGGGAGCGTCGAAGAGGTATGTTACAACACCGTCAAGAGTAAGCTTACCGTTGATGATCTTGTATTCCTTGTCTTCGCCGTCGTAGTACTTGGAAGCTGCTGTGCCGGATACTGTACCGAAGGATACCTTATCGAAAGCAACAGTTGTCTTTGTACCAGCTGCTGTAGCGCCGAAGATTTCGTATTCGCCGTCAATTTCCTTAACGAACATTACGATGTCGGAGAGGAAGTAGTCATCAGCCTTACCTTCGAGACCGAGGTCTGCGAATTCGATCATACCGAGGGAGTCGATGTCTGTTTCGTAGTCAGCGTAGTCAACTACATAGTCCTTAGAGAGAACGATCATTTCAACGTCTTCTTCGGGCATTTCTGCGCCTTCAAAGCTGTAGTTGGGAGTACCGATAACTCTCTGAGAAATCTTTTCTACTTCGAAGATAGCTTCTGCAACTGTCTTGTGGTATTCCTTGGGAACCTGGCCGTTGGAAACTACTGCGTAAGAACCGTCAGAAAGCTGAACTTCCTTCCAAGAAGCTTCATACTTGATTTCTACTTCTGCTGTTTCAGCGTAGAACATGTTAGCAAGGATGATTGCGAGGTTGCCTCTTGTAAGAGTGTCTGTGTAGTTAAGTGTTGCGGGGAGATCTTCGTCGAGACCGAGGTCTTCAGCGAGAGAGATGTAGCTTACGGGGTAAGCGAGTGTGCCGTCGTCATAGCCGAGTGCACGAACGATCATTGTGTAAGCATCCTGGAGAGAAATGCCACCCTTAGGATCGAATGTTGTAGCGCTTCTACCCTTGATGATGCCCTGGCTGTTAGCCCAAGATACCATGAAGTAGAATGTGCTGTCATCGAGGTCTGTGAAGGATGTTGTGTTTGTGCCACCTTCAACGGACTTGCCTGCCTTCATCATTCTGTAGATGAATGCAGCCATCTGCTGTCTTGTTACGTTCTCGTCTGTACCGAAAGTGGTATCTGTTGTACCCTTTGTTACACCGAGAGCCACGAGAAGTTCAACAGCGTCTGTGAGTGCTTCGTTCTTAACGTCAACGTCTGTGAACTTAGCTGCTGTTGCGCTTGTAGCTACGCTAAGTGTGAGAAGCGCTGCTACTACGAGTGAAAGAAACTTTTTCATTCGTTTGTTCCTCCTAAAAAAATATGATTTAGCAAATCTTACTTTGCTTGACTATACTATACTACAAGTTTAATAAAAAATCAAGAGGGTAAGGCACTTTGTAACTTAACTGTAACTTAAGTAACATTTGTTAGATAGGGTGATCTACGGGGGCATGGGGGGAAATTCGGAATTCGGAATTCGGAATTCCGAGGTTTAATTCTGCAACTTCAATGTCCTTACCTTTTGAAAGAAATTCTCCGAATTTCTTTAAGACCTCGACGGTCTTGGGCGCCTATGCGGCGGGCACTTCTTTTTCTATAGCAAAAAAGAAGCAAAATGCCATTCAAGAACTACGTCCTTGAA
>JAFYPA010000070.1 GCA_017560085.1 Clostridia bacterium
GCATCCTCGTCATCGAGATTTGCCGCGGACATAAATGCAATTTCAGCCTTGCCGTCTCTGATTTCACCGTTATAGCCCATGTAGTAATCGGCATTCTTGATGTTCTCTGCAAATGTAACTTCAACATCTTCAAATGCATCGGTGTTATACGCGATTTCAACAGCACCGACATTGATAAGACCGCCCTGTGCGGAAACGGTAAGAACGTATTCGCCGTTGGCTGACCTTTCACCGTTGAGGTAATAGGTTACGTCTGTTGTGTCTTCTGCGGATGCAACGAAAGCCGATGTGCCAAGGGTAAGTGCGGCTGCCATAAATCCTGCGAAGATACGCTTGAGATTTTGGTACTTCATAAAGTCCTCCAAATAATTATTTTGAACGGCGTATACACTTTCGCCATTCTAACAGAGTATATTGTATACTATATTTTGCATTATCGATAGTATATATTGTAAATAAATGATTACCCTTTGTTAAACATTGTATGTTTTTATAAAATTTCCTATGTTTCGCCCGAAATTTGTGTAAATTATTGGTCTTTTTAACATATTATTCAGAAACTCCGCTCCTTTGTTAAGGCTTTCTTCATTATTATATTTTAAACACATATCCCGCGAACAATGTATAATTATGCCACCGTTGGAAAATTCTTTGCATTGATTTCTCTATTCCAATTCTGTATAATAAAGGCATAGAAAGAAAGGAGGTATAAATTATGAAAAAGATTCTTTCTATAGCAGTGCTTTCCGCATTGGGAGCACTTGTATTTACAGCGAACGCAAACGCCCGTGAGGTAAGATTTATCGGATACGGTACACTCGGAACGAGCGAGGCTGAATGCAAGCTTCACGGCTCGGATGTGTTCGGATGCATAAATGCGGATTTCAACGGATGCGGTATAATAAATCCGAGCTGGTGTATCCCCGGCGTTCAGAAGCCCGAAAGCAACAAGCCTGACATTCCCGAGGTTGATACCGATACAGAGAATGATTCGGACAGCAATCAGAATAACAATCAGAATAATCAGAACAACAATCAAAGCGGTGGCGGAAGCACAAATCAGCAGGCATCCTACATAACAGAGATACTGAAGCTTGTAAATGCCGAACGCGCGAAATACGGTCTCTCTCCCCTTTCGGCTACAAGCACGAAGCTTAATTCGGCGGCACAGAAAAGAGCGGAGGAGCAGGCAGTGATGTTCTCTCACACAAGACCCTCGGGACAGAGCTGGACTACGGTGCTTTCCGAGTTCGGGGTTTCTTACCGCAGAGCGGGTGAAAACGTAGCCTACGGTCAGAGCACGCCCGAGGAGGTTATGAGCGCGTGGATGAGCTCGGACGGTCACAGAGCGAACATTCTCGGCGAAGATTATACCGAGCTTGGTGTGGGTCACTACAAAAAGAACGGTACCGATTACTGGTCACAGATATTTACAGGATAATATTTTGATGAATACGCGGAGAAATCTGCGTATTCTTTTTATTTTGCTCTTGAAAAATTCGGAAATATGTGATAAAATATATTGAAATTACGAAAGGACAGAAAATAATGACAAAATACGAAAACAATTTTGACGTAACCGAGGCTCTCTACGTCGAGGTAATAAAGAAGATGATTCCCGCCGCGAGATACGTTATGTATACCGTTGCGTTTATATTTCTTGCAGTAAGTGCATATGTTATGATTCTCGGCAAAAACTATCCTATGGGTATAATCTGGTTTGTGCTTTCGGCATTTCTTTGCTTTGCGGGATATTTCGGAATTCCCATGAAGGCAAGAAAAATTTTCAAACAGCGATTCCCCTCCCTTTGCGATAAAAACGGCGTATTCTGGAAGAAAACAACCTTCGGCGAAAAGGATTTTCTTGTTACCGAGCCTACAACAAGCGCACGATTCAAGTATTCGGAAATCGGTGGTGTCAGCGAAACAAAGCATCTTTATGTTATTTTCCTTCGCGACAAGAGATTTACCTTTCTCAAAAAGGGCTGCTTTACGGATGCTACGGACGGAGAATTCATTGATTTTCTTAAAGAGAAGTGCAATGCTAAATAAGTATGTATAATTTTGAAAGGAAAAACTAAAATGAAAAAAATAACAAGCTTCACCGTTGACCATACAAAAATGACGGAAGGAATGTACATCTCAAGAATAGACGGCGACATAACCACATACGACCTCCGTATGAGAATCCCCAACGGCGGTGACTACATCTCCCCCTCTGCTATGCACACTATGGAGCATATGTTTGCGACTTACATCAGAAACTCCGATATTGCAGACGATGTAATATATTTCGGACCTATGGGTTGCCAGACGGGATTTTATCTTCTTATAAGAAACGCAGACCACGTAAGAGTGTTCGAGGAGGTCAAGAAGGTAATAAATCTCATAAAGGACTCAAAGGGTCCCGTATTTGGAAACTCTGAGGTTGAATGCGGTAACTACAGAACACTCAATCTCGGTCTTGCTCATTACGAGGCGGAAAGATACGCAAGGGTGCTTGATGCCTGGACGGATATGACATTCTCCTATCAGCAGTAAGCGATTTTTTCGGTTTTACAAATAAGAAATATTATTGTGTTAAATATTTAACAAAGATATTGTATAGTACTCTTAGAAACTTGAACCTAACATGAAGAATATATTTCCGGGTGAAAGGTTACGGTTTGCAAAAATATACTTATTTTCCGTGCGGTCGATACCGAAATCTGTATTGAGGTAAAGACGAAGAGGCAACGGGATAAGTAGATATATTATGCATTTTTGCCGTACTCTGCCCTTGTGTGGAGTGCGGTTATTTTTTTGAAGGGACAATATTATAATGAAGTTAAAAGCAAAAGGTCTTACACCTTTATGGATTGCAATTCTAGTTATACTTCCGATTGCGGTATCCGTTCTTGCCCTCGGAATAGGTACATTTGAAATAACACCCGGTGAGGTCATAGCATCCATAGCATCAAAGCTCACGGGCGAAGCACCGATGGACGCGCGAATCGAATACATCCTCTGGAACAACCGACTTCCGAGAATACTCCTTGCGCTGCTTGTGGGAGCAGGTCTTTCCGTTTCGGGCTGTGCATTTCAGAGCCTTTTCTCAAATCCTCTTGCGACTCCCGATACTCTAGGCGTTGCCTCGGGCTCTTCCTTCGGTGCGGCACTTGCTCTTCTTTTCGGGATGAACCTTTTCGGGATTCAGACCTTGTCCTTCTTGATGGGTCTCGGTGCTGTGGCACTTACGGTTCTTGCGGGCACGGGTCGAAGCAAAAAGGGGCTTGGCGGTGTTGTTCTTGGCGGTATTATGATAGGCTCGCTGTTCTCCGCTCTTATTACACTTGTGAAATACACAGCGGACACGGAAAGTCAGCTCCCCGCAATCGAGTACTGGCTTATGGGAAGCTTTAACTCGGCAAGCTATGAGGGACTTCTCCTCGGTGCTCCCGTTATAATAATCGGCTGTGCGGTGCTTTTACTTCTTCGTTGGAGAATGAATCTCTTGATGCTTTCCGAGGATGAGGCAAGCTCAAGCGGAGTCAACATAAGGCTTCTTCGTGCGGTTGTGATTGTATTTTCAACTATGATTACCGCCTCCTGCGTTTCAATGAGCGGTCAGGTTGGCTGGGTCGGACTTCTTGTTCCGCACATATGCAGAATGAAGCTCGGGAACAACCTTCGTAGTACTCTCCCCGCCTGTTTTCTTTTCGGCTCGGCGTTTATGGTTGTGGTTGATACTCTCGCAAGGACAATAACAAGTGCGGGACTTCCTCTTTCAGTGCTGACTGCGATTATAGGCGCTCCATTCTTTATAATTCTTATGAGAAAATCCGATATGTATTGATTTTATTTTTACGGTGATTAAATGCTACTTAAAATAGAAAACGCAAGCTTCTCTTACAATAAAGAGAAAAAGGTAATAGACAATTTAAGCTTCACGGCATCAAAAGGTGACCTTATTGCAATTCTCGGACCCAACGGAGCGGGAAAAACAACTATGCTCCGCTGTATGATGGGATTTCTGAAATTCAATAAGGGCACAAGCGAGCTTTGCGGTGAAAGCATTTATAAAATGACGGCAAGAAGACTTTGGAGCAAAATCTCCTATGTTCCGCAGGCTAAGGGCGTTGCAACAAGCCTTACGGCGGAGGATTGCATTCTTCTTGGTCTGTCCTCCAAAATAGGCGTATTCGCCTCCCCCACAGAGCTTCACAGAGAAAAGGTGCGCGAGGTCTGCAGAGAGCTTTCCATTGAATATCTCCTTGACAAGAGATGTAATCAGATGAGCGGAGGCGAGCTTCAGATGGTGCTTATTGCCCGTGCGCTTATATCCGAGCCCGAGATTATTATTCTTGACGAGCCCGAATCAAATCTTGACTTCAGAAATCAGCTTATAGTGCTCAATACTCTCTCACGGCTTGCATCAGGCGGTATGTGTGTCATATTTAACACCCATTACCCCGAGCACGCACTTACAAGGGCGAACAAGTCGCTAATACTTCACAAGGGCGGCAAGACAATTTTCGGTGAAACACAGAGTGTTGTAACCGAGGAAAACATCAGAAATGCATTCGGTGTAAACACGGTTATCTCGGAGGTTGAGACCACGGGAAACACCTTCAAGAGCATTATGCCCGTGGAGCTTACCGACAAGCGTAGTGTTGAAACCAAGGCTGAGGGCGACGACGAGGTCATCGGAATCGTTTCGGTGATATTCTCCGACTATACACTCGGAGCAAGGATAAACGAGATTCTTTCGGGATACTCAAAATATATTATAGGCAGAATGGGTATGCCGTACAAAAAGGGCGGAGTTTACATTATAAACGTAACGCTCGACGCCACACTTTCCGAGGTGGAGGCTCTTCGGCATAAGCTTTATATTCTGCCCGGTGTGAAGGTGAAATCAACCGTTGCGGGCAAAAACACCGACGACAACGGCTCGGACGAAATTATTTAACGGGAGGTAAATCCTATGGTTAAGAATCTTATAGATAAGCTACACCAAGAAAAGCATCTTTCCAAGGAGGAATGGGTGACTGTTCTTGATAATTACACGGACGACGACAGAAAATATGCCGAACAGATTGCACGGGAGATTACCGTTTCTAAATTCGGCAAGAAAATATATTTCAGAGGTATAATCGAATTTTCCAACATCTGCAAAAACGATTGCCTTTATTGCGGAATCAGAAAGAGTAACAGATGCGTTTCAAGATACAGACTTTCAAAAAAGGAAATCATAGACTGTGCCGAGGATGCACACAAGCACGGCTTTCGCACCTTTGTACTGCAGAGCGGAGAGGACGGACATTTTTCCGATGAGGTGCTGTGCGATATCGTAAAATCCCTCAAGGAAAGGCTTCCCGACTGTGCTGTAACACTTTCCGTAGGTGAGCGGAGCCGTGAGTCCTACAAGAGGCTATACCAAGCGGGTGCTGACAGATACCTTCTCCGTCACGAGGCGGCGTGCGAAAGGCTTTACGGTGAAATTCATCCCTCGGAAATGATACATTCCGAGCGAATTTTGTGCCTTAAAAATCTTCGTGAAATCGGCTTTCAGACGGGGTGCGGATTTATGGTCGGTGTGCCGCATCAGACAAATGAAGATATTGCGGATGATATGGTGTTTATGCAAGACTTCAAGCCTCAGATGGTGGGGCTGGGTCCCTTTATTCCGCACAAGGATACTCCCTTCGGAGCCTATCCCGCGGGAAGTGTAAATCTTACTCTTATGCTTATAAGCCTTACAAGAATTATGCTTCCGAACGCCCTTATGCCCGCAACGACAGCCCTTGGAACTGCAAAGGGTGACGGCAGACAGCTTGGTGTTCTTGCAGGATGTAATGTCGTGATGCCAAATCTTTCCCCCGAGAGTGTCCGCAAGAAGTATATGCTTTACGACAACAAAATCGGCACGGAATTCGATGCCGAGGCGGGTATAAAAATGCTCAGTGGTCAAATGGAGGAAATCGGCTATGAGGTAGTCTGCACAAGAGGCGACTACACCGAAAATTGATATTCAGAGGTGACACATTATGATAAAAATAGCAGTTTACGGCAAGGGCGGAATCGGTAAATCAACAACCGTTGCAAACATTGCCGCCGCACTTTCCGATAAGGGTCTTAAGGTTCTGCAGATTGGCTGTGACCCCAAGGCGGATTCAACTGTGCTTCTTCGGGGTAAGGAAAAAATGACAACTATTCTCGACCTTGTAAAGGACAGAGGCAACGACTTTGAGCTTTCCGATATGGTCAGAATCGGCTATAACGGTGTTGTCTGTGCGGAGGCGGGCGGTCCTGCTCCCGGTACGGGCTGTGCCGGAAGAGGAATTATTGCCGCACTTGAAAAGCTTTCCGAGAAGGGTGCTTATGAGGAATACAACCCCGACGTTGTTCTTTTCGACGTTCTCGGTGACGTTGTGTGCGGTGGCTTTACTATGCCGATGAGACCCGGTTATGCCGAATATGTTTTCGTTGTAACAAGCGGAGAAAATATGAGCATCTATGCGGCGGCAAACATTGCTATGGCGGTGGATAATTTCAAGTCCCGTGGTTATGCGAGGTTCGGCGGTCTTATACTCAACAAGAGAAATGTTAAGAACGAATACGAAAAGGTGCAGGAGCTTGCTTCCGACATAAACAGCGAGATTGTCGGTGAGCTTTCAAGATGTGACCTTGTACAGGAAGCGGAGGAGCTGGGCAAGACGGTTGTCGAAGCCTTCCCCGAAAGCGATATGGCAAAGGAATACAGAGTGCTTGCGGAAAGCATAATAAACAAATGTAAGGGTGGTGCGGTGTGAACAGAATAAGAGAATTCGGTAAAACAGAAGGGGCTTGCAATATCGGAAAGAAAATCTCCGAGTGCTCCTTCCCCGCTCCCTTCGCCTCGGGGCTTGAGTACAGCTCGCCCGCAAGAGGTACGTGGAATATCGTTCACACCGGAATGCTTATCCCCGAATCACATCAGATATTCGTATGTGCACAAGGTTGCCTTCGCGGTGTTGTTCTGACGGCGGCGGAGCTTGGTATGAGCGAGAGATTTTCCACGGTTGCGGTATGCGAGAATAATGTTCTTGCAGGTGACAATGAGGAGCTTATTATAGAGGGAGTTTCGGATATAATAGAAAAGCTTCCCAAAAAGCCAAGGGCTATGCTGATATATACAAGCTGTATACATCACTTTCTCGGATGCGACCTTTCGCATTGCTACAGTGTACTTCGAGAGAGGTTTCCCGATATTAAATTTACCGATTGCTATATGAATCCTATTATGCGCAAAAGCGGAATCACTCCCGACGCAAGGATGAGACAGAGGCTTTACAGTCTTCTTGATGTAACGGAAAAGGATGACAACAAAATCCTTTTTGCGGGCGGTGATTTTGCCATTGACGAGGAAAACGAGTTCAAGCGGTATCTTGTACAGTGCGGCTATGAGGTGCTTGAAATTCAGAACTGTACCACATTTGACGACTACCTTGAGCTTTCAAGGGCGAAGCACTGTGTGACCACCTTCCCCTCCGCCGTTCCCGCAGGAAAAGACCTTGCGAAAAAGCACGGGATGATTCACACGCATATGCCGATGAGCTTTGATTTCGAAGAGATAAAGAGCAATTACAGACTTCTGTCGGAAAAGCTCGGTATTGCCGAGGGTGATTTTTCCGAGATTGAAAGGAAGTGCGACAGGGAGCTTTCAGAGCTTAAGAGCGTTATCGGCGATACTCCGATTATCATTGACTACACAGCCTTTACACGCCCCTTGAGTCTTGCGATTCTGCTTCTGAAATACGGCTTCAATGTTACAAAGATATATGCCGATGCCTTCACCTTTGAGGAGGAGAAGGATTTTGAGTATCTTAAGTCAAGCCATCCCGACATAGAAATTCTCCCGACCGTGCACAGCTGTATGAGGACAAATGCGAGACTTAGCGAGAAAAAAACACTCGCCATCGGTCAGAAGGCGGCTTACTTCGGCGGAACGGAATATTTCGTCAATATCGTTGAGAGCGGAGGATATTTCGGCTTTGAGGGAATTCTTAAGCTTTGCCGTGATATGAAGGAAGCGGTAAATACTCCCAAGGACACAAGAAGCCTTATACAGATAAAAGGAATGGGGTGCTGCGGATGCCACTGAAACAGACACAGAGAATAATTTCAACCTACACGGGCGACACAAGCGGTGTATGCTCGGCACTTTACGAGCTTTCAGGTATGGTTGTTATGCACGACCCTTCGGGTTGTAACTCCACCTACAGCACACACGATGAGCCGAGATGGTACGATATGGACAGCCTTATATTCATTTCGGGTCTTACCGAAAAGGATGCCATATTCGGCAACGACGAAAAGATTATTTCCGATACGGTTAATGCGGCAAAGGAGCTGAAGCCGAGATTTATCGCAATTGCAGGCTCGCCGATTCCCTATGTTACAGGGTGCGATCTGAGTGCAGTGGCTATGGAGATTGAGGCTCGGTGCGGTATTCCCTCCTTCGGCTTTGAGACTGACGGAATGCGGTCTTACGTTCACGGGGCATCAAAGGCTCTTGCGGAATATACTCGCAGAATGTGTACCGAAAGAAAAGAATCAGACGAGCTTTCAGTAAATATTATAGGCGTTACACCCCTTGATTTTTCCGTTAACGGATGTGACAAGTCTATGAGAAAGGCTCTTGAGAACCGCAATATCAGAGTAAATTCCGTAATTTCAATGGGGTGCGATTATAAAGATATTGAAAACGCGGGAAATGCGGGTGTAAATCTTGTTGTTTCCTCCGTAGGGCTTGAATGTGCTAAGGTGCTGAAAGAAAAATTCGGTATTCCTTACTGCATCGGTACGCCTTACGATGAGGTCTTTACGGATAAAATATGCGGAAATATTCGGGAAGCCTTTGAGAAGAAGGTCTGCTTTGACAGATTAAGTGCTGACGGTAACAGCAAGGTTGTTATCATCGGCGAGAGTGTTACCTCGCTGTCGCTTGCCAATGCACTTTCGGTTGAATACGGCATTTCCGCAAAGGTGATTTCTGCTGTTGATACTCCGAGAGAGCTTATCTCGGATTCCTGCATAAGGGCGACATACGAGGATGAGATTATTCCGATTATATCGGATGCCGAATATGTTATCGCCGACCCGATGTACAAGCCGATAGTTCCCGAGGGAGCAGGCTTTATCGCACTCCCTCACGAGGCGTTTTCGGGCAGGATTTACAGGAAAGATATTCCCAATCTTGCGGACGGCATTGATGTTATCGCAAGAGAGATTTTGAAAGGACGACAGATATGAGAAGATTTATTAAGGCTTTGGCTATGGCAATTTCTCTTGTTCTTTGTATGACTCTATTTTCCGCTTGTAATAGCGATAAGGAATCGAGTAAAGGCAAAGATAAGGGTGAATTTATAACGGTCACAGACCATCTCGGAAATGTTGTTGAGGTTCCAAAGGAAATAAAAAGCGTCGCTATCGGAAAAATATATCCTATGGCTTCGGTGATTTCCGTTTTCTTTGACTCGGCGGAAATTATTACGGGTATGCCCGAGCAGTGTATGACAGCGGCAAAAAACAGCCTTCTTTCGGAGCTTTATCCCGAAATTCTTGATGCCGAGACGGGTTATATAAACGGTGCGAATCTCAATATCGAGGCACTACTTGAGCTCAATCCCGATGTTTACATCTACAATGTGGCGGATGCTTCTCACGGTGAGATTTGCAGAAAGGCAGGTATTCCTGCTGTGGCGGTTGCGGTCAACAAATGGGAATACGATGCGGTGACAACGCTCAACAGCTGGATTGACCTTCTTTCGCAGCTGTTCCCCGAAAACGAGAAGGCTTCCGTTGTTGACAGATACAGCAAGGATATTCTTGAGAGAATCGAGCAGCGAACAAAGGACATTCACGATGCCGAAAAAGAGAAGCTTTTCTTCCTATATCAGTACTCTGACACCAATATTGCCACAAGCGGAAGCCGATTCTTCGGTCAGTATTGGGCGGATGCTGTGGGTGCATATAATGTCGGAAGTGTTATTGACAAGGATAATTCGGTAAGTGTCAATATGGAGCAGATTATAGAATGGAATCCCGAGTGCATTCTTATAACGAATTTTACCACAGCAACTCCCGAGGAAATCTATGAGGATGAAAAGTGGCAGACAATAGATGCTGTCAAAAACAAGAGAGTATACAAAATGCCTCTCGGAATGTACCGAAGCTACACCTGCGGAGTTGATACTCCCGTTACTCTTATGTGGATAGCAAAGACGGTTTACCCCGAGCTTTTCTCCGATATAAATATCACGGAAGAAACAAAGCAATACTACAAAGAGGTATTCGGAATCGAGCTTACAAGCGAGCAGGCGGACAGCATATTCAATCCGTCAAAGGGTGCTTCCGCATACTGATTGAGAAAAACAGAAAGCGAGGAAAATATATATGGGACTTAACGATACCGCAAGCGGAGAAAGACTTCATATCGGCTTTTACGGACTTCGTAACGCAGGTAAATCCAGCCTTGTAAATGCGGTTACGGGACAGCAGCTGTCGGTGGTTTCCGACTTCAAGGGCACAACGACCGACCCTGTCAAAAAGGCGATGGAGCTTCTGCCTCTCGGACCTGTCGTGATTATTGATACCCCCGGAATTGATGACGAGGGCGAGCTCGGACTTCTCCGTGTCAAAAAGGCAAAGGAGGCACTTTCAAGCACGGATATTGCAGTTCTTGTTGTGGATGCAACAGCGGGAATTACCGAAAAGGACAAGATGCTGATTTCTATGTTCGACGAGAGAAAAACGCCTTATATCACCGCATACAACAAGTGTGATTTGTTAAATTCAAAGAACGAACTTAAGGAAGGCGAAATCTATGTCAGCGCCGAAAAGGGCGAGGGCATTCACGAGCTTAAGGAGATGCTCGGTAAATTCAACACATCAGAGAAAAAGCAGAAGTATGTGGTTGCAGACCTTCTTTCCCCGGGGGATACTGTAATACTTGTTATTCCGATAGACGAAGCTGCTCCCAAGGGCAGACTTATTCTTCCCCAGCAGCAGACCATAAGGGACATTCTCGAGGCGGGATGCATTCCCGTGTGCTGTCGTGATACCGAGCTTACCGAGACTCTTGCCTCGCTCAAAAAGAAGCCCGCAATGGTTATTACAGACTCTCAGGCGTTCGGCAAGGTGTCAAGGCTTGTTCCCGAGGATATTAAGCTTACCTCGTTCAGTATTCTTTTTGCAAGATACAAGGGTGACCTTACGGAGCTTATAAAGGGTGCTTCGGTGCTGTCAAAGCTTTCCGAGGGTGATAAGATTCTTATTTCCGAGGGATGCACCCACCACAGACAATGCGGTGATATCGGAAGTGTAAAGATTCCTATGTGGATTGAAAAATTCTCCGGTGTAAAGCCTCAGTACACATTCACGAGCGGTGGCGAATATCCCGACGACCTTGACACATACAAGCTCTGCGTTCACTGTGGCGGATGTATGCTCAACGAAAAGGAAATGCAGTCCAGAATTGAGAGGGCGAAAAAGGCGGGGCTTTCTATGGTGAACTACGGCATTGCCATTGCTCATATGCACGGAATACTTAAAAGAAGCCTTGAGATATTCCCCGATATTCTTGCTCTTCTTGACTGAAAATTCAAAAATGTGACTTTAAATTAACAGTTACATTCAAGAATAATACATATTTGGATATTATAATAGTTTTGGTATAAAATAATACAAAACGGAGGATACCTATGTTTATTACAGAAGATATAAAGTATATCGGTGTCAACGACAGAAAAATCGACCTTTTCGAGGGACAATACAGAGTTCCCAACGGCATTTCCTATAATTCCTATGCCATTCTCGACTACAAGGTTGCAATTATGGATACCGTTGATGCGATGTTCACCCACGAATGGCTTGACAACATTCAGAATACTCTCGGAAGCAGAACTCCCGACTATCTTATAATTCAGCATATGGAGCCTGACCATTCCGCAAACATTCTCACCTTTGCAAAGGCGTTCCCCGAGTGTACAATCGTTTCCTCGGCAAAGGCGTTCACTATGATGCAGGGCTTCTTCGGTACTGACTTTGCGGACAGAAGAATCGTTGTTGGAGAGGGCGACAGCCTTCCCCTCGGCAAGCACGTGCTTAATTTCGTTACAGCTCCCATGGTTCACTGGCCCGAGGTTATTGTGACCTACGACAGCTGTGACAAGGTGCTTTTCTCTGCGGACGGCTTCGGAAAGTTCGGTGCACTTGACACGGACGAGCCCTGGGCGGATGAGGCAAGAAGATATTACATCGGAATTGTAGGAAAGTACGGTACTCAGGTGCAGTCGCTTCTCAAGAAGGCATCCGCACTTGATATTGAGAAGATTTGTCCCCTTCACGGACCTGTTCTTTCGTCAAATCTCGGATATTATCTCGGACTTTACAACACCTGGTCATCTTATGCTCCCGAATCGGAGGGTATCGTGGTGGCTTACACATCCGTTTACGGCAACACAAGAAAGGCTGTCAATGAGCTTTGCGACAAGCTCCGTGCAAACGGCTGTCCCGCTCTTAAGGTTTACGACCTTGCAAGATGCGATATGTCCGAGGCGGTAGCGGATGCGTTCAGATACTCAAAGCTTGTCCTTGCGACAACCACCTACAATGCCGAGATTTTCCCCTTTATGCGTGAGTTTATAGACCACCTCACCGAGAGAGGCTTCAAGAACAGAACTGTAGCCCTCATAGAAAACGGAAGCTGGGCACCCCTTGCGGCAAAGGTTATGAAGGGACTTCTGGAGCCCTGCAAGAATATAACCTTCACCGAAAGCACGGTAAGAATCATGTCCGCTCTGAATTCCGACAGCCGTGAGCAGCTTGACGCACTTGTAGCCGAGCTCTGCGGAGAATATCTCGCTCAGAGTGCGGAAACCGCAAACAAGAACGACCTTACCGCTCTTTTCAAGATAGGCTACGGTCTTTATGTTGTAACCTCCAACGACGGCAAGAAGGACAACGGTCTTATTGTAAACACGGTAACTCAGGTGACAAACACTCCCAACAGAATCGCGGTTACCATCAACAAGGAAAACTATTCGCACCACGTTATAAAGCAGACGGGCATTATGAACGTAAACTGTCTCTCTACAGACGCACCCTTTGATGTATTCAAGGCATTTGGCTTTGTCAGCGGAAGAAATGTGGACAAATTCCGTGATTGCGAGCCTCTTCGCTCAGACAACGGACTTGTATTCCTCCCCCGCTACATCAATTCCTTTATGTCCCTCAAGGTAGAGCAGTATGTTGACCTTGACACCCACGGAATGTTCATCTGCTCGGTAACCGAGGCAAGAGTAATCAACAACAATGAAACAATGACCTACAGCTACTACTATGAAAATGTAAAGCCCAAGCCCGAAACTGAAGGCAAGAAGGTCTATGTGTGCAAGGTCTGCTGATACGTTTATGAGGGAGATGTGCTTCCCGAGGATTATATCTGTCCGCTCTGTAAGCACGGTGTGGTGGACTTTGAGGCGATTGTTTGAGGTTTTGCAACTTCGCAGACGAAAGAGGAGAATTGATGCACAATTCACAATGCACAATGCACAATTTTGGTTTGAAGCTTCGCTTCATTCATTTAAATTGAAAATTGGATTAGATTAAATTTTTAATAAATATAAAAGAAATCACCGTCTCGTATTAAAATCGGGACGGTGATTTACATTCTAACATTTTCGCAAA
>JAFYPA010000071.1 GCA_017560085.1 Clostridia bacterium
AAGAAGACATCAAAGAGAAAGCGCCAGCTCAGACTTGATGCTTACATCAGCGAATCCTTCGCTCCGGTAATCAAGAAGCTTATCCCCTACGCATAATTGCGTAAAAGCTTTATTTCAATTTTTGTATATTTGAAAGGATGGATTTAAAATGGCTAGAGTTAAAGGCGCTATAATGACAAGAAAGAGACGTAACAGAGTTTTAAAGGCAGCTAAGGGCTACTGGGGCTCCAAGAGCAAGCACTTCAAGATGGCGAAGCAGGCTGTTCTTAAGAGCGGCAACTATGCATTCGCAGGCAGAAAGCTCAAGAAGAGAGACTTCAGAAGACTCTGGATTTCCAGAATTTCCGCAGCTTGCAAGGCTAACGACATCAACTACTCCAAGTTCATGAACGGTCTTAAGAAGGCAGGCGTTACTCTCAACAGAAAGATGCTCTCCGAAATCGCTATCGCTGACAAGGCAGCTTTCACAGCACTTGTTGAACAGGCTAAGGCAGCTCTCTGATTAAAGAATATTAGAGCCGTAACTTAAGGTTATGGCTCTTTTTTCCGTAATGCGATAAAAAAACTCCTTTGTATAACAATTTTAAAACAAAAATTTACAATACTGTATTGTATATGTCGGATAAAAATGTTATAATACTATGATTAAATATATATGGAAAGGATTTATCGTATGAGTTCAAAAAAAATATTGGCTTTAATACTTGCGGCACTGATTACGGGTGCGGCATTTTACGGCTGTAATAACGATTCAAAGGCTCCCGAAAATCCCGATGCGGACACTCAGATTACGGAGCAGGATAATTCCGGAATGAGTCCTGATACCACCGACTCATCACAAAGCACAGACACTGTCGAAGATGAAGTTGCAACTGATGCTGCAGCAAATCCCGAGCGCGAGCTTGCGGAGGAATCCGACGCAAACGAAGAAAGCCCGGAAATTCCTGAGGTTCTTTTCAGAAGCAAGCTTACAGGTCTTGAAACAACGGAGGAGCTTGTTAATCAGCGACCCGTTGCGATTATGTTCAACAATCTCAAGGCTTCCCTTCCCCAGCACGGAATCGGAGAAATGGAGATAGTATACGAGGCTATTGTTGAAGGCTCCATAACAAGACTTATGGGCGTTGCAACAGACTGGGCGAATCTTCCCACTCTCGGCTCTGTTCGTTCCTCGAGAGACTATTACATTGATTTCGCCGATGCTCATAATGCGATATACGTTCACGCGGGCGGAAGCGAGCTTGCGTACGGTGTATTACGCTCAAGAAAGACAAACAACATTGACGGCACAAACGGTACATATGCTTCCACAAAGGCATTCTACAGAAACAAGGACAGACTCAACAAGGGTGTTTCAATGGAGCACACTCTGTTTACCGACGGTCCCGCTCTTGCAAAGGCGATTGAGGGCAACAAGTATGCAACCGCTCTGAATGAAGGATTTACCTCACCGCTTCTTTTCCTTGATTCCGAAATCATCTCCGAGGGAGACACCGCAGAATATATATATGTTCCCTTCTCCACCTATGCTCAAAGCTATTTCGATTATGACAAGGAATCAAAGGTTTATTACAAGGGACAGTATCTCAGCTCGAAATCATCGCTTGACAAGCACGATTCACCTCATATAGACGGTAACACAAACGAACAGCTTTCCTTCAAGAATGTTATTGTTCTCTTTGCTTCTTATTCAACCGTAGACAGCGCGGGAAGACAGGCACTTCAGTTTACGGGAAGCGGCAAGGGATATTACTTCTCTCTCGGAACGCTTCGTGAAATCCGTTGGGAGAAGGCGTCAAGGACAAGTCCTTACACTCTCTATGAGGCTGACGGAGAAACCAAGCTTCTCATAAATCAGGGTAAGTCATACATCGGTATGGTAAAGCCCGGTACAGACGTAGTTTATAAATAATTTTCCACCGAAAGGACAGTATAAAATGTATTCTTACAAATTCGCTGCCGCAAGAATTATTCACAAGGTTTGCGACAGTATCACCGTAGACGAGCTTGCGGGTATGATGGAATATCCGCCCGACCCCAAAATGGGTGACATTGCGTTCCCCTGCTTCAAGCTTTCAAAGGTTCTCAGAAAGAGCCCCGTTATGATTGCGGACTCCTTCAGAGATGCACTTGTTGCAGACGAGGATGCAAAGGCTATTTTTGAAAACATCGAGAGTGTTTCGGGATACCTTAATCTTAAGGTAAGTGTAAATGCTCTTTGCGAGGATGTCAAGGCTATGCTCGAGAAGGGTGCTTCTTACGGCTCCTCCGAGGTTGGTGCGGGAAAGACAATCGTTATTGACTACTCCTCCCCCAACATTGCAAAGCCCTTCCACATCGGTCATCTTCGCTCCACCGTTATCGGTCAGTCCATAAAGAACATCTTTAAGTTCTCCGGCTACAACTGTGTAGGTGTAAACCACCTCGGTGACTGGGGTACTCAGTTCGGTAAGCTTATCACCGCTTACAAGCTCTGGGGCAACAAGGAAGACATAGAAGCAAGAGGCATCAAGGCTCTTAACGAGATATACGTTAAGTTCCATAAGGTTGCTGAAGAACAGCCCGAGCTTGAGGATGAAGCAAGAGCAAACTTTGCTAAAATGGAGCAGGGCGACGAGGAAGCTCTTTCTCTCTGGAAGTGGTTTGTTGATATTTCAATCAACGAATTCAAGAAGACCTACGAGCTTATAGGTGCTGATTTTGAATCCTGGAGAGGCGAAAGCTTCTACTTTGATAAGACGGATGCTGTTGTAGACGAGCTGAAGGCTAAGGATCTTCTCAAGTTTGACGACGGTGCTTACATCGTTCCGCTTGATGAATACGATATGCCTCCCTGCCTTATTCTTAAGGGTGACGGCTCTACTATTTACGCAACCCGTGATATCGCGGCGGCTATGTTCAGAAAGAACACTTACGATTTCGAAAAGTGTATCTATGTTACAAGTGCGGGACAGAGCCTCCACTTTGCACAGTTCTTCAAGGTTATCGGTCTTATGGGACACAACTGGAACGAAAAGCTTGTACACGTTCCCTTCGGTACGGTAAGCTTCGGCGGTGCTAAGATTGCCACAAGAACAGGTAATATGATTCTTCTTGAGGACATATTCGAGCAGGCTATTGAAAAGACCACACAGATTATAGATGCAAAGAATCCCGACCTTGCGGACAAGGAAAATGTTGCAAAGGCTGTCGGTGTTGGTGCTATTATATTCAATGACCTTTCCAACAACAGAATCAGAGACGTTGACTTTGACCTTGAAGAGGCTCTCAGCTTTGAAGGAAACACAGGTCCTTATGTTCAGTACACATATGCAAGATGCGAGGGTATTATCGAGAAGTCCGGTATGGATATCAATGCAGATACTCTTACACTTACGGACAATGCTGAAATCGCGCTTATCAAGGTTCTCAATATGTTCCCCGAAAAGGTAACTCAGGCGAGAAACGACCTTGAGCCCTCCGTAATTTCCAGATACCTTCTCGATGTATGTGCGGCATTCAACAGATTCTATCACGACTGCCCCGTACTCAAGGTTGAGGATGAGGCTGTGAAGAACACAAGACTTGCTCTTGTAGGTGCTACGGCTAATGTTCTCAAGAACGGTCTTACTCTTATCGGTCTTAAGACACCCAAGAATATTTAAGTAAATTATTGTATAAGGAGATATAATTATGTCAGGACATTCCAAGTGGAATAATATCAAGCACAAGAAGGAAAAGACAGACTCCGCCCGTGCTAAGGTATTTACAAAAATCGGTAAGGAAATGGCAATTGCAGTCAAGGAAGGCGGTCCCGATCCCGTTTCCAATTCCAAGCTTCGCGACCTCATTGCAAAGGCAAAGGCTAACAATGTTCCCAACGATAACATCGACAGAGTCATCAAGAAGGCTGCAGGCGAGGACGGCGGTGCTAACTACGAAGTAATCATGTATGAGGGCTACGGTCCCTGCGGTGTTGCTATCATAGTTGAAGCAACCACAGACAACAGAAACAGAACAGCGGGCGACGTTCGTCACTTCTTTGATAAGTTCGGCGGCAACCTCGGTCAGATGGGCTGTGTATCCTACCTCTTCTCCGACAAGGGTCTTATCGTAATCGACGGCGATGATGTTGATGAGGAGGCTCTTATGGATGCGGCTCTTGAGGCAGGTGCAGAGGATATTGTAAACAACGAGGGTACATTCGAGGTTTACACAGATCCCGCAGACTTCTCCGCTGTAAATGATGCACTCAGCGCAAAGGGCTACTCATTCCTTTCCGCAGAGCAGACAAAGATTCCCGCAAACTACGTTGACGTAGAGGGCGAGGACAATCTCAAGTTTATGAACAAGCTTCTCGAGGCTCTTGATGACAACGATGACGTTACAAACGTATGGCACAACTGGAATGAGCCCGACGAAGACGAGGAATAATATATAAGCCTTAAAATATTTTCTGATTTGAAAGGAATACTGAAATGAAACTCAATAAGCTTACATTTGCGACAAAGGACGAAGCGGCTTACACAAGACCCGTCTTCTGTATTGTAATGGACGGTATCGGTATTGCTCCCGACACTGCGGCTAATGCTGTAACAAACGCAAGAACTCCCGTACTTGATATGCTTATGTCCAAGTACCCCACACTCAAGCTCAAGGCTCACGGCACAGCGGTAGGTCTCCCCTCCGATGACGATATGGGTAACTCTGAGGTTGGTCACAACGCACTCGGTGCAGGTCAGGTATTCGCTCAGGGCTCAAAGCTTGTTACTAACTCCATCGAAAGCGGCAAGATGTTTGAATCCCAGTCCTGGAAGGACGTTATCAAGGGCAACACAATGCACTTCCTCGGTCTTTTCTCCGACGGTAATGTTCACTCTCACATCGACCACCTCAAGGCTATGATTGAAAGAGCCAAGAAGGATGGCGTAAAGAAGGTAAGAGTTCACATTCTTATCGACGGTCGTGACGTTGGTGAAACATCCGCTCTCGAATATATTCTTCCCTTTGAGGAATTCCTTGCAGGCATCAACGATGCATCCTTCGACGCAAAGATTGCTTCCGGCGGCGGAAGAATGAACATCACTATGGACAGATACGAAGCTAACTGGGCTATGGTTGAAGCAGGCTGGAAGACACACGTTCTCGGCGAAGGCAGACAGTTTGCAAGCGCTGAAGAAGCTGTTAAGACATACAGAGCAGAAGCTCCCGTTATCGACCAGGATCTTCCTCCTTTCGTTATTGCTGAAAACGGCGAGCCCATCGGTAAGATTGTTGATGGCGACAGCGTTGTATTCTTCAACTTCAGAGGCGACAGAGCTATCGAAATCTCCAAGGCATTTGATGACAAGGAATTCGACAAGTTTGATAGAAAAGTATATCCCGACGTTATTTACGCAGGTATGCTTGAATACGACGGAGACCTTCACATTCCTTCAAGATATCTTGTTTCTCCTCCCGAAATCACAGGCACTATGGGTGAATACCTTGCTAACACAGGTGTTACTCAGTATGCGCTTTCCGAAACTCAGAAGTTCGGTCACGTAACATACTTCTGGAACGGTAACAAGAGCGGTAAGTTCGACGAAAAGACAGAGCTTTACGAGGAGGTTCTTTCCGACGTAATTCCCTTCGAGCAGAAGCCCTGGATGAAGTGCGTTGAAATCACAGAAAAGCTTATCGAAAAAGCTGAGGAAGGTAACTACAGATTTATGAGATGTAACTTCCCCAACGGTGACATGGTTGGTCATACAGGTAACTATCAGGCTACAATCATTTCCGTTGAAGCACTTGACCTTTGTCTTGCAAGAATCCTTGCTGAGGTTGACAAGGTTGGCGGTGTTGCTCTTATTACAGCTGACCACGGTAACGCAGACGAAATGTACGAGCTTGACAAGAAGACTAAGGAGCCTAAGGCAGGCAAGGACGGCTCATTCAAGGCTAAGACAAGCCATACACTCAATCCCGTTCCCTGCATTATTTACGATAACAAGTTTGCAGACCTTTACGAGGTTAAGGAAGGCGAAGGCTACGGTCTTTCCAATGTTGCTGCAACACTTGTAAATCTTATGGGTTACGAAGCTCCCGATTTCTGGGATGAATCCATGATTAAAGTTAAGTAATTTATGATTAAGAATGATAAATTCGGTATAATCGGCGGTCTCAGTGCCGCCTTTTATACTTTAGGGTGCAGAGTAAATCAGTACGAAACTCAGGCTATGGAGGAGCAATTCCGCAATGCAGGCTATGAGATTAAGTCCTTTGATGATGAGTGCGATGTTTACGTTATAAACACCTGCACGGTTACTGCGGAGAGTGACAGAAAGTCAAGGCAGATTATCCGAAGAACCGCAAAGGTTAAAAAGCCGAGCTCGGTTGTTGCTGTGTGCGGGTGTTACTCGCAAGGAAAACCCTCGGATATTGCCGAGATTGACGGAGTTGACCTGATTATCGGTAACCACGGCAAGACGGATATTTGCAGGCTCGCTACCGAATATCTTAAAGAAAAGAAGGAAAGACTTCTTGTTACGGATATTATGGAGGCTGACACCTACGAGGAAGCTAAAATCACAAGCTCCGACAGGACAAGGGCTTTTGTTAAAATCGTTGACGGCTGTGAAAACAAGTGCACCTATTGTATTATTCCTTCGGTCAGAGGCAAAATCCGTTCACGAAAAAAAGAGGACGTACTTGATGAGGTTGCAAGGCTTGCAGAATCGGGCTACAAGGAAGTTGTCCTCACCGGCATTGAAACTGCGGCTTACGGCAAGGATTTCGGAAAATCCGATTCCTCTCCCCTTGCGGAGCTTATAAGCGAAGTGGCAACTGTTGACGGCATTGAACGTATTCGACTCGGGTCTATGGAGCCTACGGTTTTCACAGAGGAATTTGTAAAGGAAATCGCTTCTGTCGGAAAGCTTATGCCTCACTATCATCTTTCGTTGCAGAGCGGAAGTGACAGCATTCTTCGTGCGATGAAGCGAAAGTACAATTCAAGGCAGTTTCTTGAGGTTATTGACAGACTCAGAAGATATATTCCCGATGTTCAGATTACTACGGATATCATTGTCGGATTTCCCGGTGAGACCGATGAGCTTTATCTTCAGACCGAGGAATTTATAGGCAAGGCTCGATTTGCGTTTATACACATTTTCCCCTATTCCAAGCGCGAGGGCACTCCTGCTTCGGTAATGGGAGGACAGTGCAACAAAACCGAGAAAAAGGCTCGTGTTTCTACACTTGAGAAGAGGATGCTTGAAATTCGCAGAGAGATTCTTGACGGGTTTATCGGAAAGACGGCTTCTGTTCTTCTTGAGACAAAAGAAGACGGCTTTATTGACGGATACACTCCGAATTATATCAAGGTAAAGATTCCTATGGACAACGGGAATGAGTTCACCTCGGGTGAAATTATCGATGTTGAAATTTCGGATATATGCAAGGACAATGACGGGATTATTTGTCTTATGGGAAGAAAAGCTCAATAAAAGAATATTGCAAAAAGCAGAGGCGATATGGACTGCACCAATTTGTGCAGACAATACAAAAAAGCACACTATGGTAAACAATATTAAAATTTAAGCAACATACTGACATCGTTTTTCAAGCGGTGTCAGTTTTGTTTTAAGTTGTATCCTTTCGTTGTTGTAAAAATGT
>JAFYPA010000072.1 GCA_017560085.1 Clostridia bacterium
GTCTTGTGTTGATTGTGATACCTCTTGCTCTTTCTTCGGGAGCGTTGTCGATCTGGTCGTATGCGAGAGATTCAACGTTACCGTTGCCGAGGGAGAGAGTCTTTGTGATAGCTGCTGTAAGAGTTGTCTTACCGTGGTCAACGTGACCGATTGTACCAATATTAACGTGGGGTTTTGTTCTTTCAAACTTAGCCTTTGCCATTTTGAGTTTCCTCCTTAAATTAAATTATTTTTATTAAATATTTTTTGGCAGGCAGGGCATCGCGCCCTGCTGTGCCTATTTAATGACATTTGTCATTTGCAGCTGTGCTGCGTCATTGCGGGGAGAACCGATTACTGGTTCTTGCCACGCTTTGCAATGATTTCGTCCTGGATGGACTTGGGAGCTTCAGCGTAGTGGCTGGGTTCCATTACGTACTGACCACGGCCCTGTGTCTTGGAACGGAGGTCTGTAGCGTAGCCAAACATGTTAGCAAGCGGAACGAAAGCTCTGATCTGCTGTGCACCGGAAACGGGGTCCATACCTTCGATCTGACCTCTTCTGGAGTTGAAGTCACCGATTACGTCGCCCATGTAGTCATCCGGAACAACCGCAACAACCTTCATCATCGGTTCTGTAAGAACGGGGTCAGCCTTTCTGAGGGCTTCCTTGAGTGCCATAGAGCCGGCAATCTTGAACGCCATTTCAGAGGAGTCGACTTCGTGGTAAGAACCGTCGTAAAGTGTAACCTTAAGGTCAACTACAGGGTAGCCTGCGAGAACACCGCTGTTCATTGCGGACTGGATACCTGCGTCAACTGCGGGGATGTATTCCTTAGGAATAGCACCACCAACAACCTTGTTGATGAATTCGTAGCCCTTACCGGGTTCGTTGGGTTCAACGATGATCTTAACGTGACCGTACTGACCCTTACCACCGGACTGACGAGCATACTTATGGTCAACGTCTGCGCTCTTTCTGATTGTTTCCTTGTAAGCAACCTGAGGAGCACCAACGTTTGCTTCTACCTTAAATTCACGGAGAAGTCTGTCAACGATGATTTCGAGGTGGAGCTCACCCATACCTGCGATGATTGTCTGACCTGTTTCTTCATCAGTATACTGCTTGAATGTGGGGTCTTCTTCAGCAAGCTTGGAGAGAGCGATACCCATCTTTTCCTGACCTGCCTTTGTCTTCGGTTCGATAGCAACACGAATAACAGGTTCCGGGAAGTTCATGGATTCGAGAACTACGGGGTGGTTTTCATCACAGAGTGTGTCACCGGTAGTAGAATTCTTGATACCGATAACCGCTGCGATGTCACCTGCGTAGATTTCATCAACGTCTTCTCTGGAGTTAGCGTGCATAAGCACGATACGGCCGAATCTTTCACGGGTCTTCTTGTTTGTGTTATAAACGGGAGAACCGGATGTGATGTGACCTGAATATACTCTGATGAAGCAGAGACGACCTACGAAGGGGTCTGTTGCAATCTTGAATGCAAGTGCAGAGAAGGGTTCGTCATCGCTGGAGATTCTTTCAACTACGTTGCTTGTATCTTCTTCGTTCTCAACTGCAACTGTGGGGTCGATACCCTTGATTGCGGGAACGTCGAGAGGAGAAGGCATATAGTCGATAACAGCGTCAAGAAGCTTCTGAACACCCTTGTTCTTGTAGGATGTACCGCAAACTACGGGAACCATAGTGTTAGCGATTGTAGACTTTCTGATAGCTGCCTTGATTTCTTCAACAGTGAATTCTTCGCCTTCCATGTACTTTTCAAGAAGCGCTTCATCTGTTTCTGCAACATGTTCAATAAGGTTTGCTCTGTATTCTTCTGCAAGGTCCTTCATATCTTCGGGAATTTCTTCCTCGAGGATGTCTGTACCAAGGTCGTTGGTATAGATGTAAGCCTTCATAAGAACAAGGTCAATAATACCCTTGAATGTTTCTTCCTTACCGATAGGAAGCTGAATCGGCACTGCGTTAGCCTTGAGTCTTTCTCTCATCATGTCTACAACTCTGAAGAAGTTTGCACCCATGATGTCCATCTTGTTAACGTATGCCATTCTCGGAACCTTGTATTCGTCAGCCTGACGCCATACTGTTTCCGACTGGGGTTCAACGCCGCCCTTAGCGCAAAGAACTGTGATAGAACCGTCGAGAACCTTAAGTGAACGCTGAACTTCTACTGTAAAGTCAACGTGACCGGGGGTGTCGATAATGTTGATTCTATGCTTGGGGTACTGACCTGCAGCACCGTTCCAGAAGCAAGTTGTAGCAGCAGAGGTAATTGTGATACCTCTTTCCTGCTCCTGCTCCATCCAGTCCATAGTCGCTCCGCCATCGTGCGTCTCACCGATTTTGTGGGTCTTACCCGTGTAGTAAAGAATACGCTCAGTTGTCGTAGTCTTACCTGCGTCGATGTGAGCCATGATACCAATATTTCTGGTAAGCTCAAGTGAAACTTGTCTCGGCATTTGAAACTCCTATAAAAATTAATATCTGTAATGTGCGAATGCTTTGTTTGCTTCCGCCATCTTGTGTGTGTCTTCTCTCTTCTTTACAGCTGAACCTGTTCCTGCAATTGCATCCATGATTTCGTTTGCAAGTCTTTCAGCCATGGTCTTCTCGCCTCTAGGTCTAGTATATGTTGTGAGCCAACGGAGACCAAGAGTCTGTCTTCTTTCGGGTCTTACTTCCATCGGAACCTGATAGGTAGAACCGCCCACACGGCGAGCCTTTACCTCAAGAACCGGCATGATGTTTTCAAGAGCCTTCTGGAATGCATCGAGGGGCTGTTCGCCCTTAGCTTCGATGATTGCGAATGCGTCATAAACTATTTTCTGAGCTACACCCTTTTTTCCGTCGTACATGATGTTGTTGATAAGCTTTGTTACGAGCTTGGAATTGTACATAGGATCCGGGAGTACGTCTCTCTTCGGTACAGAACCTCTTCTCGGCACTATACTTCCCTCCTTCATAAAAAAATGAATTCACAGGTACTCGAATAAATACCTATCGTCCCTATATCAACTTGGGACTGCATTTTCGTCAGCACCAAGGCGTGTACCTTCTTATATAATAAAGATACGATATACCTTAGTACAAACCTTTTCTCACAATTTTTGTGAGATAAGCAAAGATTTAAGCTGAAAGAAGATTACTTCTTCTTTTCTCTCTTTGCACCGTACTTTGAACGGGACTGGTTTCTCTTTGCAACGCCCTGAGTATCAAGTGTACCTCTAACGATGTGATAACGCACACCGGGAAGGTCCTTAACTCTACCGCCTCATACAAGAACAACAGAGTGTTCCTGAAGGTTGTGGCCGATACCGGGAATGTATGCTGTAACTTCAATACCGTTTGTAAGTCTTACTCTGGCGATCTTTCTGATAGCGGAGTTAGGCTTCTTAGGAGTCTTTGTAGCAACCTTTGTACAAACGCCTCTCTTCTGGGGAGAGCTTGTATCAGTTGCAACCTTCTTAATAGAGTTGAGACCCTTCTGAAGCGCAGGAGACTTAGACTTGTAAGTTACCTGAGCACGTCCGTTTCTAACGAGCTGGTTAAGTGTCGGCATTACCGTACCTCCTTCTTTGTGAATTGAATTTCGTCCCGTATGCAAGCGCAACATCCCGATTGCACACAGTTCGACTTTATAATTTTACACCATTATTTTTGTTTTGTCAAGTGTTTTTTTCGTTTTTCACAATTTACCGTCTTATTATTAAACTTTCGTTTGAAATTTATGCGTTGCGATTGAAGAAAGCCTCCGAAACAGGCGTAGTTTGGGCGTTTTGACATAATATCTGTATACAATATCGGCAAAAATCGAGCCGCAGAGGGATTTTGCGCCCCCGCGGCTCTCGATGTGTGGTAATTATTTTATATTTTTATGCACAAGATACAAAAATCAACCGCCGAGATATGTAAAGTGCATATAGTCAAATCTGTCGGCATATTCGCCCCAGACGGTGCCGCCCCAGCCCCAGCCGTACTTTTCGAAGGTCTTTACAACGATTGAGTCCGCAGGAATTGAGTAGGGGTCCTCACCGGGCTTCCAGTAAGAGCCCGAAAGAGGTCTGCCGTCGTAGGTTACATAGTAGTTTTCGTTGGGATTTATGTCAATGCAGGTGCCGTAGCTGTGCTCGGATACATTTCCGCTCTGGGTCTTTCTCCAGGAGTAGCCGCCCACGCTCTTCATCGGGAACTTGGAGGGGTGGTTGTATATTTCCGTGAAGATTGCAAGAACATCGTTTGCGAGTCCCGAGTTTACCTTGATTGTTGTTCTGGAGGGATATTTCGTTCCGTCCTTTCTCATAAGCCACACGGGAACGGTTACATTTGTCATACACGCATCCGCCTGAGCCTTTTCACGGAAGTATTTTCCGTCGGGGAACACCTTCAGAAGCTTGTCATTATAGCTTATTTGGGGAACATTATTGAGGAACACGGGCTCACATACCCAGCCGTTCGCAAGGGCATACTCAACGCCCGACCAGTGAACGTCCATGCTGTTGCCGTTGACATCGTACATTTTTGTGTATTCCTTATACCAGCCCACGGAAAGCCACGCATCAAGGCTGTTGCTTCCGATAACAGCGCTTCTGCCGTCAAGGGCATAAACCGTCATAACGGGAGAATCGTACCATCCGACTGTCAGCTGTGCGCTTCTCATTGAGAGCGGGAAAACCTGACTTCTGCCGTCTGCGGCATAGAGAGTTACCTCGGGAGAGGTGAACCATCCCACAGAGAGCTGAGCCTCTGCGATTTCCTCGGGGAACACCTCGCTTCTGCCGTCCTCGGCGTAGAGTGTTACAACGGGATATGTATACCAGCCGCTCGGAACATTGGAATAATCCTCGACATATCTTACGTATCCGTAGGGATTATATATGTACGCCGCTCCCGCAGAGCCTGCGCACATTATTGCCGCAAGCACTCCTGCGACGAGCTTTTTTACTGCTTTTGCCGTTTTCATTTTTGATTCCTCTTTGTTTTCTTCCGTATTTTATTTATATGCCGTATCTGCATCTTTTTCTGTAGGCGGAGGGTGTGTCCCCCTCGAATGCCTTGAATACTCTGGAGAAGGAGCTCATATCCACAAAGCCGCATTCCCTTGCGACATCGCTCACGGGCATATCCGTGCCGCACAGAAGCTCCATGCTTTTTGCAACGCGGTATCGGCGCAAATAGTCCGCGGGGGAAATATCAAGCTCGCTCTTGAACTGCTTGGAGAGATATTCGGGTGTATAGCCGAGCTGTGAGGCGATTTCCGCACCCGTTATATTCGTTTTGTAGTTTTCCTCGAGGTACTTTATAATCATACTGTATATTCCCTTGGAGCCGTCGGATGCCTTTTCCGCTCTTTTTGCGGGGATATCCAGCCTTGAGTAAAACACAAGCGACTGACAGAGGTAGCTCTTTACGAGCTGTTGCCAGCCCTTGCCCTTGTAGATGCGCTCGTTCATTACGCCGTCGCACAGACGGACGAATTCCTGACGTTCGGAAAAATCAAGCCTTATGCATTCGAATTTTGAATTCTTCGCCTTAAGACCGATATCGTCAAGCACTCTTGCACGGATGGAAAGCTCAAGGAAGCCGGGAAGTGAAAAAATTTCGTCCTTCATACTGCCGAGCTCCTTGTCCTCAAAGAGGAGGCAATGCATTCCGGTATTTCCCGGACACACAAGCGAATGATTCTCGCCCGGTGTCACCACCGCAAGGTCACCCTCGGAAAGAAGCACGGATTCGCCGTTGCCTCCGAGAAGTGCAAAGCCCTTGTCTATGTATATGAATTCCCAGAATTTCTGTATATGGAAGAATCTCGGGGTGGAGTGTGCCGAGCGGGTGCCTGTTATTTTTACTCTGCCCGGGTCAAAGACGGTGCTGCCGTCGAGAATGTTGGTGTCCATTTGTTGTCTCCCGTGTGATATATAATGATATATAATTAGGAATATTCTTCTTAGTCAACAAGCCTCTTCTTCATCCACTTATCGCCTCTGAATCTGAACCAGTAGATAATACCCTTGACAATTACCGAGGCGTTACCCGAAATGAGCGTACCGATTACGCCGAGTCCCAGACCGAAGTCCGCAGTGAGGAGAATACCGAGTCCTACGTTTATCGTCCACATACAGATAACGGAAACGATTGTACAGTACCACGCATCCCCCGCACCCTTGAAGGCGTTGGTGATGATATTCACATAGGGGTTTGCTATAAACATCATTCCCGCGTGGATAAACATCATCTTGACAAGAAGCGACTTTGTTTCGGGGTTATCCGTATAGAGCGGATAGAGATACGGGAATACGATAATCGCAACAATCATCATTATTGTATATATTGCGGTGGTGAGATAGAGAATCTTCTTTATGATTTTCCTCGTTTCTTCCTTTTCGCCCGCACCTATGTATCTGCCGACAAGGGTTATGGCAACCGTCGCAAGTGCGGAAATCGGCACGGCAACGAGTGAGAAGAAGGTATTATGTATGGAGTTTGCGGCGATGTGCGATGTACCTGCGGCAACGACATATCTCATTTTGAGGGTTGCACCGAAGTTTACGATAAGGGATTCGGAGCTTGAAAGAAGTCCGAGCTTTGCAATCGCACCGAGGCATTTCCAGTCGATGTGTATAAGCTGTGAAATCGTACAGAACCATCCGTTTTTCCAAAGAAGCACACTTACAGCGATTGCGCTGTAGAATCTCGAGATAAGAAGTGCAAGACCTGCGCCCATAACGCCCATTCCCATAGGTATAATAAATATGAAGGCAAGAACAACGTTCACGACACTTGCGGAAACGGAGGTATAAAGCGGAATCTTATTATTACCGTATCCTCTGCAGGTGCAAGCGCCGTTCTGGAATATACCGTAGAAGGGCATTGAGATTGCGGAATAAAGAAGGTAGGTTTTACCCTCACGGAGCACGTCCGCTTCCACATTGGTAAAGAAAACGCTGAAAAGCCAATCGGGGAAGAGGAGCATTATCGCCATAACGACCGAGGCGAATGCGGCAACCATCACCGTAGACTGCGAAACACATTTTCGTGCGCCGTCCTCGTTATTTGCGCCTCTGTACTGTGAAACGAGGATTGTAACCGCCGAGGGCAGAGTTGCAAACACGATAGTAAGTATTGAGTTTATAGTACCCACAAGTCCGATACCCGAAATTGCCGCCTCGCCCGCATCTGCGACGAGGAGAGAATGCACGGTGCTTATGAGGTTATTGAGTATCATATCCACGAATATCGGTGCGAATATGACGAGTATCATCTTTATATCGGGGTCGAAAAGAAAGCGACCGATTCTGCTTCGGGGATTGAGTCTCAGCATTTTGTGTCCTCCGTTGGTTATTGGGCGATGGGGATATGGATGTCTATTTTGTATTTTACTCCAAAATTCGGGAAATGTCAAGAGGGAAGAAGAATCCGAGGGACTCTTTTCAATGCACAATTCACAATGCACAATGCACAATTGAGGTGGATTGCTTCGCAATCTTCGAAAATTAAAATTCGGAATTTGAGCGATGTTTCCGCAGGAAACTCGACAAGAACGCTTGCGTTCTTTGAATTCGGAATTTAGGAGAAAATTTTTCGGAGAAAAATTTTTATTTATTGGAAATTGGTATGGTGAGGATTTTAGGGTGCTTACATAAGCTCCGCATAGGGGACGTCCCCTAATACCCCGATGACGACATTTGGGTTAAAGGGGGACTTTGTACCTTAAGCCTTGTTTGGGTGCTAATTCCGTTGTGGTAGCCGTGGGAGAGTGCTAAGTCGGGGGATGCCCTCATCAGTCACCTAACGGTGACAGCTTCTCCCTAAAGGAAGAAGCCAAGGGTAAGACTCCACCTCTGCGAGTCGCCCGTGGGTTGGGCGACTTGCACGGAATA
>JAFYPA010000073.1 GCA_017560085.1 Clostridia bacterium
CGTGACGGTATGGGAAAAGCACCCGAGATTCTTCACGGAAAGAACAGCTATGTCTGACACAGAGGTTCGTATTTATACAATGGTACAACTAAATAAGTAAATTACATTTCACACCCCTCGGTGTGAGAGAAAGGAATACAAAATGAATTACTTCAGCACAAGAGACACGGAAAGAAAAATTGCAAAGACCTCCGCAGAGGTTATAAAGCAGGGTATCGCAGAGGACGGCGGACTTTTTATGCCCGAATCCATTCCCGCAATCAGCCTTGATTACATAAAGGGACTTTGCGACAAGACATATATCGAAAGAGCGGCAGATGTTCTCTCCCTCTATCTTACCGACTACACAAAGGAGGAGCTTACAAGAGCGGCTTCTCTCGCATATGCGGATGACAAGTTCATCGGCGGTGCTGCTCCCGTTTGCGCTCTCGGTGATACGGTCAGAGTTCTCGAGCTCTGGCACGGTCCTACCTGCGCATTCAGGGATATGGCGCTTCAGAGTATGCCCAGACTTCTCTCTATGGCACTTGACAAGACAGGCGAAAAGAGACAGGCTGTAATTCTTGTTGCAACAAGCGGTGACACGGGCAAGGCGGCTCTTGAGGGCTACTGTGACGTTGACCGCGTAAAGATCTGCGTATTCTACCCCAACGACGGCGTAAGCGATATGCAGAAGCTTCAGATGGCATCCCAGAAGGGTGACAACGTTTACGTTTGCGCAATCAACGGTAACTTCGACGATGCTCAGACGGGCGTTAAGAAGATTTTCTCCGACAAGGCAATTGCAGAACAGCTTAACGAAAAGGGCTACTTCCTCTCCAGCGCAAACTCCATCAACTGGGGAAGACTCGCACCTCAGATTGTTTACTACATTTCCGCTTACTGTGACCTCGTTTCCGAGGGTGATATAAAGCTCGGTGACGAAATCGACGTTGCTGTTCCCACAGGTAACTTCGGTAATATCTTTGCCGCTTACCTTGCAAAGAAGATGGGTCTTCCCATAAGAAAGCTCATCTGTGCCTCCAACAAGAACAACATCCTCACAGATTTCCTCGCAACAGGTACATACGACAGAAACAGAGCATTCTACACAACAATGTCTCCCTCTATGGATATCCTCATCTCCTCCAACCTTGAAAGACTTCTCTACTGTGTTGCGGGTGCCGAAAAGACAAGAGCATATATGGCTTCTCTCAATGCCGAAGGCAAGTACACTGTTGATGCAGATGTATTCGCAGAAATCAAGAAGAGCTTTGCAGGCTACTACAGCGATGAGGAAAAGACAGCAAAGACAATAGGCGACATCTTTGCAAAGTACTCCTACATTGTTGACCCCCATACCGCAGTAGGTATCGGCGCGGCTATCGATGCATACGAAAACGACGGAGTAAAGGTTGTAACAGCTTCCACAGCAAGCCCCTATAAGTTCCCCTATGATGTTATCGAGTCTCTCGGTGAAAAGGCAAGCGACGACGCATTCGAATGCCTTGACAAGCTCTCCGCTCTTACATCCACGGAAATTCTCGCTCCTCTTGCAAAGCTTAAGACAGCAGAGGTACGCTTCAAGGAAACCGTCGGCAAGGATACCGCAGAGCTCTGGGCGGCTGCTGAAAGATTTATCACAAAGTAATTATGTATCGGGACTTGTGTCCCTTGGATTCAATCCTTTCTGTACTTCGGCTTGAAGGTCGCACAGACCGTGTCCGTACATGACGAGGCAAAGCTCGGACCGATGTTTATGCGGCTTGCGGTGCAATAGTTGTCTCCGTCGTGGTAAAGGCAGTTCTTTACGTCGCATCTTATGCCGTGAATGTGCTGAGGAACGTTGTCTCCGAAAAAGAGGCTTGAATCGAAAAATCCGTTGTTCATTTTGTTGTCCTTCCGTGTGTTTTTGATATATTATTCCGGACGGACGACAGAATTATACGGCTTCTGACAATATTTTTCCGAAAGTGAGTGGACTTATGGCACTGTTTACAATATCAGACCCGCATCTTTCCTTCGGTACCGATAAGCCCATGGACATTTTCGGGCGCAACTGGGAAAACCACGCGGAACGAATCCGCGAAAACTGGACAAGGCTCGTTGGAAAGGATGACACCGTGGTAATTCCCGGTGACATTTCCTGGGCAATGGGACTTGCAAATGCAGAGGAGGATTTACGCTTCCTGCACAATCTTCCCGGCAGAAAGCTTATCGGCAAGGGTAACCACGATTACTGGTGGGACACTCTCACCAAGATGAACCGCTTCTGCGAGGAAAAGGGCTTTGACACAATCAATTTCCTTTTTAACAACGCCTACTTTTCCGACGGCAAGATAATCTGCGGAACAAGAGGCTGGATTGACGAAATCGGTGTTAAGAAGGACGACGAAAAAATAATCAAGCGCGAGGCACAGAGGCTTGAGATGTCTCTTACGGAGGGGCAGAAGCTGAAGGAGCTTTACCCCGATGCGGAGATTCTGGTGTTTCTCCACTACCCGCCGCTGTTCGGCTCCTTTATGAATGACGACATAATGAATGTGCTTTACAGACACGAAATAGAGTCTGTTTACTTCGGGCATCTTCACGGCGTGTCACCGTCTCAGCTGGATACGGAGTTTTACGGTATGAGCCTTACTCTTGTGGCTTGTGATTATTTGCAATTTTGCCCAATGAAAATTGTATAATTGCGGAAAGTTTGTGCAAGATAATGATTTATCGCAAAAGCTCTTGACATATTTGAAAAAATGTGTAAAATAGAATAGATAGCGTAGATAGCTATGCATATGTATATTATATTTGCATACGGAATTTTCTTTCCGATGCATTTTACGGAGGAATAAACATGCTTAAGAACACACAGGAAACAGCTGTAAACACAGTTGAAGTTACTCTCCTTATCGAAAGAGAAAAGTTTGACAAGGCAGTAAACGAGGCTTACAAGAAGGAAGTTAAGAAGATTCAGATCCCCGGCTTCAGAAAGGGTAAGGCTCCCAAGGCTATCATCGAAAAGATGTACGGCAAGGGCGTATTCTATGAGACAGCACTCAACGCAATCGTTCCCGCAGAAGCTGATGCGGCTATCGCTGAATGCGGCTTCAAGCCCGTTGCAACTCCCGAAATCGCAGACGTTGACTTCGAAAACGAAGAAGGCGTACTCGTAAAGGTTACATTCACAAGAAGACCTGACGTAAAGCTCGGCGCTTACAAGGGCATTGCAGCTACAAAGACAACAGTATCCGTTGAGGATTCCGCGGTAGAAGCAGAGCTTGCAAACGTTCAGAAGAGATATGCAAGAACAATCGAAGTAACAGACAGACCCGCTGAAAACGGCGACATCACAACAATCGACTACGAAGGCTTTGTTGACGGTGTTCCCTTCGACGGCGGCAAGGCAGAAGGCCACAAGCTCACACTCGGCTCCGGCGCATTCATTCCCGGCTTCGAGGATCAGATTGTAGGCAAGTCCGTTGCTGACGAAGCATTCGAAGTAAACGTTAAGTTCCCCGAGGAGTACCACGCAGAGGAGCTCAAGGGCAAGGATGCACAGTTCAAGGTAATTCTCCACAAGATTGAAAAGGAAGAGCTTCCCGCACTTGACGACGAGTTCGCAAAGGACGCTTCCGAATTCGATACAATCGCTGAATACAAGGCAGACATCAAGGCTAAGATGGAAAAGAGAAATGCAGACGAAGCTGACAGAAAGCTTTCCGCTGACCTTTCCGAAGAGCTTGCAAAGCTTGTTGAAGCAGAAGTTCCCCAGGCAATGTACGACAGAGAAGTTGAGCTTCTTGTTCGTGAATACGACCTCAACCTCCGTCAGCAGGGTCTCAGCCTCGATATGCTCATCCAGTACACAGGCATGACACTCGACACAGTTAAGGAACAGTACAAGCCGATCGCTGAAGTAAATGTTAAGAAGAACCTCGCTCTCGAAGAAATCATCAAGGCAGAGGACATCAAGGCATCCGCTGAGGACGTTGAAAAGAGATACGAAGAAATCGCTACCGCTTACAACATGAAGGTTGAAGAGGTTAAGAAGAGCCTCCCCGCTGAAAACCTCGAAGAAGAAGTTCAGTCCATCAAGGCGTTCGATATCGTTAAGTCTTCCGCAAAGGTTACAGAAAGAACAGTAACCGCAGAAGAGCTCCAGGCTGAAGAAGCAGCTAAGGCTGCTGCATCCGCTGATGCTACAGAAGAAAAGCCCGCTCCCAAGAAGAGAGCCCCCAGAAAGAAGAAGACAGAAACTAAGGCCGACGAAGAACCCAAGACAGACGCCGAATAATTCAAGATGAATACACATTCCACTGTTGTTGATTATCCGGCAACAGTGGATTTGCGCTATATTGACTCTGAAAATTATGTCGGTAAAAGTCGAAAAGCGAATTTTCGGCAAATGCGGAGCATATTTAAAGCTTATCCTTACTGAATAGTTTTGGAAAAGTGTGGAAAAATATAAGTCGTCCGCATATTTACTTAAATTAATATTAATGAAAGGAATGATTTTATTATGGCACTTGTACCAATGGTAGTAGAACAGGAAGGCAGAGGCGAAAGATCGTACGATATTTACTCAAGACTTCTCAATGACAGAATTATATTCCTCGCAGATGAGGTGAACGATGTAACAGCATCCCTTGTTGTGGCTCAGCTCCTTTACCTCGAATCCAAGGACCCCGATAAGGATATCAGCCTCTATATCAATAGCCCCGGAGGATCTATCTCCGCAGGTATGGCAATTTACGATACAATGAACTTCATTAAGTGTGATGTCTCCACAATCTGTATCGGCATGGCGGCAAGCATGGGCGCATTCCTCCTCTCCTCTGGAGCAAAGGGCAAGAGATTCGCTCTTCCCAATAGCGAAATTATGATTCACCAGCCCCTCGGCGGAATGCAGGGTCAGGCGTCCGATATCAAGATTCACGCAGACCACATCATCAGAATCAAGGAAAAGATGAACAGAATCCTCGCATCCCAGACAGGTAAATCCTACGAGCAGGTTTGCCTCGATACCGACAGAGATAACTTCCTCACCGCAGAGCAGGCTCTCGAGTACGGACTTATCGACAAAATCGTTGATAAGAGACTCTGATTAAAGAATTTGGAGTAATATAATATGCCGACAAATAAGAAAGTATCCTGCTCCTTCTGCGGAAGAAGCGAGGATGAAGTTAAAAATTTAATCAAGGGTCCCGGCGGAGTCAATATCTGCGAGGAGTGCGTTGAGCTTTGTAACAATATCCTCGAGCAGTATAAGGACTGCGGACTTCCCGAGGAGGGCGACGATGGCGATAAGCTCACGTACGAAACACTCCCCAAGCCCCGCGAAATCAAGGAGCACCTCGACAAGTACGTTATAGGTCAGGATATGGCAAAGAAGGCACTTGCCGTTGCGGTTTATAACCACTACAAGAGACTTCTTTCCAAGGAAAATACCAAGGGTAAAAAGGGCAAGAAGAAGGAAAACGCCGAGGACGAGGTTGAAATCCAGAAGAGCAACGTGCTTCTTTTAGGTCCTACGGGCGTAGGTAAAACCTTCCTTGCACAGAATCTTGCAAAAATGCTCAAGGTTCCCTTTGCCATCGCCGATGCTACCACTCTTACCGAGGCAGGCTATGTTGGTGAGGACGTTGAAAATATCCTTCTCCGTCTTATTCAGGCGGCGGATATGGATGTGGAAAAGGCTCAGAAGGGCATTATCTATATCGACGAAATAGACAAGATTTCCAGAAGAAGCGAAAACCGCTCCATTACCCGAGACGTTTCAGGCGAAGGCGTTCAGCAGGCACTTCTCAAGATTCTTGAGGGCACCGTGGCGAATGTTCCTCCGCAGGGCGGCAGAAAGCATCCCGGTCAGGAGTTTATCCAGATTGATACTTCCAACATCCTCTTTATCTGCGGCGGTGCCTTTGATGGCATCGAGGATATTATCGCAGAGCGTGCAGGCAAGCAGGGTATAGGCTTCGGCGCAGAGGTTATGGGTAAGCAGGAAAAGACAGGCGGAGAGCTTCTGAAGTCGCTTCAGGCTCACGACCTTGTAAAGTACGGTCTTATCCCCGAGCTTGTAGGCAGAATTCCCGTTATCACAGCACTTGAGCCTCTTGAAAAGGATGCTCTCGTGAAGATTCTCACCGAGCCCAAGAACTCACTTCTCAAGCAGTACAAGAAGCTTTTCTCCATGGACGGAGTAGAGCTTGAATTCGAGAAGGACGCCCTTGAGGCTGTAGCCGCACTTGCATACGAAAGAAAGACAGGTGCAAGAGGTCTTCGTGCAATCACCGAGGAAATGATGAACGGCATTATGTACGAGGTTCCCTCAATGGACAACGCCGAAAAGGTAATCATCACCAAGGCCGTTGTGGAAAAGAAGGGCGAGCCAACCGTTATTCTCAAGGCAGAAGAAAACGCAGGCGAATAAGCATAAAAGCAAACAAAGACCACTGTCCGAATGTGCTCGGATGGTGGTTTTTTCCGTTCTTTGCGGAAGCTTTCCGTGACAATAATAACGAAATGTAAACAATGTATCAATTATGAGCTTTTGCTATGGCATTCTGTCGATTTTTCTGTTATAATATAATTTGACATACTTTAGGCTGTGTCGGATATTTATGAAGCTTCGGACGGATTTTACACAGAGCTTTTTGTAATCCGTTTTGAAATATATATCCTTACTTTCGGAAAGGAACAGGTAAGAATGGCGTCTTTTATAGAAAAAGCAGAAAAGAAAACCTTGCCGGTCATAGCACTCCGCGGGCTTGTTATATTCCCCGGAATGCCGGTAAGCTTTGAAATTACAAGAAAACAGTCGGTGCTTGCAATGCAGGCGGCTTCCTCCTTCGGGGAAAGCGTGTTTCTGACACTGCAGAAGGACATCGGCATAATGAATCCCACCATTTCCGATGTTGAAAGCTTCGGATGTATTGCTACAATCAAGCAGGCAACAAAGCTTCACTCGGGAAACTACAGACTCATAGTTGAGGGCACCGCAAGAGGCGAGATTGTGGAGGAAATCAAGGAAGCTCCCTATCTCAAGGCTACGGTAATCTCCAAGGAAATCAGAGTCTCCGAGGTTACGGGAACAAATCTCGACAAGAAGGTCGGAGTTGTTAAAAAACTGTTCGAGCAGCTTGTAGGCTTTATGCCCAAGATTTCCCCCGAGCTTGTTGCAGCGGTGCAGTCCATAAATGTCCCCGAGCTTCTTGCGGACTTTATCGGCTCCAATGTTATTAGAAGCCTTGAGGACAAGCAGAGCATACTTGAGGTTGTAAATCCCGTCAAGAGACTTGATTTCGTTATCGAAGCACTCAAGCGCGAGCTTGAAATTATAAAGCTTGAATACGAAATTCATATGCAGACCAAGGAAGGCATAGACAGAAATCAGCGCGAATACTTCCTCCGTGAGCAGCTCAAGGTTATCCAGAGAGAGCTCGGTATGGGCGAGGAGGGCTTCGACGAGGACGGCGAGCCTATCCCCGACGATGATGTAAATTCCATTCTTGAGAGAATCAAGAAGTCATCCTGCCCCAAGGAGGTCAAGGATGCTCTTCGCAAGGAAACCCTCAAGCTTAACAAAATGCCGCCCATCTCCTCCGAGTCTGCGGTTATAAGAGAGTATGTCGATACCGTTATGGCTCTCCCGTGGGACATAAAAACGGTTGACAGCTTTGATGTGGAAAAGGCAAAGAAGGTGCTTGATGCCGACCACGATGCACTTACAAAGGTAAAGGACAGAATCCTTGAATATATCTCGGTAAAGCAGCTTGCTCCCGAGCTTAAGGGACAGATTCTTCTTCTCGTAGGTCCTCCCGGCGTAGGTAAAACCTCTGTTGCAAAGTCCATTGCCAGAGCGATGAACAGAAAGTTCGTAAGAGTTTCTCTCGGCGGTATAAGAGACGAGGCTGAAATCAGAGGTCACAGAAAGACGTATGTTGCGGCAATGCCCGGCAGAATCGTTACGGCTCTCAAGCAGGTAGGCACACAGAATCCCGTTATGCTCCTTGACGAAATTGACAAGATGACCAAGGACAACCACGGCGACCCCGCGGCGGCACTTCTTGAGGTGCTTGACATTGACCAGAACAAGACCTTCAGAGACCACTATGTTGAATTCCCCTTCGATATTTCCGACTGTATCTTCATTGCAACCGCCAATACACTTGATACAGTACCCAGACCTCTTCTTGACAGAATGGAAATCATAAAGCTTCCCGCATACACCGAGTCGGAAAAGATTGACATCTTCAAAAATCACCTTCTTCCCAAGGAGCTTCGCCGTCACGGTCTTAACGGAAACAAGCTCCGCGTAAAGGACGAGGCAATTGCGGAAATCATTCAGCATTATACCAAGGAATCGGGCGTGCGTAACCTTGAAAGAGAAACAGCGGCACTCTGCCGTAAGGTTGCAAGAAAGCTCGTTGAGGCGGACAAAAAGAGCTACACAATCAAGAAGTCCGATATAAAGGAATATCTCGGAAACCCCAAGATAAGAGATATGAAGGACGACACAGAGCCCAAGATTGGTATTGTTAACGGTCTTGCGTGGACAGAGGTCGGAGGCGAAATGCTTCAGGTTGAGGTGCTCTCAATGCCCGGTACGGGTAAGGTTGAGGTTACGGGCAGCCTCGGTGACGTTATGAAGGAATCCGCAAGAGCGGCTGTAAGCTATATAAGAAAGAACGCAGAAAAGCTCGGTGTCGATAAGGAATTCTACAAGAATCTCGATATACATATCCACTTCCCCGAGGGCGCAGTACCCAAGGACGGCCCCAGCGCAGGTGTTACAATGACAACAGCACTCGTTTCCGAGCTTTCGGGAAGAAGAGTAAGAGGCGACGTCGCAATGACGGGCGAAATAACCCTATCGGGCAGAGTTTTCCCCATAGGCGGACTTCGTGAAAAGACTATGGCGGCGTACAAGCACGGTATGAAAACGGTTGTAGTTCCCGAGGACAACAGAATCGATATCGAGGAATGCGACAAGCTTGTGCTTGACAACATCGAATTCGTATACGCTTCGGATATTTCCACGGTGCTTGAAACGGCACTTGTCAAGGAATAATTCGGGCACACAGTAAACACAGAAAGGGAGGGACAGTCGTGAATTTAAATAACGTATCTCTCGTAATGACGGCGGGACTTGTGTCACAGCTTCCGGGCAAGGTGAATCCGAGATATCCTCAGATAGCCCTTTGCGGAAGATCGAATGTCGGCAAATCCTCGCTGATAAACAAGCTTCTTAACCGCAAGAGCCTTGCAAGAGTCAGCTCCGAGCCGGGTAAGACCATCACAATCAATTACTACGAGGTTGACAAAGCACTGTACCTCGTTGACCTTCCGGGCTACGGATATGCAAAAAGAAGCTTCTCCGAGCGAAACAAATGGAAGGCACTTATAGACAAGTATTTCTCGCTTGATTCCAATATCCTCTATCTTCAGCTTGTAGACCTCAAGGCAGGTATAACAAAGAACGATGAGGAAATGATATCCTTCCTCGCAGAAAGCGGACTTCCCTTCGCGGTTGTCTGCACCAAGACGGACAAGCTCAATAAGACCAACAGAAACGCAAATCTCGAGGCTATAAAAGCAAATCCGCTTATACCCGAGGACGTGGAAATAATTCCCTTCTCATCCCAGACGGGCGAGGGCAGGGACGATGTATGGAAGATAATCAACGAGTACTGCGATGCCGTGAAGGAATACTTCAGGGAGCAGGATGCCGCAGGCACAACCGAAGAATAAAAATAAACGGACACTTCAGCTGAGGTGTCCGTTTCTGTATATATTAAAGCTTCTGACCGAAGTAGCAGTAAAGTATCTCGCCTGATTTCGAGCCGGGATTTACCGTATAAGCTCTTCCGGGGTACAAATCAAAGAAGTTGTCCGAAATATTGCCGTCGTCACCGTCAAGGTCTATACATACGCCGAGAACGAGCTTGTCGGAAAGATATGTAACCGTACCGTCTGCATTTTTGGTAACGCTTATCTTACCCTCGGAAAGTCCGAGTGTGTTGTAAGGCACATCCACGAATCTGCGTCTTGCAAGAGGCTCACCGTCTACGGAAAGCTCCGCAAAGGGAACGGCGTTTTCGGGAAGCGCGGATGCATCCAGTGTTGCTACTATGCAGGAGTTGTTGCTTTCGAGTGTTACCTCGGATTCACCGATAACCGTGGTTTTGTCCGCTGTAGCATAGCCGTATGTGAGCTTTGCCCTTCTTTCGCCGACATATTCGTTTATGCCGTAAACATCAAAGCCCTTTTCCGTTTTTACTATGTCAACGGTGATGGGAGAGAACGCACGCTTTACGGGATAGAAGGACGGTGTGCGGTTGCGAAGATAGTCAACCGTTGTCCACGACCTTGTTGCAGGCCAGCAGTCGTTGAACATCCAGAATATCGCAGAGCCCGTGGTGTCGTTCATTCTTCTGCGGAAGTTGAGGATGTATTCCGTGAGACCCTCGCCCTGAATGAATCCTCCGTAGTATACATAGTCGGGGATGGAGATACCGCCTCTTTCAATGCTCATACCGAGCTTTTCGTAAAGCATATGCTCGGGAGCGCAGTCCGCATAGTCGGCAATGGAGTTGTCGTGCACCTTGTAGTCGAAGGAGTGCATATACCGCTGATTTTCACCGAGAGCGTACATAATATTGGGAAGACTCGTCGGACCGAGAATACCGCCCTCGTTGGGGAAACGGCAATCCATTTGCCTGTAGCCGAAGTAGTCGTGGTTGGAGAAGCCGATTGTCCATGGGTGCTGGTCACCGCTTTCAAAGCTCATGGGATTTGCACCGTCGGGAGACCAGGGGCTTGTCGGCTGATAGTAGTGGTGGTCGCCCTCCTCGTGAAGAACGTGGGGAAGCACAACATAGTAAAGGCTTGCATCTCTGTATTTTGCCAGCATTTCGGGATTTGTACCCGTGAATGCCTGCTCGATTTCGTTGTTACCGCAGTACATCGCAAGGGATGCGTGGGAGGACATTCGTCTTACGTTGTGGCGCACCTCGGAGATATAGTTTTCCACAAAGTCCTTGTCAAAGGCGGGATAGGTTGCACAGGCACCGATGAAATCCTGCCATACCACAATGCCATAGTAGTCACAGAGGTCATAGAAGTCGTCAGATTCGTAAATGCCGCCGCCCCATACACGAAGAGCGTTGAAGTTGTTTTCCACGGCTCGCTCGATGAGTACCTCGTAGCTTTCCCTTGAGAATCTGGAGAAGAGAATGTCGTGAGGAACGATGTTACCGCCCTTGGCAAACACGCGGATTCCGTTGACAAGAAGTCGGAAGTATCTGCCGCCCGCCTCACGCCTGGAGGTGTCTATTTCGATGTGACGGAGACCGACCTTCTTTGTGATCTCGCCAAGAATATTTCCGCTATCAACATCTGTAACCGTTACCGTGAGAGTGTACATAAACTGCTCGCCGTAGTTTCTGGGATACCAGAGCTTCGGATTCTTCACGGTGATATTCATATTCGCACAGCAGGACTTTTCTGCGGAAAGCTCGCATATAGCTTTGTCGCCCGTCTCTGTGATAACTGCATCCACACGGACATTTTTAGCATTTGCACAACAGTTGGTTAGGTACTGACGGACATTTATATTCGCCTCGGAGTAGTCCCTTGAAAGAGTGTGGTATACGGCTGTCTCCTCGACGAACACATTGGAGAACTCAAGATAGCAGGGCTTGGGGATGCCGACATTGATAAGCCTCGGTGACCAGTCCCACTCATAGGAGCTCTGAGGCTTTCTTGCCCAGACGGTGTCAAGCATCATTCCCGTGTGAGTACCGACAGACCAGGAGGAGTCCTTGTCCTTTGTGCCGTAAAGACCGCAGTCAAGCTTAACATCAAGCTTGTTTACGCCAATCTTCGCAGCATCTGTAATATCGAACTTTGCGGGAGTATAGAAATTATTATGATAACCGAGATATTTTCCGTTCACAAAAACCGCCGCGAACAAATCCAGTCCCTCAAAGGTAAGACGAATTCTTCCGTTGTTGAAATCCTCCTCGGAAAGCTCGAAGGTTCTTGAGAACAGCCAGTACTGACCTTCAATAAATGCCGCATTATAAACATTATGCTCTATGTAAAGATTACCCGTAATATGCTCAAACGCCTCCTGCACCGTTCCGGGAACCTTCGCAGGATAAGAGGGAACAAAGGGCTGTTCCTTTGTCGGCCAGTCAAAATAACCGCCTCTGTAGGACGTTGCGCCCTTTATTTGCCAAGTGCCGCATAAATCTATGGTTTTAATCATAATTATGTCTCCTTTGGTATGATGGTTTACTTGATTATAGCACAAATGAGGGAAGCGTGTCAATAGGGGAATGCACAATCAAGACTGCGAAGACCATTTTCGCTCTTCGCAGTCTTTTGAAGAATCCTACGGATTCTTCTCCAATACACGCGTGGCTTTTGGGCGGGTGTAAATTGTTGTTTATCGGGATGGTTTCGGGTACGGATTGTAGGGCGCGACGACGAAGACCGCTTGCGGTCTTTTGCGCACCGTTACCTTGCCTTTTTCGCACACCTTGGGTTAACAAACCGAATTTCAACATATAATTGGATTTGTGCACCCTCAAGCAATCGTGCAAATTGCTACCATTGCGATTCCTGCCACGGCGTGCCGAGGTCGTCACGCCCTACATTGTTGCGGTGCGTTGCCCCCACAAACCCAAATTTATCGGTGTGTTTGATTGCCTTGTGATGTTGCCGTGGGTTGGCAACATTACAACGGAATGCAATTGCCATTCGCACCGCACCAGCCACGGAATGAGCCCCCGACCGTGGGTTGGGAGGGGGCGGAGCCGAATCGCGGGCACCGAACCCCGAAATTAAACCGAGATA
>JAFYPA010000074.1 GCA_017560085.1 Clostridia bacterium
ATTTTCGCATTTTATATGGCGATGCACATTGTCGCCTTGTAGGGGAGGGGCTCTGCTCCTCCCGCTTGGATTTTTGCCGAATGTTTGGGTAACGGGCGGAGTAGAACCCCGCCCCTACCAAGCCCGCCAAGACCGTAAACGTTCTTCACGGTCTTTGTATACACAACAGATTCAAAATGGCAAGAAACGGAACGACACGCAGGTCGTTCCCTACAATCCGCACCCACAACAGAGCGATAAACCCAAATTTTGCATTTTGCTCTTTGCATTTTGCATTTCGGTGCAACGCACCGATAAATTCACCTATCAAAAGCCCTAAATTCCCAATATATTTAGCTATTTCAACTGTTGACAAAATATATAATTAGTTGTATAATACACATCGTGCGATAATTTGTTATCGCGATTTTTTGTTTATTTCCTATTCTATTTAATTAAGGAAGTGTAGTTATGACAAACACATTACTCGCAGTTTCCATCGCTCTTCTTGGCGGTCTTCTGATGACAAGACTCTTCAAGCCCTTAAAGCTTCCGTCGGTTACCGCATACCTTATCGCAGGCGTACTCGTAGGTCCCTATTGCCTCGGTGCTCTCGGTGTTGACAGTATCGGCTTCGGCACTATGGAGTCGGTGCATATGCTCTCTCTTATTTCCGACGTTGCACTCGGCTTTATTGCTTTTTCAATCGGTAACGAATTCCGTATGGATGAGCTTAAAAAGACAGGTAAGCAGGCACTTGTAATCGGTATCTTCCAGGCTCTTGTGGCAACGCTCTTTGTTGACCTTGCTCTTGTCGGACTTATTATGATTCTTCCCGAAGGAACACTCTCCCTTCCTCAGGCAATAACACTCGGCGCGATTGCAACGGCAACAGCTCCCGCGGCGACACTTATGGTTGTTCGTCAGTACAAGGCGAAGGGTCCGCTTACAGACCTCCTTCTTCCCATTGTTGCCCTTGACGACGCTGTAGGTCTTATCGTTTTCGCTGTGTCCTTCGGTATTGCAAAGACACTTATCAGCGGTCAGGTTGACCTTGTTTCAATCATTGTAAACCCCATAGTTGAAATTGTCTGCTCGCTTGTACTCGGTGCCGTTATGGGATGGGTACTCACACAGCTTGAAAAGCTTTTCAACTCCAACACAAACAGACTTAATCTTACAATCGGTGTTGTATTCCTCACAGCATCTCTTTCCATGCTCAAGTTTGAGGTGGGACACATCCACATCGGCTTCTCCTCCCTGCTTACCTGCATGATGCTCGGAACGGTATTCTGCAACATATGTGAGCTTTCCCACGACCTTATGGCGGCGTGCGACAAGTGGACTTCGCCCCTGTTTGCGCTCTTCTTCGTAATCAGCGGTTCAGAGCTTGAGCTTAACGTATTCGCAGACTGGGCAATAGTTGTTGTAGGCATTGTATACATCGTATTCCGTTGCCTCGGTAAGTACTACGGTACACTGTTCAGCGCAAAGGCAACAAAGTGCTCTCCCGAAATCTGCAAGTATCTCGGAATCACGCTCTTCCCTCAGGCAGGTGTTGCGCTCGGAATGTGTGCGATAGCATCAAACGAGCTTGGTGACATCGGAACTCTTATCCGTAACATTACCCTCTTTGCGGTGCTCATATACGAGCTTTTCGGTCCGCTTCTCACAAGATGGGCACTCACAAAGGCGGGCGATATCAAGCCTATGTCCGATGAGGTTAAGAACAGACGTGAGCACAAGCTTCGTCAGGCGGGACAGAAAAAGTAAAATTATATTTGATAATTTGGCGGTATGACTTCGGTTGTACCGTCTTTTTTATTTCGGAATTTAAGCCGTTCTGACATTCCGATACCACTTTTTTTACCGCCGATACTACATTTTCCCCATAATCCGAAAATCCCTTGCAAAATCCTTCTTCCGCAGTTATAATAAAACCAACACAAACGGAAGGAGGAAAAGCATATGCCATCCCCCATTGCAGAGCGTATTTGCAAGATTATAGATTCCTGCCCCGAGGCGGAAATGACCGTAGCGGAAATTGCCGAAGCCATCGGGATAAGTGTCTGGTATATGTCCCACATTTTCAGAAGGGAAATGGGAATGACAGTCGTTGAATACCGCACGGAAAAGCGTATGAATAAAGCAAAAATCCTTCTTTCCTCCACAGATAAAAGCATTACGGAAATCGCATATGCCTGCGGATTTTCGGGGCAAGGCTACTTCTCCGAAAGATTTGCTGCAGTGTTCGGTATATCTCCCACAAAATACAGAATCCAAAGCAGAACAGATAAGTAAAATTCCGTCCGATGGCTCGGGCGGGATTTTTTTGCCGTTTCTTGTTGTATTATTTGCACGCGCTTGTACTTTTCGGCACAAAAGCTTTGGGAATTACTTATATTTTCATTGACAACGGGGATTTTTTGTGCTTTAATAAAAGCATAACCGAAGAGTATTTGCAACGAAAGGAGCTTTGTTATGCACGAAGCCTTTACCTTCAGGTCCCTTGATGCGGACAGAGATTATCTTCTTAATAAATACCACAGAACCGACGAGGCATTCGACAGCTTCAGAAGATTCAACTATCACGGCTACGAATACGACCCCACCACGGGTCTTACCGACGAGCAGATATCCGAGGGACTCAAAAAAATCAACGACTCCTTTGATGCTCCCGACTACAACCATCAGATTCTCAAGTCAAGGCTTGTGGAATACATCCTTGACAACACAAGAATAGACGTAAACGAGCACGATTACCACATAGGCATTTACTCCTGGGGACGACTGATTCAGCCCTATGTCAGTGTGTGGGAAAACGAATGCTACTCAAAATATGCGGGCGAGAAGAAAAGGATGCTTGACAATTTCTGGGCATCGGGTACAGCCTGGGCGTGGCTTGACTTCGACCATACGGTGCCCGACTGGGATTCCCTTCTCAATCTCGGCTTTGCGGGAATACTTGAGCGCGCAAGAAAATCCTATGAGACAAAAAAGCAGAGCGGTGCTCTTACGGGAAATCAGGAAATATTCTTCCGTGCGCTTGAAACTGAGTACAACGCAATCATCCGCTTTGTCGACAGACTTGTAAGGTACGCCGAAACAAAGAGCTTTGACAAGAAGGACAGAATCAAGGCGAGCCTTGAGCATCTTCGTGACGGCGGAGCAGAGGATACCTACGATGCTCTCCAGATGATGTACCTCTACTTTATGATAAGCGAAAGCATTGACCGCTATCAGGTGCGCTCTCTCGGCTACGGTCTTGATGCGTCCCTCTATCCCTTCTACAAAAAGGACATAGAAAGCGGAAAATACACACGGAACGAAATCGCAGAGTTTATTGCCTACTTCCTTATGCAGTTCTCCTGCATTGAAAACTACTGGGGACAGCCCTTCTACCTTGCAGGTACTAATGCCGACGGCACAACAAGAGTAAACGAGCTTACCCATATGATTCTTGATGTGTACTATCAGCTCGGAATATACAACCCGAAAATCCAGCTCAAGGTGAGTGAAAAGACCCCGAAGGAGCTTGTTGTAAAGGCTCTGGATATGGTCAGAAACGGCATAAACAGTATTGTGTTTATGAACGAGAGCACGATAGTAAAGGCACTTATGTCCAGAGGTGCGACCTACGAGGAGGCTTGCGATTCCGTTATTTCGGGATGCTACGAATACAAGACCAAGCGTGGCGGTATCGGCATTTCCTCGCTGTATATCGACGGACTCAAGGCTGTCTGCTTTGCGCTTAACAACGGCGTGGACAAGACAACGGAAAGGCTTCTCGGTCTTGAAACGGGAAATGCGGAGGATTTTGCGACCTTCCCCGAATTTTACAGCGCGGTACGAAAGCAGCTTGTACACATTATTGACGTTACGAGCGACAGTATGTATGAGCCTGAAAAATATGTCGGCTCGGTAAATCCGTCGGTGCTTTTCTCGGGTACTCTTGGCGAATGCTCGGCAAGCCTTACGGACGCCATTGACGGCGGTGTACCCAACAGAACGGGAACACTTTTCTGCGGATTTGCAAGCCTCGTTGATGCAACTCTTGCGGTATATGAGCTTGTATACAAGAACAAATACTGTACAATGGCAGAGCTTAAAGAGGCACTTGACGCAAACTGGGAAGGCTATGAAAAGCTCCGTGCGAGAGCCCTTGGCTGTCGCCATAAATTCGGTAACAACGACCCGCTTGCAGATTCCTATGCGGACGCATTCCACAAGCTTTACGCAAGTACCCTTGCAAGCAAGCGAAACTCCCACGGCGGAACATACGGCTACGAGCTTCACTCGGCAAGAGCATTTATCGAGCAGGGCAAGCACGTTGAAGCCACTCCCGACGGAAGAAAAGCGGGCGAGGAGACCTCAAAGAATGCATCTCCCGTGCCCGGAGCGGACAGAAACGGCATAACTGCGGCAATAAATTCCGTAACGAGTATGGATATGTCCCTCAACGATGTGGGCGGTTGTCTTGATGCTATGCTTCATCCCTCTTCGGTTGAAGGCAAGGACGGACTTGAGGCATTCTACGGCATTCTGATGACATATGTAAAGCAGGGCGGAGCGTCCATACACTTCAATGTGTTCAACGTAAAGACACTCCGTGATGCTCAGGCACATCCCGAAAAATACAGGACACTTCAGGTTCGTGTCTGCGGATGGAACGTTCTCTGGAACAATCTTGCAAAGTCTGAGCAGGATGTTTATATTATGAGAGCGGAAAGCATGTAAGCAAGGATGTAAAATTGATTTTCGGTTGTTAAAGCGGACACGGAGCTCTGAACTGTGTCCGTTTTCTCTTATCCCCTTCCCTGCGGTTTGCATCAAAAAAGGCGACTGCCGAAGCAACCGCCTTTTCTTCATTTATTATATGTGGAGTACTCTTTCCTTGATTTCCTGAGTTCTGCCCTGATTCCAGTACTGTGTACCGATGTAGCCGCAGGTTCTTCTTGCGACATTCATCTTTGCCTGGTCGGTGTTTCCGCACTGAGGACACTTCCATACGAGCTTGCCGTCCTCGTCGGTTACTACCTGAATTTCGCCGTCGAAGCCGCATTCGTGACAGTAGTCACTCTTGGTGTTGAGCTCGGCGTACATTATGTTGTCGTAGATGAACTTCATAATTTCAAGCACCGCATCAAGATTCTGCTGCATATTGGGAACCTCAACATAGCTGATTGCACCGCCGGGAGCGAGAGTCTGGAACTTTGCCTCGAGTGTGAGCTTTTCAAATGCATCAATAGGCTCTGTAACGTGAACGTGATAGCTGTTTGTGATGTAGCCCTTGTCGGTTACGCCCTTGATTACGCCGAATCTCTTCTGGAGACACTTTGCGAATCTGTAGGTTGTGCTTTCAAGGGGGGTTCCGTAGAGTGAGTAGTCTATGCATTCCGCAGCCTTCCACTTTGCTGTGTATTCGTTGAGCTTCTTCATAATCACAAGACCGAGCTCTTCACCCTCGGGCTCTGTGAGCTTCTTGCCGCTCAAGCTGTATACACATTCCCAAAGACCTGCAAAGCCGAGGGAGATTGTGGAATATCCGCCGTGGAGATACTTGTCTATTGTTTCGCCCTTCTTAAGTCTTAAAAGTGCGCCGTGCTGCCAGAGAATAGGTGCTGCATCGGAGAGTGTGCCTGTAAGTCTTTCGTGTCTCTGCTGGAGTGCTCTGTGGCAGAGCTCCATTCTTTCGTCGAATATCTTCCAGAACTTGTCCATATCGCCGCCTGCGGAAAGTCCGATGTCAACAAGGTTTACCGTTACAACGCCCTGATTGAATCTGCCGTAGTACTTTGCGTTGCCGTTTTCGTCAACGTAGGGAGTAAGGAAGCTTCTGCAGCCCATACATGTGTAGCAGTTGCCGTTGCCGTTCTTGTCTACCTTGTTCTGAAGCATAATCTTCTCGGAGATATAGTCGGGAACCATTCTCTTTGCGGTACACTTTGCGGCAAGCTTTGTAAGGTACCAGTACTTGCTGTCCTCTGTGATGTTATCGTCCTCAAGAACATAGATGAGCTTGGGGAATGCGGGTGTAATCCATACGCCCTGCTCGTTCTTTACGCCCTGATATCTCTGCTTGAGTGTTTCCTCGATGATGATTGCAAGGTCTCTCTTCTCAGCCTCGTCCTTCGCCTCGTTAAGATACATGAACACTGTTACGAAAGGCGCCTGACCGTTTGTGGTGAGAAGAGTTACGACCTGATACTGTATGGTCTGTACCCCCCTGCGGATTTCGTCTCTGAGTCTGTCCTCAACGATTTTGCTCTTCTTTTCGTTGTCGATTGTTATACCTGCACTCTCAAATTCAGCCTCTACAAGCTTTGTAATCTTTTCACGGCTTATCTGAACGAAGGGTGCGAGATGTGTAAGGCTGATGCTCTGTCCGCCGTACTGATTGGAGGCAACCTGAGCGATAATCTGTGTCGCAATGTTGCAGGCGGTGGAGAAGCTGTGAGGCTTTTCTATCATGGTGCCGGAGATAACCGTACCGTTCTGAAGCATATCCTCAAGATTTACAAGGTCACAGTTGTGCATATGCTGTGCGAAGTAGTCCATATCGTGGAAGTGGATAAGACCTGCATCGTGCGCCTCAACGATTTCGGAGGGGAGAAGGATTCTCTTGGTGATATCCTTGGAAACCTCACCTGCCATATAGTCACGCTGAACGGAGTTTACGGTAGGATTCTTGTTGGAGTTTTCCTGCTTTACCTCCTCGTTGTTGCATTCGATAAGGGTCATAATCTGGTCGTCGGTTGTGTTGGACTGACGAACGAGATTTCTTCTGTATCTGTATGTGATATACTTTCTTGCGATATTGAAGGCATTGAGAGCCATGAGCTTGTTTTCCACAAGGTCCTGGATTTCCTCCACGCCGGGAGCTCTGTTGTAGCTTGTGCAGGCGTCCTCAACGCTCTTTGCAAGCTCCTGAATCTGCTGTTCGGTAAGTCTTTCGGCTTCCGAAACTTCGTTGTTCGCCTTGGTGATGGCGGTGATAATCTTCGCTATGTCAAAAACTACTTCTTTTCCGCTTCTTTTAATAATTTTCATCTTGACTTCCTCCTGTCCTCGAGTTATAATAATATGTCTGCCCCACGGAAGGCTTTTGTCTCCGTGGCGATTGGTGGGATAAAAATACGGCTCAAACAATTCAGCCGCAGATATATTATACCATATATTGTGGTTTTGTCAAGCACAAAATACTATATTTATGGCAAAATCCGAAAGTTTGTGCATAACGGAGATTTTGCTTTATTTACAATTTATTTATTTCACACTTTGAGTCGAAAAATAAATTCCGTAAGTCAAGCACTGCTTGATTTCTGCAAAGCTCCGAGGAAAAAAGCAAAATTTTTCCCGACTGTTACTTAATCACATTTTTGGGCAATTTGACGAAAGCGGCTTTTTGTGAATTATCAGCAAAAGTAACACAATCAATATATAGTGGCATATTTTACAAAATGCACACAAGATATCCAATCAAGCCCTGTTTCGTGCCTGACGAAAAAAATATTGAAATTTTTTATAAAAACAGGGAACTTTTTTGCATTTACTTACGTCAAACACTACGGTCACAAACCGAGGCCGTAGAAAAATAAAGATAATATAATAAAAGAGAAAGGTAAAGAAACAAATGAAGAAGACACTTGCGATTTTACTCTCCCTTATGATTGCGGCAGGCGCATTCGCATCCTGCGGTAAGAAGAACGAGGAGAAGGACAACATTCCCTCCGATGCAATTACGGAAACCGAAGGCACAAAGGACGAAGCAAAGACAGAGGATGAGGAAAAGACCGAATCCGCTGACACCTCCGCATTTACGGCAGAGGGCATCATCAACAGCATCTACGCACAGAAGTCCCCCGAGTTTATGTACGGCTTTGTTCCCGTTGATATGACGGACAAGGATTCCTACATGACATACCTCGGCGTTGAGGATATTTCAAAAATCAAGGAAGCGGCTGTTTCCGAATCCATGATAGGCGCTCAGGCTTACTCTCTTGTTGTTGCAAGAGTTGCCGAGGGTGTTGACGCAAAGGCTGTTGCAGAGGAAATGGAAGCGGGCATCAACCCCAGAAAGTGGATTTGCGTAAACGCAGACGATGTAAAGGTTACAACAATCGGCGACCTTATCTGCTTCTGCATGATTTCCTCCGATTTCAAGGAAGCATTCACAGCAGAGGATGCAATGAATGCGTTCACAAAGGTTGTAAACGGTGAGGCTGACTACCTTGCCGAAAACGAAGCCTTCGAGGATGAAGCCGCAGAAGGCGAAGAAGCTACAGAAGAAACAGAAGAAGAAACAACAGAGGAAGTAACAGAGGAAACAACAGAGGAAAAGCCCGCAGAAGCTCCTGCGGTTACTCCCGAGGTAACACCTTCCGTAACCCCCGTGGTTACTCCCGTTGTAACACCCTCCGTAACTCCCGAGGTTGCTCCCGAGGAAAAGGCTGAGGAAAGCACATCCTCCACAGACAAGTACACTCTTCAGGGCATCATCGACAGCATTTACGCGCAGAAGGCTCCCTTGTTTATGTTCGGCTCTATGCCCGTAGATCTTGAGGATGAGTTTTCCTATAATACATATCTCGGACTTAAGGATGCTTCCAAGATTTCCGAGGCAGTTGTTTCCGAATCCATGATAGGCGCTCAGGCTTACTCCCTTGTTATCGCAAGAGTTAAGGACGGCGTTGACGCAAAGGCTGTTGCTTCCGAAATGAAGGCGGGCATCAACCCCAGAAAGTGGATCTGTGTTGAGGCTGACGATGTTAAGGTTACAAGCTATGAGGACCTTATCTGCTTCTGTATGATTTCCACAGAATACAAGGATGCTATCACAGCAAACGACGTTACAACAGCATTCACAAACATTATGACAGGCAAGGCTGTATACGAGGAGGGCGCAATGCCCAACATCCCCGGTATGGATATGGAAGAGGAAGAGGTTGAGGACGACTTCTCCGACGAGGTTTTCGCCGAGGTTGACGCCGATACAGAGGTTGTTGGCGGAAGCGCACTTGAGACTATTGTAAGCGATATGTACGCAATCAAGGCTCCCCTTTTCAGATTCGGTATTATGCCCGTTGACCTTACAGACGAATTCGCTGTAAGCTCTTACCTCGGACTTTCCGATGCTTCCAAGATTGCGGAAGCGGTATTCTCCGAATCCATGATGGGCTCTCAGGCGTACTCTCTTGTTGTTGCAAGAGTAGCTCCCGGTGCCGATGCAAAGGCTGTTGCCAACGAAATGAAGGCTGGCATCGACCCCGCAAAGTGGATTTGCGTTGAGGCTGACGATGTTAAGGTTACAACCAAGGGCGACCTTATCTGCTTCTGCATGATTTCCACGGAATTCGCTCCCGACTACACAGCTCAGGATGCTATCGACGCATTCAACAAGGTTGCGTAAGCGACGGTAGCTGTTCCATCGCAGTTTAGCATTTTTACGGCAGGCATTTGGCTGAATATAGTTGGATGCCTGCCTTTTTTTGAAGGTGCATCGGGATGCGGTACATCTTCAAAAGGACGATAAATTTTATTTTCCCGAAAGGACACTGATACGGTATGGTATTTTCAAGTATTCCATTTTTGTACTATTTTCTGCCGATTGTAATTCTTTTATATTATATAGGAAAGAATAAAATCGGCGTTTGCAATGCGGTGCTTCTTGCATCCAGCCTTGTTTTCTATGCCTGGGGCGAGCCTAAGTATGTTATTCTTATGGTTACCTCCACGCTTATCGGCTATGTTTTCTCGCTGTTTATAGAAAAGTGCGAGAGAAAATCAACTACAGCTAAAATACTGCTGTTCTTTGCGGTGGGTATCAATCTTGCGGCTCTCGGTGTTTTCAAATACGCGGACTTTGCCGTTGGCGGTGTGAACACGATTTTCGGTACCGCTCTCACCCTTCCCGGAATTGCACTCCCCATAGGAATCAGCTTTTACACCTTCCAGATTCTTTCCTACTGCGTTGACGTTTACAGAGGCGATGTTCCCGCTCAGAAGAATTTCATAAGCTTTGCGGCTTATGTTACGATGTTCCCTCAGCTTATTGCAGGTCCTATCGTGCGTTATAAGGACGTTAACGAACAGCTTTCAAGCCGTACACACAGCTTCGAGAAGGTTTACATCGGTCTTCAGAGATTTATTATAGGTCTTTCAAAGAAGGTGCTTCTTGCAAACCAGCTGGGTGAGCTTTGCTCGGCATTCAAGGAAAGCTCGGAGCAGACCGTGCTTTTTGCGTGGATTTACGCAATTGCTTATGCCCTTCACGTTTACTTTGACTTCTCCGGCTATTCGGATATGGCGATAGGTCTCGGCAAGGTATTCGGCTTTGACTTTGTGGAAAACTTCAATTATCCTTATATTTCAAAGAGTGCAACGGAATTCTGGCGCAGATGGCATATGTCGCTCGGTACCTGGTTCAGAGACTATGTTTACATTCCGATGGGCGGTAACAGAGTTCCCTTTATGCGTTGGATTTTCAACATACTTACAATATGGGCACTTACCGGTCTCTGGCACGGAGCGAGCATGACCTTTGTTGTATGGGGTCTTTACTTTGCGGTTATTCTTGTACTCGAGAAGCTTTTCATTATGAATATACTTAAGAAGCTTCCCGCATTTGTTTCTCATATTTACACTCTGTTCGTTGTATTTATTTCATTTATTATATTCGATGCGGAAAGCTTTTCCCACGCGGGAAGAAGAATCGGTATGCTGTTCGGCTTCGGTACGGATGGATTTATGGGCGTTGAAACACTCTACAATCTTCGCAGCTACGCGGTGATTCTTATAATAGGCGCAATTGCGGCTATGCCCGTAGTGAAGCTTTACAAGGCTAAGGTCAAGGAAATGCCTTATCTTCAGATGGTGCTCTGCGGACTTCTGCTTGTTTCCGTAACGGCATATCTTGTTGACGGCTCCTTCAATCCGTTCCTTTATTTCAGATTCTGATTGGGAGGTAAGAGGTAATGAATAAAAACCAAAAGACAAATTATATAATTCCCGCCTGCTTCCTTCTGGCACTGCTTTTCGGGCTTTCGGCACTGAATGTTATAATGCCGAAAAAGGACTACATTGACAGCGAAAGACGTCCTGCGGCAGAAATGCCCGAATTCAACAAGGAGACAATTTTCGACGGAAGCTTTACCGGGGATTTTGAAAAGCACACGACAGATACCTTCATATTCAGGGATTTCTTCCGTGAAATCAAGGCAAGACTCAACTACGATGTTTTTCTGAAGCAGGAAAACAATGAGATTTACCGTAAGAACGGCTCTCTTATGAAGCTGGAAAAGGAAATCGACACGGCTTCCGTTGAGAATGCGATGAAGAAATTTCAGCGCATTTACGACAAGCATCTGAAAAACAGCAACTGCAAGGTTTATGCGGTGACCGTCCCCGACAAGGCTTATTTCCCGTGGCGTGACGGTGACAGCATTGTTTCTCTCGACTACAACGAGCTTTTTGCAATGGTTCGTGAAGGTATGCCCTATGCGGAGCACATTGATGTAACGCATCTTCTCTCCCTCTCCGACTTTTATCTTACCGACACTCACTGGAGACAGGAAAGGATTATCCCCGTTGCGAAACACATTTCCGAGGCAATGGGTAACGAGTACAATTCCACATTCACCGAGGTCAAGGCGGATGTGGAATTCAGAGGAGTAAACAGCGGACACTCCGCACTCACAAGCATTTACGACGACCTGTACTATCTCACAAACGAGACAATAGAAAATTGTAAGACGGTAAATCTCGAAAAGAAGTACACGGACAAGAATTACGACGAGAGCCTTGAGACGGTATACAACATGGATAAGCTCTCATCCAAGGACCCCTATGAGGTATTTCTTTCCGGTGCGTGCGCCGCAATCACAATGGAAAACCCCGAAAACAAGAGTGGCCGTGAGCTTATAATTTTCCGTGACTCCTACGGAAGCAGTATTGCTCCGCTTCTTCTTGACAACTATTCCAAGATTACGCTTCTTGATATAAGATATATGAATCCGGAGTATGTTGGCGGATTCGCTGAGTTTAAGGATGCGGATGTGTTGTTCCTTTACAGTACTACGCTTATAAATTCGAGTTCGGCGTTGAGATAAAAATAACGGCTGTATCAATTCGTTGATACAGCCGATTTCATTTATAAAATCAGTCTTTTTTCTTGTAAGGTAATGCAATTACCATAAGGTATCCGAGAAGCCCCAAAATAAAGGAATACCAGAAGTATCTTCTGCCTTCGTAGCCCTTTTCAATGGCAATAAATTCGAATTCCTTGGCGATAAGATAATCTATTGCTAAAGTGAAAATTGCGCCGGCGAGGCTTTCGAGGAATATACCGAATTCGAATGTTTGGTAATCCGCAAGAAACAACAAGCCAAAAATAGCAATACACACAGCAATAGCTATACATATTCCTACCTTTTTAGTATAGGAATATTCTTTGAAACCACCACTATCCTTGTCCCTGGCAAACATCGTGGAAAACCAATCTCCGAGACCTGAATAAGATTCGGATGTGGTATTGACATTTTCTTCTTTCTTCGCAAATGATGCCTCCACCTTGGGAGTACCGTCAACAAAAGTAACGGTTGCAACAAAAGCATTTCCAACCCAAGCGTTGTAGATGTTTCGCGAATCAACCCATCCTTTTACCTGATATCCGTTTTCATCATCTCCGTTGACCGAAATTGTGTCAATCGGAAATGTTGCACTTTCGGGATTTTCAAGCTTTGAACAAATTTCAGCCTTAACTAAATTCAAGATTTCTTCGTTAGTCATTGTTTCTTCTCCAAAAGTTAAAATTTTTATCCTAGTTCGGGATTGCTTTCATTATAATTATTTCTTAACTTTTTGTCAAGCCTTTTTTAACATTTTTATATAAAGCAACAAAAATCCCGAACAATCCCCCCATACCAAGAAATTTAATAACCAATTTAAACCTAGTCAAACATTCCCTGCTATAATATAACCGAAAAATCCCAACCGAAGGAGGTGCTCCCATGGAAGAAAAGCTTGAGACCGTCAAGGGTGAGGTCGAGGACATTACCTATACGAACGAAATAAACGGCTATACCATCTGCGTTATAGACTACGAGGGCGAAATGCTCACGCTTGTCGGAACTATGCCCTTCCTCGGCTGTGGTGAGACCATAACCGCCATGGGTAAGTTCACAAACCATCCTACCTTCGGCCGTCAGTTCAAGGTGGAGCACTACGAAAAGGAGCTTCCCGCCTCGGAAAGCTCTATGATTACCTATCTTTCCTCGGGAGCTATAAAGGGAATAGGCCCCGTGCTCGCAAGGAGAATCGTTGATAAATTCGGTGAGGACACCTTTGACGTACTGGAAAACCATCCCGAATACCTTGAGGATGTCAAGGGTATGACCCGCAAGAAGGCAAGGGAAATCGGCGAGAAATTCTCCGAGCAGTTCGGTATGCGAAACGTTCTTATGTACTTCAACGGAGTTTTCAGCACCTCTCTTGCAATGAAGGTATACAAAAAATACGGCGATGCTTCCGTTGACATAATAAAAAGAAATCCCTATATCCTCTGTGAGCAGATAAACGGCATAGGCTTTGAAAGAGCGGACGCCATCGCAAGGGATATGGGCATTGACGCTCACTCCCACTTCAGAATCGAGTCGGGAATGAAGTATATTCTGAAGCTTAATCTTTCAAGAAACGGCAACTGCTATATGCCTATGGAAAAGCTTCTTGACGAAACGGTACGTCTTCTCGGTGTAACACGCGAGGAGGCAAATTCGGCTCTTCGTGCAATAGGTGCCACGGGGGAAATCGTAATTGTAAAATTTGGCGAGACTCTTGCGGTTTATATTGACTATGCATACAGAGCGGAAAAGTACTGCGCAGATAAGCTTCGTGTTCTTGCTGAGACAAGTGTAAACATCCCCAATTCCCGTGCGGACAGATACATTGAGGCCTGCGAGGCGGAAATGGGCATAACCTTTGCTCCGCTTCAGAAAAAGGCTATAAAGAGTGCGGTTGACAACGGAATGCTGATTGTTACGGGTGGTCCCGGCACCGGTAAAACCACCGTTATCCGTGCGATGATAAAGCTGTTTGACAGCCTCGGAATGGACATTCTTCTTGCCGCTCCCACGGGAAGAGCCGCAAAGCGAATGACAAGCGCAACGGAAAGAGAAGCAAGGACAATCCACAGACTTCTTGAGAGCGGATACACGGGCGACGGTGAAAACGAGACCTTCGGCAGAGACGAGGACAATCCTCTTGAGTGCGATGCTCTTATTGTGGATGAGGCTTCTATGTGCGACGTATTTCTTCTCTCGTCGCTCCTTCGTGCGGTAAAGCCCGGTACGAAGCTTATTTTCCTCGGTGACAGCGACCAGCTTCCTCCCGTAGGTGCGGGGGATACACTTCGCGATATGCTGAATTCGGGTGCCATTCCCACGGTAAGGCTTGACGAGGTTTTCCGTCAGGGCGAAGGAAGCGGAATTGTTATAAACGCCCACAGAATCAACAGCGGTGAGATGCCCGCAACGGACAACAAGAGCTCGGATTTCTTCTTTATGAAGCGCTCAAGCGGTGCGGCACTTGTTTCGCTTATTTGTGAGCTTTGCTCAAAAAGGCTTGTTGAGGCTTACGGCTACGACCCCTTTGAGGATATTCAGGTAATAACTCCGTCCAGAAAGGGTACGGTCGGTACGGTCGCACTCAATGCGGCGCTTCAGAATGCACTGAATCCCAAAAGCACGATGAAGCTTGAAAAGCAGGTCGGTGACCTTGTTTTCCGTGAGGGTGACAAGGTAATGCAGATAAAGAACAACTACTCGCAGGAGTGGGAATACGAGGACGGCAGAAGCGGTCAGGGCGTATACAACGGTGAAATCGGCATTATCACGAGAATAAACACCTTCGAGGAATACTTCGAGGTAAGCTACGACGGCAGAAGCGTCCACTACGACCTTGCTCAGCTTGACGAAATCGAGCACGCCTACGCCGTGACGGTGCACAAGAGTCAGGGAAGTGAATATCCCTGTGTTATCATCCCTGTTTTCGATGCTCCCCCGGGGCTTCTTACGAGAAATATGCTTTACACGGCGGTTACAAGAGCAAAGAGCAATGCGATTCTTGTGGGAAGCGTTGAGCGGACGGGCGATATGGTAAGGAATAACCGTCAGGTGTTCAGGTATACGGGGCTTTGCAGGATGCTCAAAAAGGAAACCGAATAATTTGCAAAAAGCAAGGGAGCTTCGATGACGGAGCTCCCCTTTTGTTGTATTTACTTATTTAATTTTTGCCCGTGCTTCCGAAGCCGCCCGCTCCTCTTTCCGTTTCGTCCAGAGACTCAACCTCATCGAATTCCACGGCAAGATATGGCATAACCACAAGCTGAGCGATTCTGTCGCCGTTGTTTACAATTCTTGCGGTGTCGCTGTCGTTGTGAAGAGCTACTATGTATTCGCCTCTGTAGTCGCTGTCGCATACGCCTACGCAGTTTGCGGGGCGGAGTCCCTCCTTTGCGGCAAGTCCGCTTCTTGCAAATACCGCACCGAAATATCCGTCGGGAATGGCTACGGCAAGACCTGTGCCGATTTTTGCCGTTGTGTGCGGTGCGATTTCTATGCTTTCACGGTCGAGGCAGGCGTAAAGGTCGTAGCCTGCTGCCTTTTCCGAGCCTCTTGTGGGGATTTTTGCGCTTTCACGAAGCTTTGTTATCTGTACTTTCATTGTTATTCTCCTGTAAAATTTATCAGTTATATGTCGGCTCGTCGTACTCCCAGAGGACGATTTCACCGCTTTCACGGGTACGCTTAAGGTCTATAATGCGCTGATTTTCGCTGCCTCTGAAGCGGAGCATTATATTGCGCTTTTCCTTTTCGAATTTGCCGTCAACCAGTATATCCATATAGGAAAGAAGCTCCTCCGTTGCATCGCAGAAGGCGCGGCTTTCGATTTTGCCCGTAAGCTCCTCATAGGTAAAGCCCGAATAGCACCAGACGTCCTTATCGGGGAATTTTTCCCTGAATCTTCTCATAAATGGCAGGAGGCCTCGCTGATTCTTCACCTCAAAGGGCTCGCCACCGAGAAGGGAAAGACCTCTTATACGGGGATAATTCACGGCAGAGAATATAATCTCCCATACATCCTCGTTGAATTCCTTGCCGTAGGCAAAATCCCAGGCAATTTCGTTAAAGCAGTCCTCGCAGTGGTGAAGACATCCCGACACAAAAAGAGATACACGCACACCGGGACCGTTGGCAATATCGTTCTTTTTAAGCTCTGCGTAGTTCATTTTGGTGCTCCTTTTGGGAAGTTTGATGAGATTATTATACAGTACGATTGTGACATGGATGTTAACGAAAAAGGGGGATGATTGAAATTCGGGACCCGCAATTTTATTTATAAAATTCGTCACGGCTTACCGATAAAACAAAGCAAGGGCCGTATCCGCGATACAGCCCCGTTTTCATTTATTCCGATTTTGGATTTATTTTTCTTCGTCCTTCATCTCGTATTCCGCAAACTTTCCCGCAAGCTCACCGTCAACAAGTGCGGTAACCTCCGTGCCCTTGTCCGTGTATTCCACATTAAGAACACTCGCACGGCGGTAAAGCGTGTTCACCGCATTCTGCATATCGAAGGGGAATAAGAACTTCATTTCCTTTGTGAGTGAGTTCACCGTTTCCTCAAGCATCTCAAGAAGCTTGTCGACACCCTCACCCGTCTTTGCGGAAATGCATACCGCCGAAAGCTCCGCAAGTCTTTCCTCGTCGCCGCCGAAGGGCAGGAAGTCGAGACCGTCGCACTTGTTGTAAACTCTTATCTGAGGCTTTCCGCCCGCATCCAGCTCATTTATGATGCTCTGCGTAACCGCAAGCTTCTTTTCCGTATCCGTGTCGGAGGCATCCGCAACCGTGAGAATAATGTCCGCATATCTTACCTCATCAAGTGTGGACTTGAACGCCTCGACAAGTCTGTGCGGAAGGTTGTTTATAAAGCCTACCGTATCGGTGAGAAGCACCTCCTTGCCCGAAGGAAGAGAAAGGCGTCTGGTTGTGGGGTCAAGAGTTGCGAAAAGCTTGTTTTCAGCAAGAATTCCCGCGTTGGTAAGATAATTGAGAAGTGTGGATTTTCCCGCATTTGTGTAGCCCGCAATGGCAATATTGCAGATACCGCTTCCGCTTCTCTTGGAGCGCTTGATTTTTCTTGCCGCCTCCATATCCGCAATCTGTGATTCGAGAGCCTCTATTCTTCTCTTGATGTGTCGTCTGTCCGTCTCGAGCTTTGTTTCACCGGGACCTCTCGCACCGACAGCACCGCTTGTACCGCCCTGACGGGAAAGCTCGATACCCTTACCGGTAAGTCTGGGTGCCGTATACTTCAGCTGTGCTATTTCGACCTGAAGCTTACCCTCGCCCGTTACGGCGTGCTTTGCGAAAATGTCAAGAATAAGCATTGTTCTGTCGATAACCCTGACATCAGAATTATTCTTTGAGAAGGAGGAAATAAGCTCCTCGTTGTTTCTTATCTGCGAGGGAGAAAGCTCGGTATCGAACACCACAAGGGAAATGCCGTTATCCGCACAAAGCTTCGCCGCCTCAAGCACCTTACCGCTTCCGATAAAGGTGGCGGCATCGGGGGAATTCTTGTTCTGCGTAAGAATGAAAAATTCAGCCGTACCGCATTCGCCCTCAAGAGCGGTCTCGCAAAGGAGTCTGAGCTCGTCAATGCCCGCCATCGCCTCGTCCTCGTCCATGCCGTCACGGATAAGGGTCACAAGCAGAACACTGACCTTCTTCTTTTCTTCCTCTGTCATAAACATATTTATATTCATAAAATCACCGTACCTCGTATTTTACGGACAGCTCGGTCCGTTTTGCGAAATCATTTTTCCTATGCATTATACCACACTTTCGTGAACATATAATGAACACCGTCAAATATACGACGAGAAAACCGCATATTTTTAAACAAAAACTCAAAAAAATTTATAAAAACCCCTTTTCAAACCCAATATTATATGATATAATAAATCGAAAATAAAAGATGGAGGTGTGCAAAATGGCATATAAGATTAACGACGAATGCATCGGCTGCGGCGCTTGCGCTGACGCTTGTCCTACCGAGTGTATCTCCGAAGTAGACGGCAAGTATGTTATCAACGCTGATGAATGTGTTGACTGCGGAACATGTGCAGACACTTGTCCCGTTGAAGCTCCCCAGGCTGAATAATTCGGTTCTGTGAGCTGTTACTTAAAGTTATAAGTAATATTTAAAGGAACGCTTGAGAAATCGGGCGTTCTTTTATTTTTATAAAAAGTGGACAATGGACAGGGGGCAGTGGACAGGGAAGGATGAAAGCTTCGCTTTCTTTGAATATTGAAATTCTGATATGACGGTGTTATAAGACAGCCAGGAAATAGCCTGTCATGGTTTCGGGGGATTCTTTTCTGCCGCCTGTGAGCCACCAGTGTACGGTTTCCACAAAGGTGGAGGCGATATGATTTACAAGGTAGCTTTTCGGAAGAGATTTATTTTTTTCTGATATAAAGTGCGGAAGCTGATTTTCCGCAAAACGCATAAGGTTATCCTTGAAGTACCGTAAAAACAGCCCGTTATTCCTGCTTGAAAGCAATTCGAGTATGCCGTTGTCGTTTTTCTGCAGGTGCATAAACAAGTGAAGAAACGCGGAATCGGGGGCAACGCAATCGAAGATGTGCTTATGGTCGCAGTTTTCTTCCACCGCATCAGAAATATGGCAGAAAAGCTCGGCACACAGCTCCTTTAAAAGAAAGTCCTTTGTTTCAAAATGGGAGTAAAAGGTTGCCCTGCCGACATCCGCTCTGTCTATAATTTCTCCAACCGTAATATGCTCGAAATCCTTCTCTGCCAAAAGAGCCGTAAATGCTCCGAAAATAGCCTCTCTTGTTTTTCTCTGACGCCTGTCCATAGTATGCTCCTCCGTACAATTTTTGAAAAATGTTCGGTATTGTACTCACGGCATATACTGTCTGTTGATTTTGTCCGCAGATACAAATATAATAATACCGAACAGTATGTTCCGTACAGAATGTATTGTACCACAAGGCATCAAAAAAGTCAACGGAGGAAATTTTATGAAGTCCACAAAAAGTATTTTTATCGCATTTATGCTGAATCTCTGCTTTGCAGTATTTGAATTTATCGGAGGAGCAGTCACGGGAAGCGTTGCAATAATGTCCGATGCTCTTCACGATATGGGTGATGCGGCGGGGATAGGAATATCCTATCTTCTTGAAAGAAAAAGCAGCCTGCCGCCCGATGAGGCACACCCCCTCGGATACGCAAGATACTCTGTGCTTGGCAGTGCATTTCTGAATCTTGTTCTTCTGCTCGGCTCGGCATCTGTCATATACAAGGCCGTGCTTCGGATAATAAATCCGTTTACCGTACATCACGGCGGAATGATAATATTTGCCGTGCTCGGTGTTATCATAAATTCACTTGCGGTACTTTTCACACACAGAGGCAAATCACTGAATCAAAAGGCTGTCAGTCTCCATATGCTTGAGGATGTTCTCGGGTGGATAGTGGTACTTGCAGGGGCAATAGCAATAAAATTCACAAATCTTGCAATCATAGACCCTCTGATGTCAATCGGCACAGCAATATTCATTATGATACACTCCGTCGGAAATCTTCGCGAAGCAACCGATATCTTCCTTGAAAAGGCTCCGAGCGACATCAACATAAGGGAGCTGTCGGAAAAGCTCCTTACTTTTCCCGAAATCAAAGAAATCCGTCGTATACAAATATGGACAACAGACGGCAAGGCTCACTGTGCTGCATTGCACATCGCCACATCAGAAGACAGCACAGAGGCGAAGCAAAAAATCCGTAAGCTGTTGTCGGACTATGGGATACGGAATATCACAGTCGAGACCGATATCATTTGAGAATAAAAAATGAAGATTGCAACGCAATCTTCATAAATTCAATATTATCAATTTTTTTGAGCCGAAAATCAGATTCTCACAATCCTCTTCTCCTCTACCCCGAAAATCACCGTAGAGTTATCGTCCGCCTCAAGAATAAGCCTTGATTCGGGCTTGGTGAAGACAAGATTTGCGATATAGCTCGCTCTGCCCTTGATTCTTACGTTGCCGTCACAGATGTTGCCAATAAGAATGTTGCCGTGTCCCTCTATATTTATGGAGTCGTCGGAGCTGTTGCAGAAGGTGTTGTCACGGATTCTGTGCTCGTTACCGATTATTTTCAGAGCGGTGGTTTTGCGCTGAATTATTTCCTGCTTGTCGCCGTTATCCGTTGCGTTGTCGGCATAAAGCCAGAATGTGCCGGGATTATCGAAGAGGCAATGGGTCACCTCGCATCTGTGCACATCCTTTAAAAGCACCGCCGCGGGAATCATACCGTCCTCCTGCATGAAGGCTCCGCCGTTTCTTACGAAATGGGTGGACATAATCTCAAGGTTGTGCATACGCTTGCCCTTGCCGTCGACATAAACACCGTAGTACGGCGTATCTGCCGCAACGCAGTATCTTATGTGTGAATACACGGAAACAGCGGGATCAAACCAGAAGCCGTTACCGCATCCGTCAACATTGAGCCTTTCGAAAACGCAGGCGTCCGTCATAGCCGTACCCGAGGAGCAGACCGCTGTTGCAAGTCCACAGAAGGAGATATCCGAAACCGCACACTGGTCGCATCTTACCTTGTCGATGCATATGCCTGCTGAGTGTGTGGGATTCTTAAAGTCAACAAGAGCACGGGTATCCATACCCGGAATATCCCCCTGAATTCCGAGCTCGCACACCTTTGAGCCGCTTATGGGATTGGTTTTGTCGCCGATTCTTATTGCGGGGAAATCCTTGCCCGTAAGACGGAGCTTTGTGCCGTTCGGAGATTCGAAAACGCCGTTGGGGTCTGTATTGCACGCCCAGACCTTACCGAGGATTTTCTGCGAGCTTGTCTCAATCGTAACCGTTTTATCAAGATTGTATCTTGCACTTTCAAGCTCAAGGCATCCGCCGTGGGTCAGGGTTTCAAGAGCTGTATTTATTCCTGCCGTGCCGTCGGGCGAGGTATAGGGATTTCCTTCGCTTCCGTCACCGAGGATTTTAATTTTTTCGTTTGTCATATCGGTACTCCTTTGCGGGATTTATTGCTTTTTATTTGAGTATATCACAAAAGAATCGCAAATAATAGTATTTTTCGGTTTTTATAAAAAAAGAGACTGCCGTTTTTGGGGGCAGTCTCCGATATTTTTACGCTTCGGGCTTGATGTTTCTGATGATTTCGTCGATTCTCTGTGCAACCTTTACGAAGTCCTCTGCCTTGTAGCCCTTTGTTGTCATAGCGGCTGTACCTACTCTTACACCGCTTGCCTCCATAGGCTTTCTCTGCTCGTTGGGAACGCAGTTCTTATTGAGAGTGATGCCGTTCTTGTCAAGCTCCTCCTGAACCATCTTACCCGTGAGGTGGGGATGAGTCTTGGAGAAGTCGATAAGGAAGAGGTGGTTGTCCGTACCGCCTGTTACGATTTCGTAGCCGAGACGGATGAACTCGTCGCACATTGCCTTTGTGTTGATGATTACATTCTTTGCGTATTCCTTGTATTCGGGTCTGAGTGCTTCAGCAGCTGTGATTGCCTTTGCGGCGATGATGTGCTGAAGAGGACCGCCCTGACAGCAGGGGAATACTGCGCTGTCAACCTTCTTTGCAAGCTCGGGCTTTGCGAAGATAAGACCGCCTCTTGTACCTCTGAGGGTCTTGTGGGTTGTTGTTGTGATGATATCCGCAAGTCCGAAGGGAGAAGGATGAACTCCGCCCGCGATAAGACCTGCGATGTGAGCCATATCTACCATAAAGTATGCGCCGACTTCCTTGGCGATAGCGGCAAATCTTTCGAAGTCGATAACTCTTGAGTATGCGGAAGCACCTGCGAGAATGAGGTTGGGCTTGAATTCTCTTGCCTTTCTTTCAACATCCTCATAGTCGATGAAGCCGTCTGCTCCTACATCGTAGAATGCCATATCAAAGAGCTTACCGGAGAAGTTAGCGGCAGAGCCGTGTGTGAGGTGACCGCCGTTGTTAAGGTCCATGGCAAGAATCTTGTCGCCTGCCTTAAGAACGCTCATGTAAGCCGCAAGGTTTGCGCTGGAGCCGCTGTGAGGCTGTACGTTTACATGATAATCTGTATTGAAAACCTGTCTCCATCTGTTGCAGCAAAGCTCTTCAAGCTCGTCAACAACAACACATCCGCCGTAGTATCTGCCCTTGTTACCGGAAAGTCTGTCCTTTGCGGGATAGCCCTCGGAGTACTTTGCAACGAAGGAGCTGGCTGCAGCCATCTTAACTGCCTCGCTGGGGAAGTTTTCGGAAGCGATAAGCTCGATTACGTTTGCTTCTCTTTCGTCCTCCTTGTGGATAAGAGCGGCGATTTCGGGATCGCAGTCAACCATTTTTGCCTGAATATACTGCTCAAGTGTGAGATTGTTCATTTCGGTTTCTCCTTTATATATTTGTTATAATTTAACACTTTAGTGCAAAAAAACATTCCGCACTATAATAATAACAGAAAACTTCCCCTTTGTCAATGACTTATATGTTAATATGGTGTCAAAAAAACAACAAATTCATTCGCTTCCCTGCCCTGCCGTCCCATTTTCGGTAATATTTGCGGATATATTGTGCATAACTGTCATAAACAAAGCCATTTCCGTCAAAATTATAGTTAAATGATAAAAAACGCAAAAATTTCAAAAAAACTCTTGACAAA
>JAFYPA010000075.1 GCA_017560085.1 Clostridia bacterium
ATGGGGGGCTCATACGCAAGGGCATTGAAGAAGGAAGGGTACTACGTTGAGGCGATAGACAAGGATTTTGATGCTATCGAGTATGCCCTTGATAAGGATATTATCGACGTTGGAAGTACGGTTACTACGGAGGCTGCGGTCAGGGGCGCGGATATAATTGTGTTTGCGCTTTATCCTCACGTTTTTCTTGATTGGCTGGAGCAGTACCGTGATTTTATCTGTAAGGATACACTGATTACCGACGTTACGGGCGTTAAAACCGTGATTGTCGATAAGGTGCAGACGGCACTTGGAGACAAGGCTGAGTTTATTGCGGCGCATCCTATGGCAGGCCGTGAGGTCGGTGGTGTGCATAACAGTAACGAGGCAATCTTTAAGGGCGCAAATTATATCGTCGTTCCTACGGAAAAGAATTCGGAGAACGCAATCGAGGTCTGCTGCGAGCTCGGTGAAATATTGGGCTTTCGCAGAATAAGCGTGCTTTCTCCCGAGGAGCACGATAAAATGATTGCGTTTCTGTCGCAGCTGACTCACGCTATTGCCGTGGCTCTGATGTGTACTAACGGCGACCCGAAGCTGTGCGACTATACGGGCGACTCGTTCAGAGACCTTACGAGAATCGCAAATATCAACGACGCTATGTGGAGCGAGCTGTTCCTCCTTAACAAGGACGCACTCCTTGCGGAAACGGATGCGTTTATAAGCCAGATGAATAAAATGCGTGATATGATCGCAGAGGGCGACAGAGACGGTATCCGTGAAATGATGAGAATGTCCACCGAGCGCCGCAAGAGATTCAACAAGCCCGCTGTATAATGCGCAGTTAAACAGAAAATTATATTTTAAAATAATTCTATATAATTCAAAGCAAAGAAAGGTTAAGGTAAATTATTATGATATTCAAGAGAAAACTTCCTATACCACAGGATATAAAGGCACAGTTCCCCCTTACACAGAAGATGATTGATGACAGACAGAAGAGCCTTGAGGAGCTTAAGAGCGTTTTCGAGGGCAAGAGCGATAAGTTTGTGCTTGTGATTGGTCCTTGCTCTGCGGACAATAAGGACTCTGTGCTTGACTATATCTCAAGACTCCGTACAGTTCAGGATAAGGTGGCGGATAAGGTTATTATCGTTCCGAGAATTTATACAAATAAGCCCAGAACAAACGGCTCGGGCTATAAGGGAATGCTTCATCAGCCCGACCCCACAAAGGAGCCGGATATGCTTGAGGGAATTATCGCTATCCGTGATATCCATATGTGCGCACTCCGTGATTTGGGCTTCAGCTGTGCGGATGAAATGCTCTATCCCGAAAACCACAGATACCTCTCCGACCTTCTTGCTTATATCGCGGTAGGTGCCCGCTCGGTTGAAAATCAGCAGCACAGACTTACCGCCAGCGGTATGGACGTACCCGTAGGTATGAAGAACCCCACGGAGGGCGATATCTCCGTTATGATGAACGCTATCGTTGCGGCACAGCACTCCCATACCTTCATCTACAGAGGCTGGGAGGTAACAAGTGAGGGCAACCCCTATGCTCATGCAATCCTCCGCGGATTTACCGATGCATTCGGCAGATGTATGCCCAACTACCACTACGAGGATCTTGTCCGTCTTAATGAAACTTACCATCAGATGGGACTTGCGAATCCCGCGGTTATCGTTGATGCAAACCACGCAAACAGCGGCAAGAAGTACCTCGAGCAGATAAGAATTACACACGACGTTATCAACAGCTGCAAGGTCAACCCCGATGTAAGAAAGCTCGTAAAGGGTATGATGATTGAAAGCTACATTGAGGACGGCGCACAGAAGGTTGACGAGTGCACATACGGTAAGTCTATCACAGACCCCTGCCTCGGATGGGAGAAGACGGAAAGACTTATTTATGATGTGGCGGAGAGCCTTTGATTAAATAATGCATAATTCATAATGCATAATGCATAATGCATAATGCATAATAAAGACCGCCAAGACCGCTTGCGGTCTTCACGGTCTCGGATGGAAGCTTCGTTTCCTTCATTTAATTAAATTTGCTATAGGTGTTGATTTTGGATTCCTCGGGGGGCTTTGGCTTCTCGGGGAATTCGTTTTTTGCAAAAAAAACAGCCGACGGGATGTGAGATGTCGACTGTTGTCTTTTATGATGTTATTCTTTCCATTTGAAGCTGCCTGCAAGGAGTGTTACCTTGTCCTTGGCAACTGTCAGGATTCCGCCTTCGGTTGTGCCGATTTTTTCCTCGCCGTCCTCGAATTCGATTTTGCATTCACCGGGGACAACAGAGGTGATGAAGGGGACGTGGCCTGCCATTACGGCAAGGTCGCCCATTGCGCCACGGAGGGAAAGGTTTACGATTTCACCGCTGAACAAATCGCCGTCCGGTGAAGAAACGGTCAATTTAAATGTTGTCATGGCTTAACCCTTCTTTGCTCTTTCCACAACCTCGTCGATTGTTCCCGCAAAGAGGAATGCGGATTCGGGAATATCGTCGTGCTTGCCCTCGATGATTTCCTTAAAGCCTCTGATGGTTTCGGAAAGGGGAACGTATACGCCCTGATAGCCCGTGAACTTTTCCGATACGTGGAAGGGCTGAGAAAGGAATCTCTGAATCTTTCTCGCTCTCTGTACGAGCATCTTGTCCTCGTCGGAAAGCTCGTCCATACCCATGATTGCGATGATGTCCATAAGCTCGTTGTATCTCTGAAGGATTCTCTGTACCTCTCTTGCAACGCCGTAGTGCTCGGCACCGAGGATGTCTGCGGAGAGGATTCGGCTTGTGGATTCAAGCGGGTCAACCGCAGGGTAAATACCCTGGGAAGCAATGCTTCTTGAAAGTACGGTTGTAGCATCAAGATGAGCAAAGGTTGTTGCGGGAGCAGGGTCGGTAAGGTCGTCCGCAGGAACGTAAACCGCCTGAATGGACGTAATCGAGCCCTTCTTTGTGGATGTGATTCTTTCCTGAAGTGTACCCATTTCGTTGGCAAGTGTAGGCTGATAACCTACGGCGGAGGGCATACGTCCGAGAAGGGCGGAAACCTCCGAGCCTGCCTGAGTAAATCTGAAGATGTTGTCTATAAAGAGAAGAACGTCCTGACCTTCCTTGTCACGGAAGTATTCAGCCATTGTAAGTCCCGAGAGACCTACTCTCATTCTTGCTCCGGGCGGCTCGTTCATCTGACCGTACACAAGTGTTGTGTTGGCAAGAACGCCGGATTCCTTCATTTCGTTGTAAAGGTCATTACCCTCACGGGTACGCTCGCCAACGCCTGTGAATACGGAAAGACCGCCGTGCTCCTTGGCTACGTTGTTGATAAGCTCCATAATAAGAACCGTCTTACCAACGCCCGCACCGCCGAAAAGACCGATTTTACCACCCTTGGAGAAGGGGCAGATAAGGTCGATGACCTTGATACCTGTTTCGAGTATTTCGGTGCTTGTTGCAAGCTCGTCGTATTCGGGAGCCTCTCTGTGGATATCCCATCTCTCGGCTGTTTCGGGAGCGGGCTTGTTGTCAACCGTGTCACCGAGAACATTGAATATTCTGCCGAGTGTTTCGCGTCCTACGGGAACGCTGATTGCACTGCCCGTGTCTGTTACGGGAGCACCTCTCTGAAGTCCGTCGGTGGAGGACATGGCGATACATCTTGCAACATTGTCACCGATGTGCTGTGCCACCTCAACGGTAAGAGTTTTCTCACCTATCGGAACTGTCAGAGCATTGTATATAGCAGGAAGAGAGCCCTGCTGAAAGTGTACGTCAACAACAGGTCCCATAACCTGAGAAACGACACCCATAGCTGTATTTGACATAGTTTTTACCTATCCTTTTTTGTAAGTGAAAAGGGGGGAATGTTCAATGCATAATGCATAATGCATAATGCATAATCAATGTTGATTTTGCAGGCAAAATCTTCAATTGCGATTTTATGATTTTTTAATTTTGATTTGCTGTATTTTTATTTCAATTCAAAATGCAGATTTCACGAAGTGAAATCCTCATCAATTATGCATTATGCATTATGCATTATGCATTTAAATTTGCCTCGCAAATTTACTGCTCTCCGCTTCCCGCCACGATTTCCGTGATTTCCTGAGTGATTGCGCTCTGTCTTGCACGGTTGTAGCGGAGGCTGAGGGAGTCTATCATTTCCTGAGCGTTCTTGCCTGCACTGTCCATAGCGCATCTTCTTGCGGCAACCTCACTTGTGAAGCTTTCTCGCACGGAGGCTACCAGGATGCCTGTTACATACTCAAGAACCGCACCGTTCAGAATCGTCAGCTCGTCGGGCTCGAAGATTACGCCCGCACTTTGCTTGGCTTCTGTTTTTTCAAGAGGGAGAATCCACTTGATTTCAGCCTCCTGACTCATCATGGATACGTATTTTGTGCAGATGATACCGATTCTTTCATATTCACCGCTTGCAAAATCATCGCAGAGCTTTTTTGCGATTTCCATTGCCTCGGAGTAGGAAAAGCCCTCTGCACGAAGAAGCTTTGTGCCGTATCTGTCGCAGGCACGCTTGCCGATGCCGATGTATTCTGCGTTTGCATATTCCTTTGCAAGACGGAACACATTTGCGTTATATCCGCCCGCAAGACCTCTGTCACCCGCAATTACGACGATTTCTGTTTTGCCGCCGTCCTTTTTCTGCATATAGGGGCTTTTTGCACATTCGGGGCTCTGTGTCAGAAGCGATACCGCATCGCGTACAGCGGCTTCGTACTGGCGTCCCTTGTTCATGGCTTCGGTTGCTCTTCTTATTTTTGAAGATGCAACGAGTCCCATTGCCTTTGTAAGGTGAAGGGTCGAGGTTACGCTTTTGATTCGGGTACGAAGACTTTTTATATCCTGTGCCACGATATCACCTCTTTAATTCGTTAAGCGCTGCCTTGAGGGCTTCAACATCCTCGTCCTCGTAGTAGCCGCTCTCGAATCTTTCAAGAAGCTTTGCGTACTTTGTTTCAAGAAGGAGATAGAGATTCTTTTCGTATTCGGCAACCTTGGATACCTCGATTTCGTCGAGATAGCCGTTTGTAACCGCGTAAACTATCGCAACCTGACATCCCGCACGGACGGGAGAATTTCTGCCCTGCTTGAGGACCTCAACGATTCTCTCACCGAGTGCAAGTCTTGCCTTGGTGTCCGCATCAAGGTCACTTCCGAACTGAGCGAAGCCCTGAAGCTCTCTGTACTGTGAGTAAAGAAGCTTTAAGGGACCGGAAACCTTCTTAACCGCCTTGAGCTGTGCCGCGCCGCCAACTCGTGATACCGAAATACCGGGGTTGATAGCGGGACGGATGCCCGAGTGGAAAAGCTCTGTTTCAAGGAATATCTGACCGTCTGTAATGGAAATTACGTTTGTGGGGATATATGCGGAAACGTCGCCCGCCTGAGTTTCGATGATGGGGAGAGCCGTGATTGAGCCTCCGCCGTATTCGGGAGCAACGCACGCCGCTCTTTCAAGAAGTCTTGAGTGGAGATAGAATACGTCACCGGGATAAGCTTCTCTGCCCGGAGGTCTTCTGATGAGAAGGGAAAGTGCACGGTAAGCCACCGCGTGCTTTGAAAGGTCGTCGTATACAATAAGAACGTCCTTCCCCTGTTCTCTGAAGTATTCCGCCATAGCACAGCCTGCATAGGGTGCTACATACTGAAGGGGCGCTGTTTCGGAGGCGGATGCGGATACAACGATTGTGTATTCCATAGCGCCTGCCTTTGTAAGGTCGTTTACAAGCTGAACAACAGAGGACGCCTTCTGACCTATTGCTACATAGATACAGATAACGTTCTTGCCCTTCTGGTTTATAATGGTATCCGTTGCGATAACGGTCTTACCTGTCTGTCTGTCGCCGATGATAAGCTCTCTCTGACCTCTGCCGATTGGAATCATAGCGTCAATAGCCTTGATGCCTGTCTGGAGAGGAACGGATACGGATTTTCTTTCGATAATGCCGGTAGCTTCCGATTCAACGGGTCTTATTTCCGTTGTTGCAACGGGACCCTTGCCGTCGATGGGAGCACCGAGAGCATTTACTACTCTGCCGAGAAGAGCCTCACCTACGGGAACGGAAAGAACTCTGCCCGTTCTCTTTACGGTTGTACCCTCACGGATATCGTTGTCATTTGAAAGAAGTGCAACGGAAACTGTGTCCTCTTCGAGGTTCTGTGCCATACCGTAGGAGCCGTCCTCGAATTCGAGAAGCTCGCCTGACATACAGGAGCGCAGACCGTAAACTCTTGCAATACCGTCACCGACGAGTATAACCGAGCCTGTTTCCTTCATTTCTATTCTTGACTTGTAGTTTTTAATCTGTTCTTTAATGATGTTGCTGATTTCTGCGGGATTTGAACTCATTTCGCTATCACATCCTTTACGTCGTAAAGCTTCTTGCGGACACTGCCGTCAATAACCTTACCGCCAATTTCAATAATAAGTCCGCCAATGATGGAGGCATCAACGGTGCAATTGAGCGTTACCGTACAGCCTTCCTTTTCACTGAGCTTCTTTATAAGTGCGTTCTTTTCCTCCTCTGTAAGCTCGACTGCACTTGTGACGTTTGCCACGGAGCGCTTTTCGTGCTCGGAGAGAAGCTTTTTGTAAATTTCGAAGCATTCCTCGAAATCCGAGATTCTGCCCTTTTCACAGAGTATCTTAAGGAATGAAACCATATGCTCGGGCATTGAGGCAAAAGCCTCGTCCACAGCCTTTGTTCTTTCCTCTATCGGGATACTCGGGCAGGATAAAAATTCAAGGTAGTCGGGCGATTCCTTAAAGAGTGCGGAAGCAATTTCGAGGCATCCGAAGTACTCCCTTTCGCTTTTTTCCTCAAGGGCAAGCGAGAAGAGGGCGGTTGCGTATTCGTTACTTATTTCCGTCATCGCCGTCACCTATGTTGTTTATGAAGGAATCAATAAGCTTTCTGTGGTCGTCCGTCTTGATTTCACGCTCAAGCATTTTTTCGGAAAGAAGGGTGGATACGTCCGCAATGTCCTTTTTGATGCTGTCGTATGCCTTCTTCTTTTCAAGCTCTGCCTGATTCTGTGCCTGACGGAGGATGCCTTCGGCCTTGTCCTTTGCCTCGGCAACTATTTCGTCGCCGCGTCTTGCTGCGCTTTCAGACGCAGATTTGATTATTGTATCCGCTTCATCCTTGGCAGAGGCGAGCTTTTCCTCCCACATAGCCTTGCTTTCCATAGCGTTCTTTTCGGCGCTTGCGGCATTTTCATACTGCGCATCAACCTCCGACTGACGCTTGGCAATCATATTCTTAACGGGCTTAAAAAGGAATTTTTTAAGGATAAGGAACATAATTGTAAGGTTAAGAAGAGAAATTACTATCTGCCAGAAATTTACGGAAATTACATCCAAAGTCATTCTGAAATTTCCTTTCGGTCAAAGCAACCGTAAAAGCTGCTGTAAGTTTATTACTTAATGAATGCAGTGATAAGCTCGGGGTTTGCTTCAAGTGTTTCCATAAGGAGACCTACAAGAGAGCCGGGAGCAACGAAGATGAGAAGGATTGCGATAACAAGTGCGTAAAGACCTGTTGTTTCGGCAACCGCACAACCCATAAGCATTGTTGTTGTAACAGATCCCTTACATTCGGGCTGACGACCGATGGCTTCACAAGCCTTTGCTACTGCGTTACCTTCGCCGATACCGGGGCCGATACCTGCGATCATTGCCATACCTGCACCGAGGGCGCAGCATCCGAGAATAATACCGATTGCGAGTGCTAACATTTTTGTTTACCTCCAAAGTTGTAAAAAATAATTTTTTAAATGCAAAATGCAAAATGCAAAGTGCAAAATGCAAAATGTTTTCGCTTTAGTTTGCTGATGAATTCTGTGCCTTGAGCTGTTTTTTGCGTTTTCTTCGCTCGTATTCGTCTATATCGAAGCCACCTGCTACATAGAGCATTGTGAGCATCGCGAAGATATACGCCTGAAGAAGTCCTGAGAACAAGTCAAAGTACAGAGAGAGAATTGCGGGAAGACCTACCTGCAAAAACGGGAAGCTGCCGAGGAAGCCCGGGAGCCAGCCGAGAAGCATATGGGAAAGTCCCTGAAGTCCCGTCGCGATAAGAACTGCGATAACCGAGCCGGAGAGCACATTACCGTAATGACGGAATGCCATAGAGATAGGCGTTGCGATTTCACTTATAATGTTAAGCGGAGCCATTGCAACCGGGTTACAGAAGCTCTTGACATACATTACGGGACCGCACTTGAACTTATAATAGGTTATAAGAATAAATACAAGTATCGCCCAGCCTGCCGTGATGTTCACATCAGAGGTCGGCGGGAAAAGTCCAAGAAGCGAGGAAAGGCTTGAGAGAGCGGAGAGTGTGAGGATTGCCGCAATGAAGGGAGCAAAGCCCACGAAGTATTCGCCCATACTGCCCTTAACCATGCTTTCGCAGGCTTCAACAGCCCACTCTGCGAGCACCTGACGCTTAAGCTTTCCCTTGACGCTTATTCCGTGGGTCATATAAAGGCATATGCCGAGAACGGCAATAATTACAAGCCAGGAATTTATCTGCGCTTCGGTGATTACCAGATTCTGAATCGGGAAGGGGATATCGAGATAAATCTGCGCACCCGTGATAGAGATACCCGTTGTCGCCTGCTTTGTAAGAATCTTGAGAGTCATACCCGCAATGAACGGAAGCACCATCATAAGGATATACAGAATATCCACCGCAATAAAGCTGCGGCTTTTTTGTTTCATTTTAGCTTTCACCTCCTTCGGTGATTTTCTCTTTTTTGCCGAAAAGGGGAGCAAAGGCAATTGCTATTCTCGGGAATGCCACGGGAATGAGCGATGCCCAGATGTTGAATGCCTTCGGTAACAGCACAGCCGTTGCGAGAAAGGCGAACATCATAACATTCCGCAGAGCCATAGAGGTCTGCACCGTCTTTTTTGCCTCCTTCGGCTCAAGGGCTACCGCCTTCTGAACGAATAACCCCATAAGGAAAAAGTTGAGGACAACCGCAAATCCGATAAAAAGATTACCGAAAAGAACGGTTTTGTCCCATCTGCCGATAAGCAGGAAAACGGCTTGCATAATCACGCTGAGAGCCAGCACGAAAAGTGCGATATACCGAGTTTCACGCATGACGGCGGAATCGATTTTTTTCATTTTTACCTCTTTTGCCAAAGTATTTTTTATAAAAACTCAACAATAATATTATTATACTATTTTTTTGCCTCTTTGTCAAGTAAAACCGACCGCAGGAATATTTTTTTACAAAATGTTTCAGTTGATACAAAAAAGTTAATATAAGGTTGATTTTTCCGTGCATTTACACCGCTTACAGAAGGATAAATTTGCTTTTTTCGCAATCTATAATTCCCTCGCGGCGAAGCTTGCTTATTTCTGCGGAAAGTCCGCTTCTTTCAACCTCGAGATAATCCGCAAGCTCCTGACGGTCAAAGGGGATTTCAAACTCGGAGGAGCCTGCTTTTTCCGCCATATACATAAGGTAGGTCATAAGCTTTTCACGGGTGCTTCGCTTTGAGGTGACCTCGATTTTTCTGTGGAACATAAGATTCTTCCGTGCAAGCTCCTTCATAAGGTTGTAAATAATCTGTCTGTGGAAGCCGCAGGCGTTTGTGCAGGTGGAGAGAATTCTTTCGCAATCAATAAGCATAATTTCGCCCGGTTCGTTAACAATAACCGACAGAGGTATTTTGTCAACGCCCGCACAGGCAAAGGATTCACCGAACATCTCCGAGACTTCAGCGTGTGATACAATGCTTCTGTTGCCGTAGTAGTCCACCTTTATCATCTGTACACTGCCCGAAAGAACTATGCCGATGTACTTTGCGGGATTGCCCTCCGCAAGGACGGTGTATTTTTTATCATAGCTTTCAACTCTCGCTCCGAGACACTCAAGAAGGGCAATAAGGCTACTGTCCTCGATGTCATTGAAGAGCGGGCATTTACGAAGAACATCAAAATATTTTTTCATTTTTCGAAAAATTCCTCAACTTTTTTGATTTTTGTTGAAATTTCAACAGACATTTTGAGTTTATTATACTATAATAGCATCAGAAAAGCAAGAGGAAATTCGATAAAACCAAAATTTACGGAGTGATAATAAATGAAATTTGCTTTTTTCGATACCAAGCCCTACGACAGACCCGCCTTTGAAAGGTACGGCGAGGAAAAGGGCATAAAATTTAAATTCTACGAAACCAAACTTACCGAGGATACCGTAAGCCTTGCAAACGGATACGACGGTGTCTGTGTATTTGTAAACGATACGGTGAACGCGGCTGTTATAGACAGACTCTGCGAAATGGGAGTAAAGGTTGTTGCACTCAGATGTGCGGGCTTCAATAATGTTGATATGAAGTACGCCTACGGAAAAATTCACGTTCTGCGTGTCCCCGCATATTCACCCTACGCCGTTGCGGAGCATACAATCGCAATGCTTCTCACATCTGTCAGAAGAATTCATAAGGCATACATCAGAACAAGGGATTTCAACTTTTCCCTTGCGGGTATGACGGGCTTTGACCTTCACGGAAAGACGGTCGGTGTAATCGGAACGGGTAAAATCGGAAGGGTGTTCATCAACATCTGCCGCGGCTTCGGAATGAAGGTTATCGCATATGACAAGTTCCCCGCAAAGGAAATAGAGGACGGCGAAAGCGTAAAATACGCAGAGCTTGACGAGCTGTTCGCAAAAAGCGATATCATCTCTCTCCATTGCCCTCTGACGGAGGACACCTACCACCTTATAAATGAAGAAACCATAGACAAGTGCAAAAAGGGAGTGATTCTCCTTAACACCTCAAGAGGCGCACTTGTGGATGCGGAAGCACTCCTTTCGGGAATCAAGGACAGAAAAATCGGTGCGGCGTGCCTTGATGTATACGAGGAGGAGGCGGACTTCTTCTTTGAGGACTTTTCGGGACGCATCATTTCCGATGATACTCTTGCAAGACTTATCTCGATGCCCAATGTTATTGTAAGCTCCCATCAGGCGTTCCTTACAAACGAGGCACTTGAAAATATAGCGGAAACCACGGTGAACAATATAGTCGGCTTTTTCGAAAGCGGCACCTGCCCCAACGAGCTCTGCTACAGATGCGGAAGCACAGAGGACTGCAAGACGGGAAAATGCTTTTGAAAAATTAAAAATGCAAAATGCAAAATGCAAAATTGAATTTACGGAACGGAGTGATACAGATGATAAGAAAGATAATCAAGATTGATAAAGAAAAATGTAACGGATGCGGTGCCTGTGCGGATGCTTGTCACGAGGGAGCAATCGAGATGATAAACGGCAAGGCAGAGCTCACAAGAGAGGACTACTGCGACGGCCTCGGAGATTGCCTGCCTGCTTGTCCCACGGGGGCAATAACCTTTGAAAGCAGAGAGGCTCCCGAATATGACGAGGAGGCTGTAAAAAGGGCAAAGGCGCAAAGGTCACCCAAGCTTCCCTGCGGATGTCCCGGTACTCTTTCAAAGTCAATAAAAAGAGAAGCACCGACCTTTACAAGGACCTCGACGGCAAACACAAGCAGACTCGCTCAGTGGCCGTGCCAGATAAAGCTTGTCCCGACAAACGCGCCCTATTTTGACGGAGCGAATCTCCTTGTGGCGGCAGACTGTACGGCGTTTGCATACGGCAATTTCCACGATGAATTCATAAGAAACCACATAACGCTCATCGGCTGTCCGAAGCTTGACGAGGGCGACTATGCGGAAAAGCTTACGGCAATAATCGCAAACAACAACATAAAGAGCATAAAGGTGGTTCGGATGGAGGTGCCCTGCTGCGGAGGAATAGAAAATGCGGTCAAGCGGGCGCTTATGGCAAGCGGAAAGCTTGTTCCGTGGCAGGTTGTGACAATTTCCACCGACGGAAGAATAGTTGAATAATCCGTGCAAAATGAAGTTTAACAATTTATGGCGGAAATCCGACGGATAAAATGATATAATACATAAAAAATAAAAATGCAAAGGATAATAGCCATATTAGCAGCAGGTCCCACCAGTGGATTTAGCTTGGCATTTGCTTTCTAAGAGGTTATATGAATAATAAGAACTGTGAGGTTTTCTTTTCAATTGCTACTAAAGTGGATTTAAAAGAAAACTACCATATTACCATTAAAATAATCAATATAGTGCTTGATTATTTTAAAAAAGTAACTGATCAAGAATTTATGATGTGCTATGTAGACAGCAAATCGTTCAGAAAAAACAATGTTACAGAGAAGAACTATGAAAAACTTATTGAACGACTTAAAAACAAAGAAGTTTTTTCGTTTATTGCTATCACCAAGAGACTAACTAACGAAGAGTATTTTGGAATTGGAAATATTCCTGAATTCGAACCCGAATTTGGGTGTATATTAAATATTGGAGAACCTAATTCGCTAAGAGAACTTGGTGACACTTGCGATTCAATTAAGATGTGTTTTCCTACGTCATTTTTAAGTGATATTAAAAATCAAAATGATATCATTGAATTGATGGAAGAATTACAAAGAATAATGGAGGGACTATGTTCTTTTATTACAATAGGCACTTTCAGAGATGATTATTCGATGGATTGTGGTCTTTTTGATTCGCATTATTATCCTACTTCAACTCTATTCTCTATGCATTGGAATGAATATGTAAGAGGATATTTTTGGGGACAATGTTTAACACCATACCAAGTCGAAAAACTTGGAGGAATAGAAATAATTCAAAATCAAGAATTCTATTTGTGTGAAAAATGGGACGATTGTGTTTATATCCAAAGCACTGAAAATATACTTGATTATACATTGGAAGATGCGCTGAAGATGAGAACATTTCTTAAACCTTTGTTTCCACCTGAAAGTGAAAAAGAATTACAGAGTTATCCCAACAAAGAAGATTTTAAGAAACTTAGTCAGAACAAAGTATATTTTTTCGCAGACGAAGATTTGGTTTTAGAGGAAGAATAGTGGTGTTTTCATTCAGTGTACAGAAAAGATACTTGGCTACACCATTTATGGCAGAAATCCGACGGATAAAATGATATAATACATAAAAAATAAAAATGCAAAGGAGAAAAGTACTATGATGAACAAAAAAGTACACGAGCTTTTAAATCAGCAGATCAACAAGGAATTTTATTCGGCATATCTCTACCTTGATTTTTCAAACTACTTCAAGGCAAAGGGACTTGACGGCTTCGCAAACTGGTATATGGTTCAGGCACAGGAGGAAAGAGACCACGCAATGCTGTTCTACACCTACCTGCAGAACGAAAATATGCCCGTAACCCTTGAGGCAATCGGCAAGCCCGACAAGGTATTCACAAGCGATATGGACGTATTCAAGGCGGGACTTGAGCACGAGGAATATGTAACCTCTCTCATCAACGACATCTACGCTGCGGCATACGATGTAAAGGACTTCAGAGCAATGCAGTTCCTTGACTGGTTCGTAAAGGAGCAGGGCGAGGAGGAGACCAACGCCAACGACCTTATCACAAAGTACGAGCTTTTCGGCTCAGACCCGAGAGGACTTTACCTTCTCAACCAGGAGCTTGCGGCGAGAGTGTACACAGCACCTTCGCTTGTGCTCTGATAAATTAACGCATAAAAAAGCCAAAACGGCAATATAATAAAAATAATTTAAATCTCGACAATTCAAGGAGGAAACAAAAATGAAAAAATATGTATGTGATGTATGCGGATGGGAATACGATGAAGCACTGGGCGATCCCGAGAACGGAATAGCTCCCGGCACAAAGTTCGAGGACTTGCCCGAGGACTTCGAGTGTCCGCTCTGCGGAGTAGGCAAGGACGAATTCAGCGAGGAAGAATAAGCCTCTGAATTCGCAGAACTTAATTCACAATAATTTTCAAACAAATTTCGGAGAGGGTCAACACCACTCTCCGATTTTGTTATTTATATGTCAGTTTTAACACTAATCCCAATAATAATTTTCATATTTAGTCGAAATATCACAAAAAAATTTTCATTTCCGTACAATAAACACCTTGACTTAATCAAAAAAATCTGTCATAATATAAAAGTATAAATTTGTCCACCAAAATACGGCAATTTAAAAAATCCAAAATGATTGTGCATTGTGCATTGCGCATTGTGCATTGTGCATTCTCAAAAAAGGAGTTACCATGAATATTTTAGTCTGCATAAAGCAAGTCCCCGGCTCCTCCAATGTCGAGGTCGATCCCGTAACAGGCGTCCTCAAGAGAGACGGCGTCAAGAGCAAGCTTAACCCCTACGACCTCTACGGTCTTGAAACAGCAATCGAGCTTTGCGAAAGATTCGGCGGTGAGGTTGAGACCATCACTATGGGTCCGCCTCAGGCAAAGAGCATTATTGTTGAGTCCATCTGTATGGGCGCAAAGAGAGGCACGGTGCTTTCCGACAGAAAGTTTGCCGGTGCCGATGTTCTTGCCACCGCTTACACCATTTCGCAGGGTATTAAGAAAACAGGCGAATTCGACCTCATAATCTGCGGCAAGCAGACCACCGACGGCGATACCGCTCAGGTTGGTGCTGAGGTTGCGGAATATCTCGGTATTCCCAACGTTTCCAATGTGCTTTCCGTTGACGATGTGAAGGACGGCAAGGTATTCGTTACGGCATCACTTGATGAAAAGATAGTAAAAATGGAGATTGCTCTCCCTTGTCTTATTTCCGTGGACGGCGACATCAACTCTCCCAGACTTCCCTCATACAAGGTGAAGCAGACAGTTACCGACGATATGGTGAAGTTCATTTCCTTTGCGGATTTCGAGGACCGGAATGAAAAGCACTACGGTCTTTCAGGCTCCGCAACTCAGGTTGAAAGAATCTTCCCGCCGGAAAAGAACAGCGAAAAGAGCAGTATCGAAGGCGATGCGGAAGCACAGGCAGAGGGTCTTTTTGCTCTCATAAAGAATCGTAAGGTTATATAAGGAGGGCGAAAAATGGGTAATCTTAAAATAAATCACAATATGATAAACGCCGAAAAGGCTGCCGAGCTTACAAAGCTTTGTCCCTTCGGTGCTATTTCCTACGAAAATGGCAAGCTTGATATTTCCTCCGCCTGCAAGATGTGTAAGATGTGCGTTAAAAAGGGCGGCGGTGCAATCGATTATGTCGAGGAGGAAGAGGTAAGCGTTGATAAGTCGCTCTGGCGCGGTGTCTGCGTTTACGTTGACCACTACGGAGACAAGATTCACCGTGTTACATACGAGCTTATCGGTAAGGCAAGAGAGCTTGCAAGTGTTACGGGACATCCCGTTTATGCTCTCGTTATCGGAAGCGACCTCGGTGACGGCATAAACAAGCTTCTTCACTACGGCGTTGACAAGGTTTTTGTATATGACAGCGCAGAGCTTTCCGACTTCAGAATCGAGCCCTACACGGCGGCATTCCACGACTTTATTGAAAAGGTAAAGCCTTCAAGCATTCTTGTGGGTGCAACAAATCTCGGTCGTCAGCTCGCTCCCAGAATTGCGGCAAGATGCCGTGCGGGACTTACAGCCGACTGTACCGTTCTTGAAATGAAGGAAAACACAGACCTCGTTCAGATAAGACCTGCCTTCGGCGGTAATATTATGGCGCAGATTATCTCCACCAACACAAGACCTCAGTTCTGTACGGTGAGATACAAGGTATTCACAGAGCCGAAGCCCAATGCCGAGGCAAGCGGTGAAATTGTAAAGATGGAGATTTCCGACGACAAGCTCACCTCCGCAATCAAGGTGCTTTCAGGCGTTGACAAGCCCAAGGACATTGACATTTCCGAATCTGATGTTATCGTTGCCGTGGGCAGAGGTGCACAGAGCGAGACTATGCGTGCAATGGCAGCCGAGCTTGCAGAGCTTCTCGGCGGTGTTGTTGCCTGCTCAAGACCTCTTGTTGAGGGCAATATTTACGATGCAAAGCATCAGATAGGTCTTTCGGGAAGAACGGTTAAGCCCAAGTTCATTATTACACTCGGAATTTCCGGTGCCGTTCAGTTTGCGGCGGGTATGAAGTCCTCCGACTGTATCGTTGCGGTTAATACCGACAAGAACGCTCCCATTTTCGATGTTGCACATTACGCAATCGTGGGAGACGTAAACGAAATAGTTCCGAAGCTTATCGAAAAAATCAAGGAGGCACAGGCAGATGTACAGTAAGGTCACAAGCGAAGACATAAAGAAGCTTTGCGGTATACTCGGCGAGGATAACGTAATATACGGCGAAGCAATAAACCCCGACTATGCTCACGACGAGCTTGGCGGTATAGAAAAAATGCCCGAGGTACTCGTAAAAGTTCACTCCACGGAGGAAGTTTCCGCCGTTATGAAGCTTGCTTACGAGAGAACCATCCCCGTAACCGTAAGAGGAAGCGGAACGGGTCTTGTCGGTGCCGCAGTACCGATTGAGGGCGGTATTCTTCTTGAAACAACAGCAATGAACAAGATTATCGAGCTTGACAAGGATACTCTTACGGTAACCGTTCAGCCCGGTGTTCTCCTTATGGAGCTTGCGGCATTTGCCGAGGAAAATGACTTCCTTTATCCCCCGGACCCCGGTGAAAAGTCCGCTACAATCGGCGGTAACATTTCCACAAATGCGGGCGGTATGAGAGCTGTTAAGTACGGCGTTACAAGAGACTATGTCCGTGCGCTTACGGTTGTACTTCCCAATGGTGAAATCCAGAAGCTTGGTGCAAAGGTTGCAAAGAACAGCTCGGGCTACAGCCTTAAGGACCTTGTTGTAGGCTCCGAGGGTACGCTTTGCGTTATTACCGAGGCGGTGCTGAAGCTTGTTCCGCTGCCTAAGGTTTCCACAAGCCTTCTTGTTCCCTTCCCGGATATGAAGAGCGCAATTGAGGCAGTACCGAAGATTTTCCGTTCCAAGATTACTCCTACGGCGATAGAATATATGTCAAGAGACACGATTCTCTTCTCGGAAAACTATCTCGGAAAGCGTTTCCCCGACACCAAGAACGATGCCTACATCCTTCTTACCTTCGACGGCAACACCGAGGAGCAGGTTGACGGCAACGTAAAGGAAATCGCAGACCTTTGTCTTGAAATCGGCGCACTTGACGTTTACATAGTTGACACGGACGAGCGCAAAAAGTCGGTATGGTCGGCAAGAGGTGCGTTCCTTGAGGCAATCAAGGCATCCACCACCGAAATGGATGAATGCGACGTAGTAGTACCCGTAAATAAGGTAGACCAGTTCATCAAGTTCACTCACGCACTTGCAGACGAAATGAAGGTTAGAATCCCCTCCTTCGGTCACGCTGGCGACGGCAACCTCCATGTTTACATCTGCCGTGACAATCTTGACGACAAGTCGTGGGAAGATGTACTCAAGGTATGCTTTGACAGAATGTACTCAAAGGCAGAGGAGCTTGGCGGACTTGTTTCGGGCGAGCACGGTATCGGCTTTGTAAAGAAGGGCTACCTCAAGAAGCAGTACGGTGATACTCCGATTGAGATTATGCAGGGTATCAAGAGAGTATTCGATGAGAAGAATATTCTCAACCCGGGTAAGATTTGCTATTGATCAGCGGTTTAAATTGAATATTTGATGAGAATTTCCGCATTCGGGCACGGCTCGGATGCGGAAGCTTTTTTAGGATTTGGATGAGAATGCGGAAGCATCCGAGCCCGCCTTTTCGAGGAGGGACAGCTCTAAGCTTGCGAAGCAATCAAGCTTCCCTGACCCCTATAAATTCCAATTTATCACCGTACCGATTTCAATAAACAATAATTGTGCATCGTGCATTTTTTCTCCCCTCCCTGCATATCCATATAACAAAAAAATCCCCCTCGAAAAAGGGAAAAACGGAGGAAAATTATGACGAATTCAAGCATTTACAGTGACATTAAGGCAAGGACGGGCGGAGATATTTACCTCGGCGTAGTGGGACCCGTAAGGACAGGAAAGTCGACCTTTATCAAGAAGTTTATGGAAACGGTTGTGCTTCCCAATATCACAAACAGCGACGAGCGTACACGGGCAAGGGACGAAATGCCTCAGAGTGCGGGCGGTAAAACCGTTATGACCACCGAGCCGAAATTTGTTCCCGATACGGCGGTGGAGATTGTTCTTGACGGCAATGCGGCACTTCGTGTCAAGATGATTGACTGCGTGGGCTATATTATCCCCGGGAGCCTCGGACATACCGAGGAGGAAAGACCGAGAATGGTTATGACACCGTGGTCGGATGAGGAAATGCCCTTTGACAAGGCGGCGGAAATCGGTACGGCTAAGGTCATAAACGACCATTCCACAATAGGAATTCTTGTCACGACGGACGGCACAATAGGTGAACTCCCCCGTGAGAATTACATTGAAGCGGAGGAGCGTGTGGTACGGGAGCTTCGTGAGATAAACAAGCCCTTTGCGATAATTCTCAACAGCGCGAATCCCGATTCGGACTCTGCCGTAGACCTTGCGATTTCAATGGAGGAAAAATACAAGGCTCCCGTTGCACTTGTCAACTGCACGGACCTTACGGAGGAGGACATAAAGAAAATACTCGAGCTTGTTCTTCTTGAGTTTCCCATAACCGAGCTCGGCATTACAATTCCGTCCTGGATAGATACACTTCCTATAGACCACAGAATAAAGAAAAACCTTTACGACACAGTAAACAGAACCGCCCTTGAAATAACCAAGGTAGGGCAGGCAAGAGAAGCCTTCGGCAATATTTCCGACGGAGATTTTGAAATAAGCATCCGTCCCGATGCAATAGACCTTTCCGGCGGAAGAGTCCACCTTTGCGCCGATGTCCCCGACGAGCTGTTTTACAGAATCCTCGGCGAGGAAACGGGATTTGAAATAGACGGTGAGGAGGCTCTTATGGTAAAGCTCCGCGAGCTTTCGGAGGTGAAAAAGGAGTACGACAAGCTGGAAAAGGCCATCACGGAGGTACGCGAAAACGGCTACGGAATTGTCGCTCCGTCCCTTGAGGATATGACGCTTGAGCAGCCTGAAATTGTCAAGCAGGGCGGAAGCTACGGAGTAAGGCTTAAGGCTTCGGCACCGTCTATACATATGAGCTGTAGCAAACAGAAGTGTTCGTTTGTGGCGTAAAATGGGCAAAGCTAAAGCACAGAGGTTTTTGGTCTCTGTGCCTTATTTTTGTTCTTGAGGTGTCAAATTGCATTTGGCAGGCATTACATTTCAATCCGTTTTTTCGCGTGTAAGCTCACCAGGCCTTGACCGCTCTTTCACACATATCATCAATATATTCCTTCTTCTTCAAAGCCGTGAGCCACTTTTCGGGTATCGAATCCAATCCGTACAGCGCTCCCGCAAGACCGCCCGCAATCGCTCCGACGGTGTCCGTGTCATCACCTAAATTCACCGCCGAAAGAACACATTCCTCGTAAGACTTACTGTGCAATAAACAATATACAGCCGCTTCAAGAGTAGCAACTACATACCCGCTTGAGGATATATCGCTTCTTTTTGTCAATATAAATGTTTTATTGAAGAGCTTACTGTATTTATCCGACTCAGGATATGACTTATAATATTCTTTTGCTTTGTTTAATCCGTTAAGAATGCTTTCCCTGACAGGATTGTCCATAAGCTCCCACAAAACAAAAGCATAAATTCCGCAGGCGATTTTCGATCTTTCGTGTGCGTGGGTAAGTGCGGAAACGGAATGGATTATTTCTATCTTTTCTTCCGTGCTCAAATTTTTTCTTGTGTACAAATATAATGCAACCGGATGTATTCTCATCAGAGAGCCGTTACCGTTTGATTGCTCATTGTCAAGACCGCACAGATTGACCGGCTTTTTATTTACAAAGTAATTATCAATAGCGTAACTGCAGGTATTACCGACATCAAACATTTCTCCCGTCGGAGTGAATTCATCCTTGTAATACCATTTACCGAAGTTAATCATTATGTCATCGTAATTAACCATTCCGAGAGTAAGGCTTTCCAAAGTACCCAACGACATACTCGTATCATCGGACCAACAGCCTTCGGGGTAGGGGTATGTACCGAAGCCCGTCATATCCGTTACGGGATTCTCATCCAATTCATCTCTGTCACAGAATTCCACGGGTACACCGAGAGCATCGGCTACGGCGTGACCGAATATAACTGCTTTTACTGTGTTGTTGAAATCTTTCATAGGCACCTCTCAAAAATTAAAATTGTCGGGATGAATTTTTGCACCGTCAAGTGCTTCAATCCTCTTCATCATCAAAAGCCGTATCGTCTTCTTCGGATTCCGCTTTTTCCGCTTCGGATACCATATTTACAAATGCAAAAAGGTCTGCGGCTCGCTCGAAGCTGTCCAGCTTTCCGTCTCTGTTAAAATCGAATATACCACCAAAAAAGCCTTTGTCAAACATAATCGGAACCTCCCGGGTGTTTGTTGAAGTGATTGTTTTTTCTCTTGATGTTACTATTATAACATATAGGGTGTACTATAAGCAGTACAGTGATTTATTCAATACCATCCATCCCCAAAGCATCCTCCCCACGAGTCCTCCTGTACCTGTACTCCGTAGGCGACATCCCGATATTTCTTGAAAATACCCTGCTGAAATACAACGGATCACGGAATCCCGAGCTTTCCGCCACAAGTGAAATCGTCAGCGTCGTGCTTGTCAGAAGCTCGCAGGCGTTTCTGATTTTTACATCCTCTATGAATTTCTGCGGTGTCTTGCCCGTGGCTTTCTTGAAGGCTACCGAGTACATTCCCGGACTCATTCCGCACAGCTTTGCATATTCGGAGATCTTTCTCGGATAGCGGTATTCCCATTCCATCTGAATTATTCCCTTTATTACCTTGTCCGCATTTGAATATCCCGAAAGAGTGCTTGGAAGCATTGTTTCGTTTCGCAGTGCGATTTCAGAAAAAAGCTTCATAAATATGGCGTTTATATGTATACTGCTTTTCGCAAGCCTCTGTGCAAGTATCATCTGACGGAATATGTCCGATATTACCGCCGTGCTTCCGACAGAGTACACTCCGCTTTCGTGGATTCCGCACTGTGACAGAAGCTCGGGAATTGCATATCCGTTGAAATGCACCCAGTAATTTATCGGGTTGTCTGTCCTTTTCTTGACGATTTTATGCGGAATGTTCGGAAAGCACAGAATAAGGTCGCCCTTCTTTGCGGTCGTCTCCTTATCACCGAGCGTTATTTCTATAAGTCCCTCCGTCACAAAAAGTGCGTAATAATCCTCTCTGCCGTTCTTTCTTTCCGTTATGTGCATATCATAGAAATTGTGAGGAGGTCTGTGGTCGGATATGTCGCAGTAGCTTACGGTTATGTATTCGTCAGGCTCTTTTTTGTAGGGAAGGTCGCTGCTTCCGTCGTGGTATATTACTTTCAATTCCGCATCCTCCGATTGATTTGAATTCCCGGTGCTTTTATTATAATCATTCGGGAATTTTTTGTCAATGATTTTTGTGAAAATAATCCATATTTATATAAAATAAATCCATTTACTTTGATTTGCGATACCCTTATAATGTAGATATAATGATATTTATTTTAAGATTTACAAACTATCTTATTATGAAAGGAACGGTTGTAATTATGAGAAAAATATCCGCATTGGTTATGGCATTGCTTCTTGCCTCACAGAGCCTTTTTACGGCATTGGCTCTCACGGAGCAGAACTATGATTTTGCAAAGTACAATCCTCTTGTAGAGGAGAATTTCCCGCTTGCAAGAGAGGCGGCAGGTGAAGGTATTGTACTTCTTGAAAACAAAAACAACACGTTGCCTCTCGCCGCTGACAGCAAGGTTTCTCTTTTCGGTATCGGACAGATAGACTATGTTGCGGGCGGTACAGGCTCGGGTATTATCAATACCGCATACAAGGTGAACTTCCTTGACGGTATGCTTGATGCTGAAAAGAACGGAAAGCTCACCGTTGATTCTGCAACGGCAAAGGTATACTCTGATATATACGACGAATGGACACAGGCTGTTGCCGATGCCGAGGCGGCAGGAACAGCAAAGCCTTCTCTTGATGAGTACGCCCTCACGGATGAGGATGTAGCAAAGGCAAGAGCTGAAAGCGACACGGCAGTATATTACATCAGAAGAATCCAGGGTGAAGGAAGCGACAGAAAGGCTGTGAAGGGCGACTATTACATCAGCGACATCGAGGCTTCAAACCTTGCGAAGATTGATGAGGCAGGCTTTGAGAACTTTATAATTGTAATAAACGCAGGTACAGCGGTTGATACCTCCTTCTTCAAGGATTACGAAACAGCCGACTCCCTTATTATGGCGTGGCTTCCCGGCGTTGAGGGCGGTCTTGCACTTGCGGATGTTATGACGGGCGATGTGAACCCTTCGGGTAAGCTTACCGATACGTTCCTTAAGTCCTACGACTGCTATCCTTCCGCAGAAAGCTTCACCGAGTCACAGTCCTTTGTAAACTACACCGAGGACATTTACAACGGTTACAGATATTTTGAAACCTTCGACCCGGAATACACAATGGTAAACTATGAGTTCGGCTACGGACTTTCATATACCGAATTTACACTTTCAGGCGACAGCGCTACCGTTTCCGACGGCAATGTAAATGTTTCCGTAAGCGTTAAGAACACGGGCGAGTGTGCGGGTAAGGAAGTAATTCAGGTGTACTACGGCGCACCTCAGGGACTTCTCGGAAAGAGCGCAAGGGTTCTTGCGGGATATGCAAAGACAAAGCTTCTTGCTCCCGGTGAAACACAGAGGATTACAGTTACATTCCCCGTATCCGATATGGCATCCTTCGATGACCTCGGCAAGACGGGAAACAAGTCCGCATATGTTCTTGAAGCGGGCGACTACAATTTCTACATAGGTAACTCCGTGCGCAATGCGGGTGAAAGAGGCATAAAGGGTACATATACCGTTTCCGAAACCGTTGTAACACAGCAGCTTACCTCGCTTCTCACACCCAATGCTCTCGATAAGAGACTTGTTGCAAAAGAAGAAGCGGACGGAAGCCTCACAGCGGAATACGAGCGTCTTTCCGTTACAACCGATGCCGACGGAAGCTACAAAATCGACCCCAATGCCGCACAGACAATAATTGATGCGGAAAACTACACGGATGGTACAGACGGACTTGAAACTCCCGTTCTTCCCATGCAGGACAACCTTAAATACGTTAAGGGAATGAAGAACGGCGAATACATAAGCTTTGCCTTCTCCAACGAAAATGCGGCTATGTATACAATCGCACTCAACATCTCCAACGGTGGCGAGGCGGTTTCTCCCTCCTTCAATATTTATCTTAACGATACTCTCGTATGCAGTGACATCTCCGTTGCATCAACGGGAAGCGGTACTGCAGACGGTACATTCGTGTTCAGCGAAACCGAATTCGGACTTCTTGTATTCGAAAAGGGCAAGAGCACCGTAAAGATTGAATCCGCAAACGACGGACTTCTTGACATTGACAGCATTATCTTAAGACCTGTTACAGACCTTCCCGTAATCAAGGCGGACAAAAAGACGGTTATCGAAGCGGAAAAATACGATGTAGCCTATAACAATCCCGATGACGGCAACAATATGCTTATTAGTACCGAATCCGCTCTTGGCGAAACACTTGTTGCAAAGATGCAGGGTAAGGGCAACTACATAGAATACCGTTTCCTCGTTGAAGAGGCGGGAACATATGCGTTCACCTTCAACTATGCCGCAACGGGAAATATGACAAATCCCTATTCCATAAGCATAAACGGAACAGTTCAGGATGTAAGCTATACACTTGCAAAAACATCTCCCGAGGGTACAACAAGTGCCGACGGTATGGTGTTCTATAACACCTGTGCAGACGCAGAGCCTATAGACATTGTTCTTCCCGCGGGCTTTGTAACAATGAGAATTACCACAATCGGCGGTTCTCCCAACCTTAACAGATACACCTTTGAAAAGAAGTTCGAGCTTCCTTCAGGCTTTACACTGGTTTCGGGCACGGAAAACACCGAAATTGAGGCGGAAAATGCTTCCGCTATGGCTAAGGGTGTGTGGGCTGAAGTAAAGACCGTTGACGGCGTGGAAACAAAGGTACTCAACGCACTTACGGGCGAGGGCAAGTTCCTTGAATACAAGCTCTGGTTTGAAAAGGCGGGAGAGTACGGCGTTGTATTCAATGTTGCTTCTACCGCTAACGGCACAAATCCCTTCAGATTCCTTGCAAACGGCAACGAAATAGCTGTTTCCGACTACACATTTACAAAAACAACTCCCGAGGGAGCAACCACATCCGACACGGATGCATACTATCACACATACCTCGATATGCCCGCGATAGCTATGGAATTCCCCGCAGGTAAGGTTATCTTCAGACTTGAAACAACAGATACAAAGCAGAAGCCCAATTTCAACAAGTTCACAATAAAGCCCGTTGCCGAATACGAGGCGGAAGCTCCCGCAGGCTACAGACAGGTGCTTGACACCGAGCCTCTTGTAATTCAGGCTGAAAGCTATGATGCAAACTTCAATGTACAGACACAGAAAATGAATCAGCTTACCCTTGCCGGGGGTGAATCTCAGGGCGAGGTTATAATGGAAAACATCAAGTCAAGCGGTTCATATCTTGAATACAACGTATGGTTCAAGTACGGCGGAGACTATACAATAACCTATAACTACGCTTCAACAAGAAATCACGAAGCTCCCTTTGAGGTATACCTTGACGGCGAAAAGCTCATAAGAAGCGAAAGCTACACACTTGCAAAGACCTCTCTCGAGGGTGCTACATGGAAGGATACATACGACTACTACTTCGTGTTCAAGAATTCCGATCCCATTCCCTATACCTTCCCGCAGGGCAGCACAACACTCAGAATTTCCGCAGATAACGGCGCAGGCTCAAACTTCGATATGCCTAACCTCAACTACATCACAATTACCTGCGTTGAGGCGGACATCCCCGAAATAACAGCTCCCGACGGCGGTGATGACGAAGGGGAAGAAGACGAGGGCGAGGGCACGGAAACAGAGCCCGAAATCTCCGCAGACAGACTTCCCGATTATACCGAAAAGGAAGAGGATGCCGAGCTTATAATGTACGAGGACTACATTTCCGGAAAGGCAACTCTTGACGAATTTGTAGCACAGCTTACAAACCTTGACCTTATCCGTCTTGCGGGCGGTCATCCTCCGGTTAACGGCTGCTCCTCCTCTATGGGCAGACTTCTTAAGTATCACATCCCGACAGTAAACACAGGTGACGGCGGCGCGGGTATCAGAACAGGTGCGGATGCCATGACAACATGGTGGCCCTGCTCCACAATGCTCGCCTGCACATGGAATACAGACCTTATAAGACGTGTCGGCAATGCCGTAGGTCTTGAAGGAAAGAGACTCCGCTGGGATACATGGCTCGCTCCCGGACTTAATATCCACCGTAATCCCCTTTGCGGAAGAAACTTCGAGTATTATTCCGAGGATCCGCTTGTTTCCGGTATTTGTGCCGCAGAAATAACCATCGGTGCAAGAGCACAGGGAATGCACACTGTTCCCAAGCACTTTGCCGTAAACAACAAGGAGAGCGGAAGAAGCATAAGCGACAGCCGACTTTCCGAAAGAGCACTTCGTGAAATCTACCTCAAGGGCTTTGAAATCCTTGTAAAGAAGGCACAGCCCAAGTACATTATGACCTCCTACAACCTCATAAACGGCACGGAAGCCGCTGAAAGCTACGACCTTCAGACAGCAATCCTCCGAGGTGAATGGGGCTTTGACGGAATCACAATGACAGACTGGAACAACACAAACTCCAGACCCGCAAAGGAAATCAAGGCGGGAAGCAACATCAGAATGCCCTACGGCGAAATAAATGAGCTTGTCCGTGACCTTTACAACGGCGACATTACAAGAGAAGAGCTCAAGGAAAATGCAAAGGTAATTCTCCCCGTGCTTGCGGACTCCATGGCGTTTGAGGGTGCTTTGAACGTATATGAGGTAACAAGAGAATCCGATATATATATTCCCGTTATAAACTACAACTACGTTAACGACGATAACTTCGGAACGGTAATAAAGGACTTCACATCCTCCGATAACAAGTTCTATGGCGTAGGTGAATACTACGAGCATCACTCGTGGACACCCAACCTTACATATTCCGCAGACGGCGGTGTTTCTCTCAATATCTGGTCAAAGAATGTAACCAACGATAACGTTGAATTCGATGACAGCTCGCTGTTCCTTGCATATAACGTGGATGTTGAGGAAAGCGGAAGCTATAAGATTTATCTGTTCACACCTCAGAAGAGCCAGACAAACACAATCTATGTTGACGACGTAAAGGCGGGCGATATCCGTTCGGGCAAGGCTTCAAGAGATGAAACCTATGTCAGAAGTGAGGCTCTCACGGTAAATCTTACAAAGGGCAGACACACAATAAAGCTTGGCGGCGTCGGTGTTGTTGAAAGACTCTGCATCACTCCCGACTTCACAAAGGAGCAGGAAGCTGTTGATGGCAGAATCTTCACAAAGATTGACAGCGAATGGGGTCTTAAGTTCGAGAAAATGTCTGACGAAATAGGCACCTTCAACCGTATAACGGTTGACCCCGATGATGTCGATAATATGCTCGCAACGGACCACTGGAGCATTGCAAACGACGAAACCGTATATCCTTACCTTGCATTCTGCTACAGAACGAACTACGACGGCGAAATGACAGCATACGCAAAGCGTTCGGGACAGTCAACGGGTGATGCAAATGCATATACCTTCAAGGCAGACAAGGCAGATGTGTGGACAACAAGTGTAATAAAGCTTACGGGTACGGGCGACGATACAATCTTCCGTCAGCTTCACTTCTATCCCTTCGGCAAGGGCAATACCCATGCAAATGCACTTGAAAAGAACTATTATTTCGACCTCTACCATTACGGCTTCTTCAAGACGGAGGCAGATGCACTCGCATACTGCAGAAACCACGCTCCCAAGGCAATCAAGGGTAACATCATCCTTGAGCGTGACATTGAAAACGGATACTATGACGATGCACTCCTCGGTTATGCGGGCTATGCGGAAATATCACTTCTTGACAGCAACGGCAAAACCGTATCCAAGTTCTACGAATACGGCACATATGTCAGCGAAACGGACGGCAAGGCAACAATCGGCTTCACCTTTGATGCCGAGGACGGAGATTACACCCTTGTTGTAAGAAAGCCCGGCTACGCTGAAAAGCAGGTAGCGATAACCGTAGAAAACGGCACGGCACACATAGACGATATCCACCTTCTCGCAGGTGATATTACGGCAAGCTTCAGCGAAGTACACGGCGACGGCATAATAGACATAGACGACTTTATAAGAATACTCCGTGCATTTGCACACGATGCGGATGAAAGAATAAAGATTTACACGGATATAAACGAGGACGGACTTGTAAACGTATCGGATATTGCGATACTCAAGAAGAACTTCGGAAAATAAAAATTATCGGGGGCTTGCATAAGAGCAGGCTCCCGAGTTTCTGTTATATATATATCAATCCGCAACGCAAAGTCCCATATCCCGAAGAACGGATTTTGCCTCTTCAATTTCCGCATCCGCAGGAATAACCGTGGGAAGAGTATCAACCATATCCAGCGACTTATATTTCGTGGAAGCATAATTATGATACGGCAACACCTTAACTCTCGTTATATTGGAAAGTCCCTTCAAAAGCTCCCCGATTTTCCGTACCTCGCCGTCATTGAAGCCGGGAACATAAGGATACCTTATCTCAATGCTCTTTCCCAAAGAATCAATATATTTCAGATTCTCAAGAATCACCGCATTGTCCTGTCCCGTGCATCTTTTGTGTACATCGGAGTCTATCGCTTTAAGGTCGTACAGAAACAAATCCGTGTACGGAATAACCTTGTCAAGTGCCGCCTTGGAGACAAATCCGCAGGTGTCAACCGCAGTGTGCAGGTTTTCCTCCTTGAAGCGCTTCAGAAGTGCCTCGCAGAAGTCCGGCTGCATAAGACATTCACCGCCGGAAAGGGTTACACCGCCATTTTTGGAGCAGACGTAAAAATCCTTGTCCTTGAGAACATCCGCAACTATCTCTTCGACCTCTGCCTCCTTGCCGTAGTAGGTCAATACCTTACCGGGGCAGACCGTGGCACATTTTCCGCAGAGAGTGCATTTGCTTCTGTCAAATATATGCTTTCCGTCCGAATCTATGGTGTGCGCACCGCTCGAGCACGCCCTTACACAGCTTCCGCAGGAGGTGCATTTGTGCTCAAGGAACCCAAGCTGACTCTGCTTTCCTATGCTTTCGGGGTTGTGACACCACAGACATTTAAGCGGGCAACCTTTGAGAAATACCGTTGTACGGATGCCCGGACCGTCGTGTACGGCAAAGTGTTTTATGTCAAATATAAATCCTCTCATAAATTCGCTTCCTCCAGCTCTGCACGGCGTATGAATTCATCCTGAAAATTCTTTTCCATCTGTGTAAAGAACCAGCTCCATCCGCTGATACGCACCTGAAGATTCTTGTGGTTTTCGGGGTGTACCTGCGCATCACGGAGCATATTCGCATCCTGAACATTGCCCTGGAAGCCGTAACCGCCACGCTTCATAAAGGTGCGGAGAAGTCCGAGCATAGCATCAAGTCCGTCCTCACCCTTGACCGCAGAGGGGTGAAGAATATAGTCAAAGGGACAACCGTATGCAAGTCCCGTAGCATCAATCTTTGTAACGGAGTTTATAAGAGAAGTAATACCGTGTCTGTCCTGACCTATAGCGGCACTCATATTCTTTGAGAGCAAATCTCCTCTTTTTCTGCCGTCGGGAGTAGCACCGCACTTGTCCGCCCATCTGTGTGAAAACCAGATTGACTCACCGTTTACAACAAAGTGACCACCCCGTACATTCTTTCTTGACGTTACCATTGTAGTAAAATGATCAAGCATACGGACAGCGATTGAGTCTACCGTGTCAATGTCGTTGCCGAATTTTTCCTCGTCGCCCAGCATAGTCATACGCATTTCCTCGTAGCCTTCCCAATCGTCAAGAAGAGCGTCACGGAGAGTGCAGAGGTCAAAATCCTTGTTGTCGTAAACGTGCTTTTTAACCATCATAAGCGAGTCCGCCGCCGATGCATGACAGGAGAGGAACATTACGGTATTATTATACTTAACACCATTGTAATAAGCATCCTTGCCGTTTTTTACGCTGTCGGGCATAGATGCGGAATATATCGGTGCGGGGTTTATATCAAGAAGATGCGAGTCGTAGAAATCGGAGATAATAAAGGCTTTGTTTATAAGACATTCCGTTTGTGCGACATATGCCCTTTCAAAGTCCTCATATGTCCTGAATTCTGAAATATCACCCGTATCAACGCCGATAAACTCACCTGTTGCAGGGTCTGTACCTCTTGTAAAAACAAGCTCAATGCCCTTGAGAAGATTAACATACATATGCTCGGGCGTGGTTTCCTTACCTCGGGAAGCAAAGTTGTTACAGCCTGTTCCGACAAGTCTCTTTGTTTCCTCTTCCGTTCTGCCGAGCTTTCTTGAAATCTTCATTCCAAGCTCTTCGTTGATGAATACAATACAGTTTCTTCCTCTGCGAATCATCTCAAGAGCCTTCTTCAGAAATTCGTCGGGCGTACCCGGCATAACCTTGATAAAAAGCTTGGGATTTACTATGCAGGACTTGTCGTAAGCATCAAGCATAATATAGGAAAGCTCATTGATGAGAGTGCCGTTATCGTCAAATCCGCCGAAGTAAATAGGCTGTGCGTGGATGTGTCCCTGATTGGTATATTTTTCGTACAGGAACTGAAAAAGCTCCACCGCATTTTCCCTTGTGAGCCTGCCTTCCTCAAGGTCTTTTTTGTAAAAAGCGTAGCCGTCAACGTCAAGATTTCCGAGGGTTCGTACCTGAATTATGTCAACGTACTGCTGAATAAGGTGGTAAAGATAGGTCAGCATAAGATACTGATACAAGGTCTTGGGCGTGGAGTATCTTATGTTTTCAAGACATTCTGCCATTATCGGCATTTTCTCGTTGTCGTCTATGTGCTTTTTCGCACACGCAAGGAATCTGTCAAGCAGTCGGAGAATGGCTTCGTAGGAGATTTTTATGCCGTCATAGTAAATCTTCTGTTCGTCTGTGAGAGTACCGTCCGAAATCTTTTCGGCTCTTGCTCTTTCGCTTCTTTCAAGAAGTCCCGCAAAGCCAAGACCTATAACCGAATCCCAGTCGGGAACGCTGTGGTCATAGTCACATCCGAAAATGCCCGCACCTGAAGCGGCAATTCCCTTTGCGGAATCAATAAATTCCTGCGGTCTCTGTATTTCCGCAAGCCACTCACGGTTGAGATAGGAGAGAGGCTTGAAGATAGCTCTCCTTGACAGCTCCGGGACATCCTCTGCGGAGTTGGGCTGCCATCCGCTGAAATTCAGACCGAACCAGTCAAGAACGTTGATTTCGATGGCACAGTTGTCAAGAAGGCATTCAATCGCCTTTGCCTTGATAATGGTGTGGGGCTGTCCCCGCATACTGTCGGTGAGCGCCTTTATCTTTTCGACAAGCTCGTTGTTATCCGTAATACCGCTGTTCGGTTCAAACTCGGGATGAAGATAAAAATTCTGCGACTCGCGTGTTTCGTCAAATGTATTCCAGAGCATAAAGTGACCTCGCTTCTGTGTTTTATTCTGTGGTCAGTATATACCCGCAGACGGAAAATGTAAATGTGTTTAATCGAATTATTTGTGTTTTTTCGTACTGTTTTGAAATCTTTGTATTGACCTTTTGCGATATATATGCTAAAATACACACGAAGGAGCTGATAAAATGGAACACATACAGTGGCTTTCGGATTTGTGTATTTCCGAATTGCTTTTCGCCAAGACCTACACCACGGTAAAAAAGTACTATCCGATAAGAAACAAATCCCGACATCACCACGGATTCATATACACCCTTGAGGGAGCGGAAACCTACACCTTCCGTGACAAAAAAATAACCTCACCGCCGGGTACAATACTGTACATCCCGAAGGGTGAGGCATACACAATAGAGCTTGATGACGAGGTAAATGTAGTTGTTACAATGGAATTTGAGCTTCCCGAATGTCAGGCACAGACCCGTCCGTTTCTGATAAAAGCCGACAAGGGCAACGACACAAAGAACTGCTTTCTGGAAGCGGAGCGTATATGCAACAGCAGAAGGTACGCCTCAAGCGTACTGTGTAAATCCTTGTTTTACAAGGTGGTATACAACCTTCTCTCAAGGGAGACGGGCTACCACACTCAAAAGAGCGGTCAAAGGCTCTGTGATGCGGTGGAGTACATCCACTCAAACTACAGACGGAACGACTTCCGTATAACCGACGCCTATGCCGTATCGGGCATCAGTGCCAAATACTTCGAAACCCTGTTCAGACAGGAATACGGTGTAACCCCGAAGGAGTATCTGATTCGGCTACGCATAGAATATGCAAAGGTGCTTCTGGAGAATGAAAAGTACACCGTCAGCGATGCGGCGTTTGAGGTTGGGTATTCGGATATATATCATTTCAGCAAGATATTCAAGGCGAAAACGGGGATGTCGCCGGGGGAGGTTAAGAGGCAGGGGTGAGGATGTAAGGTATTGCTTTGTTGTGTATTATCTTAACATAAAAGACGGAAGAGATACCGAGACGGATTATTCGAGTGTTCTTATCGGAACTATTGCCGAAGAAACCGATGATGGAAATTTAGAACTTTATGCTGTGTGTTCTGTGGTAGAAATGGGGAAAAATAAACCCCCGGCACTTATTGAGTACGGAGTTGTAGGTTCTCTTTATGCTGCTAATGCTAAAAAAACAGCAGACATTGACCATGATTGGTTTGACGATGCTATGTCACCCCGCCCCGTTCGCCGTCTGCGTAAAGTAAGTATATCACAACTTCTCCGTTCTGTCAAGGAGGTATTTGATGATACTTTATATGAGGATGTTTATGAGCATTTTGAAGTGAATATTTTTGATGGGCGGGCGTGGGCTCGCCTTTTTTCTTTTTTTGGGAGAAGGAAAGGGGAGGAGGAAAAGCAAAAGAAAGACTAAATTCTCAAATATATTCGCTCTCCTCAAAAAAAGTTTGTTTTATATATTTAGTGCGAGTTTTATAGTACATATAAATATTTAAAGAGATTTATATAGTACACTACCCCGAGTATAATAAAGACATAACCAAAGCAAACAACTTCCCGAAATTCAAACAACAAACGGAGGAACAAAAAATGTGCTACATCATTACAGACAATGTTCACTATCTCGGAATGGACTACAGAGGACGTCCGTCAGTTGAAACGAAATCAAGCGAAGCTCACGAATTTATGTCCTGGATAGGGGCGGAAAACTTTTTAAGATGCCTGCCCGATGCATTCAGACGATATAAGTGGGAGATTGTCGACCTCCGGCAATGCGAGGAGGAAGGCACTGTGACCGTTGACGAATCAGGCAAAAGAATCTTCGGTAATTCCACAAAAACAACAATACTTGAGGCTGATGACTTTGATATATGCAATTTTTTTGATAAAGTAATAACCGTTATGTCACAGCTTGACAGATACATCGCAAATATGAAGGACGGCGAACAGCTGACGGACATGAAAATCCTCGATGTACGCCATTACATCCGCAACAACAACCACAGACTCAACGCCATCCAGATGCAGAGGCTTGGCTATTATCTTCAGGAGCTTGAAAGAAAGAGATACGGCTACAAGTCGGGACGCCTTATTGCGGAAATGTTTGCAAGCAACGTGGAAGCCCTGAAGGATAAGTCTTGCATAGACAAAATGAACGACATTGTCAACAGCCGCTACCATCCGAGAGTGCTTGAGGATTCGGATATCGAGAGCATAATCAACAAGAAAAAGGAGCTTGAGTTCCCGACGGATGCCTTTGCGACATATGGCGAAGCGGTTGGTATGGGGATAGGATAAAAAAGTATTTAAAAATATAATGCCGATAAAGACGGCAGAACGGAGCTTATTAAATGAAAGTTAAGTTTATAGGAAAGTTTGATACACTCGCATTTGAGGAGGGTAAAGTATACGAGGTAATATCAATCGAACGAGGTTGGTACAGAATTATGACCGAGCTTGACGAGGATTACCTGTTCCCACCGGAGCTTTTTGAAATAATGGAAGAGGACGATTAATATGGACTGGTTACCTATGACATACGAAGAAAAAATGCATGCGTATGGTTTAACAGAAGAAGATATGAAGGCGGATATTGATACCCTTTCGGATGAAACTGCAACATGGCGTTTTAAGCTTGAATTCAATGCAACGTCTTTTATAATGTGTTTTGCAACCGGTGACCCGGGACATTTTGACGGTGAGAACTTCAGATACAGACCAGAAGATCAGACAGACGAAGACGAAATGGCACTTATCAGAGAAAGCCTTAAGCAAAAGAAGAATTTATTCATCGAGAGATGGACAAATATTGCCCATTATTTGGATGGCGTAGACTATTAACGAGGAACGAACGTAGCAATAACGATAAAGTGTAAAAGGAGACCACAAAAATGTCATACAAAATCGGCTTCACCAGCATCTACCCCACAGAAAAGAAAAAGGAATACGCAAGCACAATTCAGGACATCCCCTGCGCTCCCCGTAAATCCGTCGTGCAGGTAAGATTCCCCGGCAGAGGTATGGACCTTGCTTACTACAACGATAAGTTCGACCTCAAGGTCGGCGATATGGTCTATGTTGACGGCAAGCTCGAGGGGCTGCTCGGCCGTGTTACGCAGGTCAATTACAACTTCAAAATCAAGCTCTCCGACTACAAGCGTGTAATTGCATTGGTGGACACCAACGTGCACGGACATTTCCGTATGGCAGGCTCGCATTTTGTAACTCTCGACCGTGAAACACTTCCCGCACACAAGGTGAGACCGTGGTTTGTTGTACCTACCGCCGAGGATGACGAAATCGTATGTGGAAGTGATGATACATCGTTCTCTCTTGATGACCTCTCCGAAATGAATATAAGCCCCGATATCGCCGAGCGCGGTCACGAATACTACAAGCAGAACAAGGTGGTATACATATGCGTAGACGGCGCAAAGGGCTATGCAATCGTTCAGGGAAGCGAAGCATACGAGGTGGAGTTCGACTATCGCAACCGTGAAATCAGCAATCTTACCTGCTCCTGCTTCTGCAGCTTCAACTGCAAGCACGAATTTGCAGCAATGCTTCAGCTTCGCGAGACACTTGAATGGATATGCGAGCATTGCGAGGAGGAATACAACCGCTCGGAATACTTTGCGGCTGTCAGCAAGGGGGCGTTGTTTGCATTTGCGGTTGATGGTAAGGATGACGGTGGATTTACACTTTGATTTCGAATTGTAGGTTTTGATATATGTGGCAATGCCAATTGTAATTAACGAAAGGGTGATATTATGATATATTTGCAAAGCTTCAGAATGCCCACGCAAGATGCTGAGGAAAACTATTTTCTTAACCCCGGAAATTTCAGAGCCAAACAAACCTGCTATACGACAAGGTATCCTTTTGGACTCTTTCGTTACAGGGAATTACCGGAGTTCAATTTTACCGATATAACAATATTCTGCGGTAATAACGGAAGCGGAAAAAGCAGTATACTGAATGTTATCGCAGAAAAGCTGGAGCTGGAAAGAAATGCACCGTTTAACCGTTCGGACTTTTTTGAAGACTATGTAGGTCTGTGCCGTTATCAGCTTAACAAGACTATCCCTAAAGAAAGTAAAATCATCACAAGCGACGGCGTTTTTGAAAAGGTGCTTGATATTCGCCGTATCAACGACGGCATAGACAGTAAAAGATCCGATCTTATTGATGAATATATTGAAGAAAACAGCCCGTATGCCGAGCCTAATCTTTTAAATGGGCTGGACGATTATGACAGATGGAAACGGGTAAACAATATAAGAAACAAAAACCGAAGTCAATCCCGATTCCTGAAAGAAAACCTAATGAGGAATATTCAGGAGCGTTCCAACGGTGAGAGCGCACTGGCTTATTTTGTTGACTCGATTCAGGAGAATGCTTTATATCTCTTGGATGAACCTGAAAACAGTCTGTCACCGCAAAATCAGTTACAGTTGAAATATTTTATTGAAGATTCGGTAAGGAATTTCGGATGTCAGTTTATTGTCTCCACGCACTCGCCGTTTTTGCTTTCTCTGAAAGGTGCACATATATACGATATAGACGAAACACCGCCTTCGGAGAAAAAATGGACAGAGCTTGATTGTGTGAAGGTATATCACGACTTTTTTATGGAGCAGAGTGATAAATTCAATTGAAGGTAATCCTTCCTCTTGTGAACGGGTGGTGCTTATTTGTACTTATGTTTTTGTACTATTTAATGTGACACATATTATACCGAATAAATCCCAAGGGATGCCCGATATTGTCGTGAGCATCCCTTTTTCTGTCAGTATCTGTATTCAATTCGCAAAACTTTCCGAGCTTCCGAAAATCATCCCCTGCTCCTCGAAATAATCTCATTCTGCAAAGCCTCGGGAAGCGTCACGAAATAATCGGAATACCCGCCCACTCGCACAACAAGATTTCTGTGCCTGTCGGGATGTGCCTTTGCATCAAGAAGCGTTTCCGTATCAACAACATTTATCTGAAGCTCAAGTCCTTTTTCGGTGTAAACACGCACAAGTGCCGTAATAAGCTCAGGCGTTGCCATTGAGGGAGTAAGCTCAAGATTGCAGGCTATACCGCCAAGGAATGGCGCGTGATTCCACGATGTCGTTGATGCAAGCATCGCCGTAGGACCCTTGATGTCACGACCCTGCACGGGATTTGTGCCGTCACAAAGCGGATCGCCCGAATATCTTCCGTCGGGGGAGGCAGGTGTTCGTGAGCCGTGACGGATATGCTCGTTATAGGAAAAGAGTGCAGGTACGACCTTTGCACCACGGTAAGTCGTCAGCGTTTTGCAGATGTTAACAATGCTTTCCGTAAGCCTCTTTGCCATGGCATCGGGTATCTGCTCATCGTTTCCGTAGTGGGGGAAACGGTCTGTTATTTCACGGCGGAGTGCCTCGTTTTCACTCCAGTTGCTGTCAAGAATTTCGCAAAGCTTAGCCATTGTCATTCGTTTTTCTTCAAAAATAAGAATACGGATTGCGGTAAGTGCATCTGCCGTGTTGAAAAGCCCGAGGAAATTCGGCTGAATGTCGTTGTAACGCGCACCGCCCTCGTTAATGGACTTTCCCCGAGCGATACAGTCATCCACAAGCACGGAAACCCGCAGAGGCTCACCGCCGTTTACCGCACGGATTGCCTGCCATTTGTTTTCCTGCTCGTTGCCCGCTATGATGATTTCCCGCAGCTTTTTCTCGTATGCCGAATAAAACTCATCGAAGCTCTCTGCCTCTGCCGTTTTCATTACATCCAACAGCAAAAGCACCATATTGTGATAAGGACTCACCGTCCAGACAGACGATTTTCCCGATGCCGTAATTTCCACACAACAGCTGTGAATATAATCACGGGCATCCTCTACGGCATATCCGTGTGCAATCAGAGAATCGATAATAAGCTTGTCACCGTAAAATGCGGGATGTGTATAACCCTTCGCAATAAGCCGTGCGGCGGCATAAAGAAGCTCCTTTGAGGTATGCTCGTTTACACAAAGACCGATACTCGGGTCTGCCGTGCGGGTGTGTCCTATGCTGTATAAAAAGTGCCATGTCAGCTCATTTTCAACGGGATTTCCGTCGGTATCCACACCGCCAATCATAAAGCCTACGGAGGAGCAGGAGGTGATATATGTCGTATACATCAGACAGAAGCAGTCAACAAGCTCCTGTGCCTCTTCGGGCGTGAGAATCCCCGCATCTATGTCTCGGCGGTAATAAGGATAAAGATATCTGTCGGGACGACCTGCCTGATAAAGTCCCCAAAGAGCAAAGCTGTAGAAATGAATGCTCTGAAGTGCCTCACGGAAGGTCTGTGCGGGATTTGCGGGAACCTTTTCCAGTATGTCCGCAACATCCGTCATTCCCATTTTTCTCGCCTTGTCAGCATACCTTTTCGCAAGACGAAGAAGTGCATAAAGCTCTGCCAATGCACCCTTGCAGAAGGGATTGTCGGGCTCATTCTTTTGCTCGATTTCGGAAATCAATCCGTTTACGCCAAGCCTTAAAAGCTTTTCAAAATCCAATGCCATATGGTCGTGCCGTCCGGGAGCGCCGGGCATATCGCAGGGCATACCGAGGGCCTTATCCTCTTCCTCTGTCATAGGTGAAAAATCAGGCTGACCGACAATAAGCTCACCGTCAACAATAACCGGCTTCATATTGTCAAGAAGATATGCATCCGCAAAGGCACGGCGGAGAATGGCATTTTCAACATCCGGACAGTTATTCCATCCCTGACGGTAAAATAGAGTCATACGGCGTGCACGGTCGTAAGGAAGCTTACAACGAGCCATTTCCGAATTCATATAAGAGGTGCGAAGAGTCTCCACACGGGGAGTAACTGCATACTCAATCATTTGATGTCGTAGCCTCCGTCTATCATAATGGTCTGTCCGATTATCTGATTTGCTTCCTCGGAGAGCAGGTACATCGCCATCGCACCCACTTCTTCAACCGTGAGGAAACGCCCCGTGGGAATCCGTGAGTTTTCCATAGAATCACCCTCGTGCCAGCCATTCATTTCGGTCGCCACAGGTCCCGGGCCAATGCCGTTTATGACAATACCGTGGGGAGCGAAGAATCTTCCCCAGCCTCGTGTTAAGCTTACAAGTCCGCTCTTTGATGTGACATAAGGACCGTAGCCCGGCTCTGTTGCGGCTACAGATGCGATGTTAAGAACATTTCCACGGAGTTTGCCACGGTAGAGATATTTCACGGCGGTCTGCATCATAAAGTATGCGCCCTTGAGATTTATGTCCATAACCGTGTCCCATTCGTCTTCGGTCAGGTCAAGCATACCGATACCCCATTCGTGCTGTGGGGTAAGCACACCCGCATTGCTGACAAGGGTATCAAAGCCGTCAAGCATAGAAACACACTTGTCGAAGTTTTCCTGCATTACGGAAATGTCTGCCACATCCCATACAATCCATTTCGCACCGATTTTTTCAGCGGCGGAACGGAGAGCTTCCTCATTTCTTCCCGTGATGACTACCTCCGCACCCGCCTCGATAAGTCTTCGTGCAATCTCATAGCCTATTCCACGGCTTCCGCCCGTGACTATTGCTTTTTTCGTTCTGATACTCATAATATTTACCTTACCTTTCGGTTTGTTGAAAGCTTCCTTTGACGAAGTTGTGTTATTATACCTAATTGTAATATAATCCTAACGAAAAAACAATGTTTCAACGGTAACAAAATTTGTCTGCATCGTTCATTTATATGAATTTATTATGAATATTAACAGCCGATACTTGCCAATGAAAGCATAATATGTTATTATCGGTACGGAGGTGATTTCATGTATAAGGACACGATTGTTGCAAGGCAAATTATTCTCGTAAAGCGGGACAGTCTATGCCCGGGGCAGGCATATATCCCGAGAAAGCCGCGCGACCATCACGCACTTGCATATATTACCGAGGGCAGACTCCGCTACATACGGAACGGCACTGCGGTAGAGCTTAACACAAACGAGATTATATTCATTCAGGCGGGATGCCTTGACTATTCGGAATGCATCGGAAATACTCCCGTTTCATACATCACGGTGGATTTCACCGCAGACAGCGACTCATACGACTGGCCGATACGGTATTCCGGCGGAATGAGCAGCAGAAATCTTTGCGAGATATTCGGGCGTATACTTGAATGCTACACTCTCCGAGCCGACGGCTGGGAAATGGATTCCATAGAGCTGTTGTACTCCATACTGAACAATCTGCGACGCTTTGAGTCGGGAAAAGCATATCAGTACCGACGAATTCTTCCCGCACTTGAGATACTTGACAAGCAGCTGGCGGACACGACACTTTCGGCATCTGTTCTTGCCGATGCATGCGATATGAGTGTCGGCAGTCTTAACCGCATTATCCATTCGCTGTACGGTTGCAGTACCTCAAGCTTGCTACAGACAAGGCGGATAGAGCATGCTTGTTATCTTTTGAATAATTCGACCAGCAGTATTACGGATATTGCCGTGTGGTGCGGGTTTGCGGATATTTATACCTTCAGTCATGCATTTAAGCGGGCTATGGGGTGTGCGCCGTCGGAGTGGTGCAGGTGAAAGGTCGGATTTGTGATTTAAAATCACAAAATAAACAAGATGCTGTGTGTTGACAACCTCACACTACAATGCTATAATAAAACAAAACCTCCCACAAGAAAGTCGAGGACTCAAATATGAAAAAATACGATGTAATAGTAACAGGCGCAGGCTTTGCAGGAGTGAGTGCTGCAATCGCCGCCGCAAGAAGCGGTCTTAAGGTGCTGATTGCCGATAAGGGCAACTGCCTCGGCGGTACCTGTACGCAGGGACTTGTGACTCCTTTTATGTCAACGACTACGGTTATTGACGGCAAAAAGGTGTCCTTCGCTTACGGCATTTTCCGTGAAATCGTAGCGGAGCTTGTCAAGTACGAGGAGAAAAATCTTATAGAAAGATACGGAGAAGAAAAGGTCTCAAAATTTGAGGATATTTATACAAGCGACTATCTTATAGACGACGAATACCTGAAATTCCTCCTCAACCGTATGATGCAGGAAAACGGCATTGACGTGCTGTTTCATTCCTTCCTCTCCGGTGCGGGTGTGAACGGCTCAAAAATCGAATTTCTTACCTTTACCACAAAATCGGGAAGCGTGGAAATATCCGCCGATTATTTTATAGATGCCTCCGGTGATGCCGACCTTGCTTATCTTGCGGGATGTCCCTATGAGGTAGGCCGTGCGGGTGACGGACTCTGTCAGCCTATGTCGCTCGGCTTCAGAGTGGGCAACGTTGACGTTAAGAAATTTACTGAAAATGTGACGGGCAGCGAGCTTAATGTAAAGTTCAACGAGCTTCGTGAAAAGGGCGAAATCACCATTCCCAACAACAGCGTCCAGATTTTCAAAAACTGTGCAAAGGATACGGTGCATTTCAATTCCACAAGAGTTATAAAATGCAATCCCCTTGATGTTTTCGAGCTGTCCAAGGCAGAGACAACAGCCCGTGCGCAGGTTTATGAGCTTCACGAATTTATGAAAAAGCACATAGCGGGCTTTGAAAACAGCAGAGTCATCAAAACGGCAACGGCTATCGGCATAAGGGAAAGCCGCAGAATCGTAGGTGAGCACATACTCACGGGTGAGGAGCTTGTTGCCTGCACGAAGTTTGACGATGCAATCTGTGCGGCAAATTACGATATAGACATACACAATCCCGACGGTGCGGGCGTAAGCCACCACTATTTCAAGGCGGGCGAATACTACACCGTACCCTACAGAAGCCTTGTCCCCATGGGAATAGACAACCTTGCCGTTGCGGGAAGATGCATCTCCACCACCCACGAAGCGCAGGCATCCATCAGAATTATCCCGATAGTTTCCTGCCTCGGAGAAGCGGCAGGTACAGCTGTCGGAATTGCAAGCAAGAGCGGAATCGCAATGCGTGATGTGGACATTTCGGCTCTGCAGGATAAGCTTTTGAAGAGCGGTGCGATACTTAAATAATTGATTTGTACGGAGATAAAAATGAGTAAAACCAAATTAAAGGTAGTAGCCTTCGGCGACAGCCTGACACAGGGAAACGCCATAGGTGGAGCATTCGAAAACTGGACGGAGCTTGTTGCCTCCGAGCTTGGAATAGATGTAATAAATGCGGGCATCGGCGGTAACACAACCGTGATGGCAAGAGAGCGATTCCGTGCGGATGTTCTCGACAAAGCTCCGGATGTGGTTCTGATAAATTTCGGAATGAACGACCACCTTCTGAACAATGAAGGCGAGAGCTTTGTGGCTCTTTCGGTTTTTGAGGAGAATCTTGTTTATTTCGTAGACGAGATAAGAAAAATCAACGCAACTCCCGTGCTTGTGACGCCCAATTATTTTATTGAGGGCAACGACACCGAATACTATTATTCAAGGCATCCGAGAAAAGTATATGAGCCTTACGGCGGTGCTTTGGGGCGGCTGGATATTTACATTGACAAGATTCGCAAGGTTGCGAAGAGGATGGATGCCGGGCTTGTTGATATCAGAAGCGAATGTGAGAAGTATGACCCGTATGAATTTTTGAGGACGGTGGAGAATAGCGGGGCTAATGATGGGGTGCATCCGGGGATGATTGGGGTGCGGGTTTATGCGGAGAAATTGGTTGAGTTTTTGAAGATGATTTGATGATTGACGGAAGGCTTGCTGCAAAATTCAGTGTTTGTTCGAAAGATGAGAAAACACAAGATAAAACAAAGGGAGCATATATATGAAAATTGATAAAGGCAGTTTTATAAATGATTTTATAGACAAAAATTTGAGACAATATTCCATACCGGTTTATCAACGTAATTACGAATGGTCTGCAGAACAGTGCGAAAAGCTTTTTGAAGATATCCTCCAGGCTCACGAGCTTGATAGATATCACTTTACCGGTTCTGTTGTTTATTCATTGCTTGAAACAAAAAACAAGATTGATTACTATGTGATTATCGACGGACAGCAGAGACTGACAACCATTTACATACTTATAAAAGCTCTTATCGATGTGGCTGAAACGGACGGCGAAAAAGAAGTCCTTACATCGGTGCTGTTTAATGAAGATAAGTTTAAAAAATATGATATAGATGAGTCCAGCAAATTAAAGCTCAAGCCTATAAAAAGTGATAATATACAACTGCTGTATTTGATGGAAAATAAAGTTGATAAAATGGATAAATCAAGCGGTATATATAAGAACTACGACCTTTTTTGCCGTTTAATCAGAAATGCTTTGAATGAAGATGAAAGTCTAAGCATTGAAAAAATATATGATGGTATAGAGCATCTTTCGTGCGCGATGATAAAACTTGAGGAAGAAGAAAAGGGAAAAGAACAGGAAATTTTTGAGAGAATTAATTCTACAGGTGTCCCCCTGAATCTTGCCGATAAAATTCGAAACTTCGTTCTTATGACGGATGTTGACCAGGAACGTTTGTATGAGGATTATTGGCTTGTTATGGAACAGATGCTTGACAATGAATATTTGCCGTATTTCTTTCTTGATTTTTTACACTTTAAGCTTGATGGATTTGTCCGTGAAAAAGAAGCATACGACGAATTTAAAGTGCTATACCGAAACAAAAAGTATTCTAATGAGCAAATGCTGTCGGAATTGCTTCATTATGCTAAGCAATATAACATCTTTCTTAAAGGTGACGAAACACTTGGAAAAGATGTTAATGATGCGCTAGATGGTCTTCGTAAGTTAAAGCAATCGACTGTTTATTTGTTTTTGTTCAATGTGTTCGATGATTACGAAAACGGGGTGATTGGAAAAGAAGAACTGGCAAAAGTTCTTCATTTACTTCTGAATTACAGCATTCGCAGACTTGTTTGTGAAGTTAGCTCGAACTCCTTGAGAGGATTATACAAAACTCTTCACAAGCGTGTGTTTGCAAAACAGGAAAACAAACTGCATTATTACGATGCAATTGTGTCGTTCTTAGGGGATTTGACATCGAGAGATGCCATACCGACAGATGATGTTTTTGCTTTTGCTTTGAAAGAGAAAAATCTTTATAGAAAAAATGCTCTTTGTAAATATCTTCTTGTTGCGGTCGAAAATCAAGGAAAAGAAAAAGTCGATACCGTGACTTTGAGTATCGAACATATTATGCCACAGAATAAAAACCTTTCAAAATCGTGGCAGGCTATGTTAGGTGATAAGTGGGAACAGGTACACGATAAGTATTTACATACACTTGGCAATCTGACGCTTACCGCTTATAATTCGGAATTGGGAGATAAGCCTTTTGATATTAAAAAGAATATGCTTGAAAATCCTGAAACACCAACTCATATTACCATTCTTTACAAGGATGTATTGGATAAAGAAGATTGGAACGAGAAAACAATCACGGACAGGGCGGACAGGTTGATTAAAATTATTTTTAAGTTATTCCCGATAGCGGAAGCTACTGAGAAAATTGATTTTTCCGACCCCAGATATCAAGAATATACAGTTGTAGACCCGAGTAATGCAACATACAAGTATGTCAATTATTATGAATTACTTGGTGAAAGAGTTGTTGTTGACAGCTTTGCGGCTATGGTTCGTTCCGTTTCGGAAAAGTTGTATGATTTGGATAATTCTGTTATAACAAGAATGGCAAAAAACAACGAGCCGTTTCCGGATTGGTTGAATCCTGTATTTTCATACGATAAAGAGGTTGTTAAGAGTGATTTTGAGCTCAAGAAGGGGACGGGAATCTATATTAGTTCCGGATATTCTGCTTTTGACTGTATTTGCTTTATCAGAGCGTTATTGAAATTGTATGACATTGACATTCAAGAAGAATTTGTATACAGCGCTCGTTCATATAAAAATGCTGACCAATAATAGCAGAGCCCCTACCTTTCGCAAATATAATAAAAATTGGAAAGTGAGTAGGATTGTGTGAATAAAAAATACGAAACTGAAGCTCGTGAACGCTACGGTAATACTGTAGCCTATAGAGAACACACCCAAAAAACCAAAACCTACACAAAAGAAAAGTGGTCAGAAATAAACGAATCCCTAATGTCCATCTTCGCCGATTTCGCCACATGCAAGGCCAACGGTCTGACCGCAACATCCCCCGAATCCCAATCCCTCGTTGCAAAACTCCAAAACCACATTACTGCCAATTACTACACCTGCACGCCCGAAATCCTCGCAGGCCTCGGCAAAATGTATGTCTGCGACGAGAGATTCAAAAATAACATCGACAAATACGGCAACGGAACCGCCGAGTTTGCCTCGAAAGCAATCGCCGAGTTCTGCCGGGAGAAAGAAAATGATTGATTACGGACTGAAAAATAAAGTCGCCATTATTACCGGCGCAAATAACCCGTGGGGTATCGGTGCCGCTACGGCACTTGCTTTTGCACGCGAGGGCGCAAAGGTCGTTCCGGTGTATAAGAAGGTGGACAGACCTTTTGACCCAACCAAAACCGACCGAAACGGTGTTGACAGATATTACGGTGCGAATGCCGGTGACGCTTCTGCCGTTGAAGCGAAGCTCAAGGAAACAGGCGCCGATTATCTCATAATCGAGAGCGACATCTCAGACGAGGACGCCGTGAAGGACATCTACACACAGATCTCCGAAAGATTCGGCAAGGTGGATATTCTTGTGAACAATGCGGCGACCGATGACGAAAACGGCTTTGATACCATCGAAAAAATCACGAAGAAGGTCATTGACGATACCTTTGCTGTCAATGTTCGCGGCAGTATTCTGATGATGCGCGAGTTTATCAACCGCCGTGGCGATTTCGGAAGGATTATCAACATTTCCACCGATGCGGCGCAGGTATTCGCAGGTCAGATTACCTACGGCGCAAGCAAGGCTACCCTTGAAGCATTGACTCGCAGTATTGCCCTTGAGGTCGCGCAGTACGGCATCACCGTGAATTGCATCGCCCCCGGACCGACACAAACCGGCTGGATTGACGAGGACTTTGAGAAGGTGGTTGTACCGCTTATTCCTATGGGCAAGCTTATTCAGCCCGAGGATATTGCCGAAGCTGTTCTGTTCCTTTCAAGCGAGCAGGCGAGAATGATAACGGGGCAGGTTGTTAAGGTTTCGGGTGGGAAAGGACTTTGATTTATAACGAGGCAAGCATTTGCTTCGGCAATTGGAAAGCTTACCGTAAACTGACAGGCTTACGGTAACTTTCTGCGTAATGCACTATGAATAGTATGCTCGTCGAACGACGGGACGATTATTATCTTTTTCGGTGTCTTCACTTATGTGCAGGTGCTAATCTATAAAAGGGGGAAACGGATGTGTTTTCCAAAATTAAGCTATCGCTCGGCAAAATCAATTATAAGCTTTTTCTAGCACTTATAGTTCTTGGACTCGTACCGACGATTTACACGACCGTCAGAGTGTTCTTCCTTGGGCAGTTACCCGGAGAGTGGTCGTTCTCAATTGCAGGTCAGCTCTCGTGGGTGAATCTGCTGTACGAGATTACGAATGAGGCAATCATTCTTCCGCTGTTCTATTTTATAGGTAAGGTGAAGAACGATAAAAATGAATTCTCAAACCGTGTGAGAACGGGAATGCTTATTTCATTCGGCGTATATGCTGTTCTTTCTGCTGTGGTACTGATTTTTGCAGAGCCGTTGCTCAAGCTTATGGCGACCGATGCGAGTATTATTGAAGCATCATCAGGCTACATACGTATTGAGAGCATTGCAAATGTTTTCTCGATACTTACACAGTTCGCACTCGTTGCGCTTGTTACTGTCAATAAGAGCAAGTACCTGTATGCGCTCACGGGAGCAAAGCTTGTGCTTTGCCTTGTATCTGATACCTTCCTTGTTTCCACTTTGCCTGTGTCGGCAAATCTTGGCGTTAACGGTATCGGTTATTCCAACATCATCGTCAATGTATTGTTACTTGCAGTATCTCTCGTTCTTCTTGCAAAGGAAGGCATCAAGGTGCTTGGCAAGTCAAAGCTCAACTTTGTCTGGACGAAGGAATTTGTCACGGTTGGCGGGATTTCGGGTGTGGAATCACTCGTGCGTAACATTGCATATATGGTGATGATTGCGAGAATGGTAAATGTGGTCGGAGAGCAGGGAACATATTGGGTTGCGAACAATTTCATCTGGGGCTGGCTTCTTCTGCCCGTGCTTCAGCTTGGTGAGTTAATCAAGCAAGAGATCGCAGCCGATAAGGAAAATATCCGTCGCAGCTCGCTTGGGTATTTTGGCATTACGGCAATCATCTCGATACTGTGGTTTGTAAGTATTCCCGCGTGGAAACCGTTTATGACCTATGTACTTGGATTTACGGATGTAGATAAGCTGTTCAACCTCGTTCTGATTCTCATTGGCTTTTATGTGCTGTATGCTGTTCAGAATGTGTTTGACTCCACCTTCTACGGGCTTGGCAAAACAAAATATATGCTGTTCGAGTCGGTGGTGACGAATACGATATATTACGGTGTTGCATACATTCTTTACATAACGAATGTGTGGACTCCTACACTTACGGGCATTGCGTTACTGTTCGGAATTGGAAATGCATTTGATAGTGTTGTGTCGCTTGTGGCATATGTGTATTTGCTTAAGAAAGAGAAAATCAATATTCTTAAAGTTTAAAACTCGATTTCGTGCTGACAACCTATATAAAATCCCACTTGCATTCTCCCCCAATCAATGCTATAATAAATCATCACCCCACCATCAAAGGAGCATCTATGCTAACCTACACATACAAATCCAAAGGCATCTTCGCCTTAACCGAAAAGCCCAAACCCACAATCCTCCACGAGCGCGACGCCATAGTAAAAGTAACCCTCGCCAGCATCTGCTCAAGCGACCTGCACATCAAACACGGCAGTGTTCCGAGAGCCGCCCGGGGAATTACGGTCGGCCACGAAATGGTCGGCATCGTGGAAGAAATCGGCTCTGCCGTTACAAATGTAAAGGTCGGCGACCGAGTTACGGTCAATGTTGAAACCTTCTGCGGTGAATGCTTTTTCTGCAAGAAAGGCTATGTGAATAACTGCACCGACAAAAACGGCGGCTGGGCACTCGGTTGCCGCATAGACGGCGGTCAGGCGGAGTATGTCCGTGTGCCATTTGCGGATTGCGGGCTTAATAAAATCCCCGATAACGTATCCGACAGACAGGCGCTTCTCGTGGGCGATGTTCTCGCTACGGGATTCTGGGCGGCAAGAATTTCCGAAATCACGGAGAACGACACCGTTCTCATTATCGGCGCAGGTCCCACGGGAATTTGTACGCTCCTTTGTACGATGCTGAAAAATCCCAAGCGCATAATTGTGTGTGAAAAGGACGAAAACCGCCTGAGATTCGTGAGCGAGCATTATCCCGATGTCCTGACGGTAGAACCTCACGAATGCCTTGATTTTGTCCTCCGAAACAGCGACCACGGCGGTGCTGATGTGGTGCTTGAGGTCGCAGGAGCGGAAAACACCTTCGAGCTCGCATGGAAATGCGCCCGCCCGAATGCGATTGTGACCGTGGTTGCACTTTACGACAAAGCTCAGACTCTGCCTCTGCCGGATATGTACGGCAAGAACTTGACCTTCAAGACAGGCGGAGTTGACGGATGCGACTGCGAGGAGACCTTGAGGCTCATTGCCGAGGGCAAGCTTGATACAGAGCCGCTCATTACGCATACTTTCCCGCTCTCCGAGATTGAGAAGGGGTATGAGGTGTTTGAGAATAAGTCGGATGGGGTTATTAAGGTTGCGGTGGAGTGTTGTTGAAGGCCTGACATAAATGGGGGAAGGTAAAGTGTTTGATTTAGTTAAATAAAACATATTAAAGTTTATTTTATGTTATTTTGATTTGAATAATTGCATAGAGACATCCGACAGGGTAACAAAAGAAACCTTGTCGGTGTTTTTTTATGCTTTTTGAAGCGTTCTGACCTCATAGCTTTTTAAGTTACAATGTCTGCTTTGATTTTATAATAACTTGGTCTTGCTAAAATTTGTTGTTTTATGAATTGAAAAATTCAAAGTCCATATTATGCATACTCCTACTGTCCCACGCATATAAATGAACCAGAAAGCAAAAAGAAAGGAAAGGTAATTACATGTTAAACGGAATGTATACGAACGACGTAACAAAAACGGAAAGAGACCGCTTCGTAAGTGAGCTAAAGCTTTTTGTCAACCGTCGTCTTTTCGATAAGCACATAATATCCGAGGATATGTACATTGCGGCAAAGGAGCTTCTCATGAAGCGTGCCGACTGATTTTTAAGGTGCATGGTGTGCTGCTTCGGCGGCACACTTTTTTATAAATTCAGGCGTAAAATAAAAAGGAGAAAACAAAATGAACATATATGAAATAAGAGACGAAATGCTGAAAAGGCGCACGAGAATTTCTGACTATAAGCTCCGTGTGGTTTATTACGCCCGTGTGTCAACGGACAAAATGGATCAGAGACATTCGCTGGAGGCGCAGAAAAGCCACTTTGAGGATATGATGAAGCACTACCCCAACTGGACTTTTATCCGTGGCTACGTTGACGAGGGACTCACTGGAACAAGTGTTGACAAGCGTGACAGCTTCCGTGAGATGATCCGTGATGCTCAGAAAGGCAACTTTGACCTCATCTGCACAAAGGAGGTATCAAGATTTGCAAGAAATACGCTTGATGCAATTTCGTATGCGAGAAATCTCATAAATTACGGTGTTGCGATATACTTCGAGTTCGACAACCTCTGCACCGCAGATGCCGACTGCGAGGTAAGACTTGTACAGATGGCGAGCCAGGCACAGGAGGAATCAAGAAAGACGTCGGAGCGACTGAAATTCGGTTTTTGCGAAGCCGTGAAGAAGGGCTCTGTTCTTGGTAACAACAATATCTGGGGCTACTGCAAGGACGGTGGCAAGCTTGTTATCGTTCCCGAGGAAGCGGAAATGGTGCGTAAAATATACGATATGTACGTCAGCGAAAGCATCGGTATCAGAGCCATCGCAAAGGCTGTTTCCGAAATGGGGTACAGGAACAGCAAAGAAAATCCGTTTACGTTTTCCACTATCAAGGGAATAATTACAAATCCCAAATACAAGGGCTTCTATTGCGGTAACAAAACTCATACGGTGGATTTTTTGACAAGAAAGAAAGCAAACGTATCGCAGGACGAATGGGTGATGTTTGAGGATTACGAAAAGGTACCGCCCATTGTGTCTGCGGATATCTGGGACAGGGCAAACGAGAAGTTCAAAGCAAGGTCTGAAAGTATGAAAAGCGAAGCGGGAACGAGCTATCATAACAAGTACCTCTATTCGGGAAAGCTGGTCTGCAAAGAGCATAACGTCTGCTATCATCACACCACCTACAAATATAAGTCGGGCAACAAGGAGCTCTGGGCTTGCAGGGAATACGGCAACGGCAACAAGTGCAGAAATCCAATCGTGTACACAACCGAAATGGATGCGGTGATGAAGGAAATTTACGGCAAAATCGTCTGCGGGAAGACCGCCATTATAAACGACCTTATCGAGCTTTACAAGGAATGCGGAGGCACAAAGGCGATTACCGATTCAAGACACAGAGTGCAGTCGGACATAAATGGCATTCTCGCCAAAAAGGACAAGCTTTTTGACCTGCTTATGGATGACAGAATCACGAAGGACGAATTCCAGCAGAGAAACAACGACTTCAACAGTAAGCTTGAAGACTTAAAGTCAAAGCTTTCCGAGCTTGACGATGAGGAAAGAAAAAGCAAAGACCTGAAGGCATCCATCGAAAGCCTCCGTGCGAGCATAGAAAGCGAGCTTGACTACACGGACGAGCTTTCCAAAAACGTAGTTGACAGCCTTATTGAAAAAATCATAGTATCCAAGGGTGCGGAAGATAACCGCATTGATATGAAGATTTTCTTAAAGCTTCTGCCCGACTCTCTGCAGAGCTTTTCTGAGGAAGCACAGGTTCTTACCTTCGGGGAAGGTGAGGTTTTGTGTACGAGAGGCGGAAATTCGAGAGCGGTGAGGGAGTATGAGGTTGTGTTTTTGTATGAGCTTTGTTACAGACTTGGATAAAAAATCAGACGGTACAGGTGGTGAAGCCTATGCCGTCTTTTTCATTATATTTGATTGTCGGTATGTCGGTAAGTATTACGAAAAATTAAAATTCTTAAGCAAATCCGCAAACGGCGTAAAGGAAGAATTCTCTTCATCCGTTGAATAATATGAGCTGAGCTTCAGCTTCGGCTCACGCTTCATCTTTGCAAAGAGCATCGCCGTGTTTTCCGCATCCACAAGACCGTCGTGAATGTTCTCGTTGAAGTCTATGTCCGCAATGACAAGTGCCTCGGAAAGGCTGTAGCTCTTGGTGGTCTCCATCTTTTCGCTGAAGGTCTCCTGACAATCCTCCCAGCTGTCAAGGAAGTACTCAAGGTCGGGAAGGTCAATTCCCTTGAGCTCCATTTCACGGCGCATCTGATTTTCGTCGCTTACACTCCAGGACACAAGCACCGCATCGTCGGGAAGCCAGTCGGAGAACATTTCAAGAGCCTCTCTTGTGGAGGGAGCGGCGAGAGTGTCAATCTTTGTTATTCCCGTAAGCCTTTCGATGAAGCTGTCTATCTCTCCGAATTCGGGACGGATGTATGTCTTGAATCTGTCCGCAATTTCGTATGTATCGTCAAGAAGCACAGCGCCGATTTCTATCATTTCACAGCCTGCGGGGTACTTCTCTCTTACTGTTCCCTTGGGAACTCTGCACATTTCCAAATCTACTATTACGTATCTGCTCATTTCGGTATCCTTCTTTAATGAATTCTTTTTAGATATTAGCATATTTGTCGTAAAATGTCAATATCGTTTTTGCTTTATGTGAAAAGTATACACCGAAATTTTCGGGTTGATTTTTGGGGGTGAAAAATCTCCCTCCGTTGGTTGGCGGAGAGAGATAATTTTTTGTCGGACTACGGAAACAAAGCTAATTTAAAGAATCTCCTTAAAAAGCTCAATGTTCTCCATACAAGGCTTAAGCTCACCCTTTTCGCACTTCTTTACTATCTCAACGATTTTATCGTTAAAGGGCGTCTTAACACCATGCTTTGCACCGAAGGAGCATACGATTCCGTTGATTGCATCAATCTCGCAGGGCTTACCCTTCTTCAGGTCCTGAAGCATGGAGGGCTCAATGCTTCTGTGCTTCTTCATCGCTATCGGAATAAGCATGGTCGCAAATATGCGCTTGATTGTACTCTTGTAGTAGAAAAGAGCCGTGATATTCTTGCCCTGCACGGGAGCGAATTTCACACCTGCGGCGTGACCTACGTCAATGCATTCCTTCATGCATCTTACCGCAACTCTGCGTGCCTTTTTGTTTTCGGAAACATCACCGAATACACCGCCGACAACTGTTCCGAGCCCTGAGAAGGTAGCGTTGATAAGAAGCTTTGACCAGCGTGCGCCGATTAAGTTCTGTTCCTCGTGTACGGGGCACATAAGCTCAAGAAGAGCCTTCACCTCGGCAAATTTTTCGTCCGTGATGCCGTCCATTTTACCCATATGGAAGGAAAGACTATCCACCTCGCTTGTGAGTGTGCATACACCGGGGGAGGTGAGAGCCGCGCCCCATTCAACAACGCATCCCATAGTACGGCATTCACCTACGATTTCGGCAATACCCGGCTCGGGAAGTCCGTTCTGAAGGGTAACTATTACGCCGTCCTCCGCAAGGAAATCACAAAGGAAGGTTACAACCTCCTTGTTGAAAAGCTGTTTTGTAAGAAGCAGGATAACATCATATTTTCCGCTCATTTCATCGGGTGTATATGCATTGACCTCTACCGTGAAGTCGTCCGTTCCCGTTACCGTCGCACCCTTTTCCTTAAGTGCTGCGATATGCTCCTTGTTTCGGTTGATAAGGTCAATCTTACCGCCGTTTTTTGTTATATAAGCACCAAGCACGGTTCCGAGAGAGCCTGCGCCGTATATTGCATAGCGTTTCATATTTTTATTTTACCTCAACCGTGCCGTCAGCCTTAACGGTAATTTCCATACCGTCCTTAACGTATGCGAGGAACTCGTCACCGAGCGAGTCAATAACGGGCATATTAACGCCGTCAACCCATACATCAGCGATAATCGCACCTGCCGCCGCAAGGGAGTCGATGTGTCCCGAGAAAAGCATACAAGCGGGATTCTTACCCATAGAGCAGGCACAGTAAAGAACAAGTCCGCCCGTGGTTGAGCCTATTGTCTGCGGAAGGCAAAGAGCCTTGCCTATAAGGGGCTTTCCGTGAAGCTCGCTGTTGTTCTGGTCACCGCACTTAACCTGCTTGTCGCCGAACTGAAGTGCCATCTGAAAGGATGCGAGTGTGTTGAAGCCCTGTGTTGTAACAACCGCTTCAGCGGTTACCTCGCCGGGAGTTATAACTCTGCCCTTGAATGTTTTCATTATTTTCTACCTCCCGTGATAATTTCGAGTATTTCCGAATCCGTGTAATATCTTGCGCTTGTATATGTACGAAGCTTGTTGGACGATGTGATAACGGGCATCTTCTTGCAAAGGGGATTGTTCATATACATAAGAGGACAGATATACGAAGTAATAACGCCCGCATTTTTAAGTCTTGCGGCATATTCCGTCTTTTCAAATGCTTCGAGCACCTTGGGGGCGGCTGTGAATACGGTAGGAATCACGACCTTCTTGTTGCCGTTTCTTGTAAGCTCCGCTTCGATGCTTTCTGTCCAGTCCTTTAACTGCTGAAGGGAAAGGTGAGGACATCCCACAAAGCAGAGCTTCGGCTTTGCATCGGGATTCTTCCAGATTACGGGATAGTTCTTCTGTACTCTTTCAAGCTCCGCATCGTCGATTATGTATTCCTTCGCGCCCTCTGTGATAAGACCTTCGCCCATTTCGACAGCTTCGGGTGTGAGGTTTTCGATGTGGTAAAGACCAACAGCACCGTTGGAGGCTGTAGCCGCACCGAAGTCCTTAAGGTAAGCCTTGGCGCTGTCGTTAAGCTCTGTACCAATCCACTTATCGAGACCTACAACGTAAGGAACGTCCTCCATAACCTTCATACCGATAGCCGAGCCGAGAAGCTGAGCCTCGGGCTTTTTTGTTGTCTGAATCTTAACAACCCAGGTAGCCCTTCTGCCATCGTCCGTAAGAAGTCCGAAGTAAGGAACATATCCTACGATAGAGCCCATAATATCAATAATGCCCGAGTTTCTGTTACATCTCGCACCGAGAACGGAGTTAGCATAAACAACCGCACTTGATTCCGCCCACGAGAGGACATCGCCCTTCTGCGGGATATTGCCCATTTCGTCCATATAGCAGGTGCAGGTGAACGCATCCTTGCTCATAAGACCGAGCTTTTCAAGCTGTTTTTCATAGAAGTCCTGCTTTGTGTACATAAACTTATTGAACACAAGATTCTGCAGGAAATTCGCAGGGACATTCTTATCAAGAGGTCTCGGGTCAACAGAAAACTGCTGTTCCGAAAAAACGCCCGCATCAAGAAGCTGCTGCATCAGATCATAAACGGGAGCCATAACCTTAAGTCCGAACGAAGTAACAAGATGGTTATACTTCGAAGTAACAGGCACAAGCTTCTCAGCCTCAAACGCCTCACCATACATAACGATGGTCTTCATAACTTTAGCAAGTGTCTCACCTTTCTCTCCGTCGAGAATCGCTTGCTGTTCTTTGGTAAGTATCATAGTATATATATTCTCCTTAATCTTTATATTGGATTTGTAAGGGACAGTGGACAGTGGATGTTGGAAGCTTCGCTTCCTTCAAATAAATTCAAATGAAGATTGCGGAGAATACGCAGAATTCTTTGCAATCAACCAAGACCGCTTGCGGTCATAATTGTGCATTGTGCATTGTGAATTGTGCATTCCAATTTCGCACATCACCAAGCATCACGCACTAAGTACAGCTTAAATCTTCATACAAACGTCCCACGCGCCCCAGATAACAGTGCGCAAATTGCCTACCTTGGAAGCATCGCCGATAATGTGAACCTTTCCGCCCTTCTTTGCAATCGGTGCGGGATTGTAGCCGACGGAGAGTATAACGGAGTCTGTGTCAATTCCGAATTCCTTGCCGTCCTTGTCCTTGACCGTGATACCGCCGTCACGAATTTCGCAGAGGGAGGTTTCGAGATGCACCTCTACCTTGTTGGTCTTGAAGAAGTCACGGAGATAGCTTGTGTTTGCAAGGCAGATGCCCTTGCCCGTGATAAGGTCGTCCTGCATTTCTATAATAACGGGTGTCTTGCCCTTGCGGTAGAGGTCGTATGCGATTTCACAGCCCGTAAGACCGCCGCCGATTACGGCAACCTTGTTGCCTACCTCCGCTTTTCCGAGAAGATAGTCTATCGCTTCAACGGCTGTGTCCGCACCCTTTACGGGAATCTTCTTTGCTACGGCACCCGTTGCGATTACGATTTCGTCTGCATCGAGTGTCTTTATGTCCGTAATTTCGGCACCGAGCTTTACTTCAATGGGATGCTTTGAAAGCTCTCTTATGTACCAGCTGATGAGTGCCTTGTCCTTTTCCTTGAAGTCGGGTGCTGCCGCCGCTACGAATACACCGCCGAGTCTTTCGGACTTTTCGTAAAGCGTTACCGTGTGACCTCTCTTGGAAAGGAGAATTGCCGCCTCCATACCGCCGATACCGCCGCCGATTACAGCGACCTTCTTCTGCTTCTTTGCTTTCTTTACGCTGTACTTCTTTGACTGCATTGTTTCGGGATTGAGCGCACATCTTGCAAGTCCCATAGTGTCGGTAAGGTCCTGAGTGTTTGCGTGTCCCTTTGAGGAGGAGAAGTTGAAGCAGCCCGCGTGACAGCAGATACAGGGCTTGATTTCTTCCATTCTGTCCTCAATCATCTTTGTAATCCATTCGGGGTCGACAAGGAACTGTCTTGCAACTCCGACAGCATCTATAAGTCCGTCTGCAACAGCCCTTGCACCTACCTCCGCATCCATTCTGCCCGCACATACTACGGGAATATCAACGAATTTCTTTATGTGTGCAACATCGGCAAGGTTGCAGTTTTCAGGCATATAAACAGGGGGATGCGCCCAGTACCAGGAGTCATATGCACCGTTGTCGGCGTTGAGCATATCGTAGCCCGCATCCTGAAGATACTTTGCCGCTCTTTCGGATTCTGCCATGCTTCTTCCGACCTCGGTGTATTCCTCACCGGGCATTGCGCCCTCGCAGAAGCCCTTCATCTTGGATTCTACTGAGTAGCGGAGAGATACGGGATAGTCGCTTCCGCATTCCTTTTTGATTGCCTTTACTACCTCTGCGGCGAAGCGGTATCTGTTTTCAAAGCTTCCGCCGTAGTCGTCTGTACGCTTGTTGAAGAATTCAATTGCGAACTGGTCAAGAAGGTAGCCCTCATGCACGGCGTGAATCTCCACACCGTCTACGCCTGCGTCACGGCAGAGCTTTGCGGTCTTTGCAAACGCCTCAATAATCTCGTGAATCTGATGGGTTGTCATTTCGGGGCAGATAATATCGTGCGCCCAGCGTGAGGGCTGAGGGCTGGGACAAGCAAGCTCGTGGCTTGTGTCGATAATGGGCTTCACAAGTGCACGGGTGAACTTATTTTTGTGAAGGGGAGCGACAAGCTCTGTGATAGCCCAGCTTCTGCCCATACCTGCGGTGAGCTGAACAAAGAGCTTTGCGCCCGTCTTATGAATTTCGTCCATAAATTCACGAAGCTCGTCGAACATCTTGGGATTCTGCCAGAGCCACTTGCCGAAGAAGGTATCACGAAGCGGAGCGATACCGGGAATGATAAGACCTACGTTGTTATTGGCACGCTCAAGAAAGAGCTTTGCGGCTTCCTTGTCGAAGTGGCAGCCGCCGATTTCGAACCAGCCGAAGAGCGATGTACCGCCCATGGGACACATTACGATTCGGTTCTTGATTTCAACGTTTCCGATTTTCCAGGGGGTAAACAGCGCCTGATATTTTTCGTTTATGGTGTTCATATCCATTTTTTCCTTTCGGTAAAATATGAGATTTTTGGAGGGATTGCTTTATTTTTAACAATTATAGCACGTTGTGTGCCGAATGTCAATACGATGGATAATTTTTGGCACGGTGAGGCTGCAGAAAATTTGGTAAAAGTGTTGAAATTTGTATTCTGCGGTGTTATAATATAAAATAAGCATTTATCCACGAAATACGCCAATCAAAGGAGTACCCGAAATATGGACAACACAGTATACTGCGTCTTAAGCCACACCCACTGGGACAGAGAATGGTACCGGCCCTTCGAGCAGTTCCGAATGAGGCTTTGCGATCTTATAAATAACCTTTTTGCAATATTGGAGCAGTACCCCGATTACATATTTCACCTCGATGCACAGACCGTTGTCCTTGAGGATTATCTTGAGGTCTATCCCGAAAACGAGGAAAAGCTTAAGGGATATATAAAGTCGGGCAATATCATCGTAGGTCCGTGGTATGTGCAGAACGACTTTTATCTTTCAAGCGGTGAGGCTACCGTGAGAAATCTTCTTATCGGAATGAAAACAGCGGAGAAATTCGGCAAGTGCGCTACGGTTGGATATACTCCCGATCAGTTCGGACTCTGCAGTCAGCTTCCGCAGATTTTCGGGGGCTTTGGTATTAAGTACCACCTTTTCGGCAGAGGATATTCCCTGTTTGAAAAGACGGAAAAGGGAGCGGTTGGTGCAAAGAAAAATATAAATTTCATATGGCAATCCCCCGACGGAAGCAGTGTGGTTTCTACGCTTATGCCGTTCTGGTACAACAATGCACAGCGTCTTTCTCCCGATATTGACAAAACCCTATGGCGACTCGGCAACATGAAAAAGCTTTTCTCCGAGCGTACTGAATCGCCCTTTCTCATTCTTATGAACGGCGTTGACCATCTTGAAGCGCAGGACGATTTGCTGCCGATTATTGACGAGCTGAATAAACGCCTGCAGGGTGAAAAAATCCGTCAGTTCGTTATGGAGGATGCACTTAAGGCTAACGAGCCGTACGCCGCGGAAACGGTAACGGGTGAGCTTCGATACGGCAGAGAAGGTGAAATTCTTTCGGGAACGCTTTCCACAAGAACGGATATCAAAAAGCTGAACTTCGATGCCCAGAATCTTCTTGAACATAAAGTAGAGCCTCTTTATGCGATGATAAGCCTTATGGGCGCAGATATATATCCGTCAAATATGATTGACCTTATGTGGAAAAAGCTTATTCCCAACCACGCCCACGACAGCATATGCTGTTGCTCAAATTCCAATGTAATGAAGCATATGCAGGACAGATACCTCTCAATAAATGAGATAGGCAAGGAGCTTCTGCTTCGTGGCGGTCGCTTTATAAACAATCACATTAAAAGAGATACACACGGCGACGGAGTATATTATCTCACCGCCATCAACACAAGTCAGATGCCGTATACCGGCGTTATGGAATGCGAGCTTGACATCAATATAAGTGATGCCGACAAGGACTTCAGAATTTTCTCTCCCGACGGCAAAGAGGCAGAGTTCGTTATTCTCAACAAGGAAAAAGCGGTATTCTCAACCTTCAGCCCGCTGAATCTCCCCGGAAGCGTTGATGTTGTAAACTATAAAATTCAGCTGTTTGTAAAGGATATCCCCGCATTCGGATATGTGAACTATACCGTAAAAACAGGCTTTGACTATACCGCAAGGAATTCCGATAAGGTGCTTGAAAACGACTGCATCAGGGTTGACTTTGACGGAGAAACGGTAAATCTTCTTGATAAATCAAACGACAGATACTACAGAAATATTTTAAGCTTTGAGGATATAGGCGACAACGGTGATGCATACGTTTTCGAGCCGTTCAAGGATGATAAGCCCGTAAAAGCGGTGCTTGAAAATGTTGAAATTCTGTATTGCAATCCTCTTAAGAGTGCGGTACGCCTTTCATACAGAATGGATGTCCCCGAGAGCAAAAGCGAAGAAGCAAGAGCGGGCAAAACGGTAACAAACAGACTTGAAGCCGTGCTGTCGCTGGGCAAGGACGAAAGAGCTTTGTCGGTTGATATAAAGCTTGAAAACAACAGCACATACCACCTTACAAGGGCTGTGATAAACACCGAGGTGGACAACACGGCCACCTATGCTTCCTCCGTGTACGATGTAATAAAACGCGACTCAAGGGATGTTGACCTTGATATAAGAACCTGCTACAGCCAGCCCAACAGCGGATTTGTATACAAGAAGTGCGACAGCCACGGCGTTGCGGTATTCACCAAGGGACTTTACGAATACGAAAACAGAAGCAACAAGCTTATAGGACTTTCACTTCTGCGCTCAACGGATATGATTCTTGCGGGCGTTATCGATCCCAAGGCGTGGGGCGTAAAGGATAATCTTATGACGGGAACATACAATCTGTCCTTCGCAATATTGCCCTTTGACGGCAACGCCGGACAGATTCCCGCAATGGAGCAGAGCATAAACAGTCAGCCGTTATATCATTTCGACAGCACGGACATCTATATGTTCGCAGGCGGAAGACCTGTCGTACAGGACAGTGACGTCGGCGAGCTGTATTTCCCCAAGGACAAATACGAATCCCTTGAGCTTGAGCACAGTGCAGGTCTTATTTCCGTGAATGACGGAGTTTGCGTAACAGCTCTCAAAAAGGCGGTAAAGACGGATGATATTATTTTAAGAATGTATAATCCTTCGGATAGTAGTGTGGATAATGTTGTTTCCTTTGACGGCGGAAGAATTTCAAAGACGAATCTTGCGGAGGCTGAGGAGGCGGAGTTTGATAATTGTATCGGGAAGAAGGAAATTGAGACTTTGAAAATCACATCTGCCGATTGAAAGGAAATATGCTATGAATAATCCGGAGCTGTGATTTTATTAAATAATCAAAAAAACAAAAATAAATTTCAAAGGAGAAATCAAAAATGTCAAAAGAACTATCAAAGAAAGCCCTTGAGCTCATAAAGAAAATGCAGCAGGGCGAGCTTACGGAAAGCGTAATTTACGAACAGATTGCAAAATTCGCAAAGGGCGAAGAAAACAAGAAAACCTTGCGCCGTCTTGCCGAAGAGGAAAAGGCACACTATGAAATCTGGAAAAGCTACACGGGCATCGAAATGAAGCCGCAGAAGGCGAAGGTGCTCAAGTATAAGCTCCTCGCAAGAATTTTCGGCTTCACATTTGCCCTGAAGCTTATGGAAAACGGCGAGGAAAACGCACAGGACAAGTACGCAACACTCTTTGAAGAGGTTGAAGAAAGTAAGCACATCAAGGAGCAGGAGGAGGAGCACGAAAAGGCTCTTCTCGAAATGCTCGATGAGGAAAGACTTCAGTACGTTGGCAGTATGGTGCTTGGTATGAACGACGCTCTTGTAGAGCTTACGGGCTCTCTTGCGGGCTTTACCTTTGCAATGGCAAACACAAGACTTATCGCACTTTCGGGACTTATTATGGGTATTTCCGCAACTTTCTCAATGGCTTCCAGCGAATTCCTTGCGGCAAAGAGCGAGGGCAGAAAGGATGCCTTCAAGTCCTGCTCGTATACGGGCGTGGCGTACCTTATCACGGTTGCACTTCTGATTCTGCCGTATCTCCTGCTTGAAAACTCGCAGTATATGATTGCACTTTTCGCTATGCTTGCGATTGTTATTCTGATTATTGCGGGATTCTCCTACTACATATCCGTTGCCAAGGGTGAAAGGTTCAAGCCCAAATTCCTTGAGATGACGGCAATAAGCGTAGGCGTTGCTGTGCTTTCCTTCTTTGTTGGTATTCTTGCGAAGAAGTTCCTTGGGGTTGACCTTTAATAAAATAGCTTCGGAAATAAAAAATATTAAATTGTAACGGAGGAAGCAATATGCCCGCAAAGCAGCTCGCCCAAATGATAAAGGAATCAGACAACATAGTTTTCTTCGGCGGAGCGGGAGTTTCGACGGAGAGCGGTGTCAAGGATTACCGCAGTAAGGACGGAATCTACAACACCGAAAAGGATTTCGGAGTACCGCCCGAGAGGATTCTCAGCAGAAGCTTCTTTGCCGAAAATCCCGAGGTCTTTTACGATTTTTACAGAAAATACTTTATGTCCGACGTAAAGCCCAATTCCGCACACAAGGCTCTTGCAAAGCTTGAGGAGATGGGAAAGCTCAGGGCTGTAATCACGCAGAACGTTGACAACCTCCACTTTGCGGCAGGCAGTAAAAACGTTATCGAGCTTCACGGAAACACAAGGGAGTTCTACTGTAATTCCTGCAAGGCTGATATGCCCTACGCTGACGCCATGAATGCAATCACAAACGGCGGTGTGCCGAGATGCGTTCACTGTGCGGGAGCGGTAAGACCGAGAGTTGTTATGTACGAGGAAAAGCTCCACGAAGGAGTCCCCGAGCTTGCAATGGGGTACATCGCAAATGCGGATATGCTGATTGTCGGCGGAGCATCGCTTCTTGTGAATCCCGCGGCATCCTTTATAAGATTCTTCGGCGGGAAGCATTTCGTTATCATAAACAAGCAGGAAACGCCTTACGATTACAGAGCGGAGCTGATTGTCAGGGAGAATATCGGGGAGCTTCTGGAGAGGACGATGGGGGAATACGGAAGGCTTTGAGAAGTTGCTCCGATGTTTGAAGATTGAACGAAAAATGCACAGAGGGTAGGTACTCTGTGCATCGTTTTTTATGTGTTGGGGGTATCCGAACAGCACCGGGATTTTTGCAGCAAATCCCAAATAAATTCCAAATCCCTCTTGCAATTTCCGAAAAAACGAGTTAGAATATAACCAAGTAAAAACCCACCTCTCCAAGCACTTCTGTTTGCTGCAAGCCATACATATGATCCGTGCCGACATCCAGACCGAAGTAAGTCCGATAGTCGGCAGTGAGCGACAGTCGGAGGACGTCGTAAAATTCTTGCTTGACGAATTTGAGGAAAAGCCCGAAAAGATATGGGAGTCCAATATGTTCGGAAAGTCCCTTTATGAGCTTGTAAACGAGGGCATAAATGCCAAGCTTGCCCATATGCCTTATGATTCAAGGCTGAAAATTGCCGATACTCTTCGCAGAATTATCAACGACGGAAGCAACGGACTTATCTGCATAATTCTGTAATATATACGGAGGACGTTAAAATGACATTGACAGTAAAAGCAAAGTATCTTATATTTCCCGTAAACACCCGTATGCCGCACAAAAGATTGCGTTTTTTTGACGGTGACAAAATCGTTTACGCCCTGAATATAAGGCTGGATAACATAAATCCCGATTTCTATGCACATATAGAAATGACACCCTTTATCGGCAAGAAGCTTCGTCTTGATGTCCTTCCCGAAATGGAGATTACCTTCCGTGAATCGGATACAATGGATATTCCGAATCTATACCACGAAAAGCTTCGCCCCAAGGTGCATTTTTCCGCAAAGCAGGGCTGGATAAACGACCCCAACGGGCTTTTTTACTATGATGGCGTTTACCACATTTTTTATCAGTTCAACCCCGCAGAGCCGGATTGGGAGAATATGCATTGGGGTCACGCCGTAAGCACGGATTTGCTTTGTTGGGAGCAGCTTGATACAGCTCTTTATCCCGACAATATGGGAGAAATGTTCTCGGGCTGTGCCTTTGTGGATAAGAAAAACACGCTCGGACTTTCAAAAGACGGCAACGATGCGATTCTGCTGTATTATACCGCCTTCGGATGGGGAAGCGTTGACTGGGAGCATTCCCTTCGCAATACACAATGTCTTGCTATATCTACGGATGGCGGTAAAACATATGAAAAATATGACGGCAACCCGATAGTACCGACCTTTGCTCCGCAGGCTCGTGACCCAAAGGTCATACACTGTGACGAGCTTGACTGTTATATTATGGCTCTCTATACGGAGGCGCACGAAAAGGGGGACTACTCGCTTCTGCGCTCGGATGACCTTATTCATTGGGAGCGATTTTACGACTACCACATAGAGGGCGAATGGGAATTTCCCGACATTATGGTTTTTAAGGGTAAGGACGGCAGAAATAAGTACGTTCTCACATCCAACACCGACTGCTATATCGTGCTTGAGGTGAGGGACGGCAATTTCGTAAGAGTGCAGAATCCGAGAAAATGCTTCCATTGCTCGTGGAATCATTCACCGCTTTCCTTTGACAATATTCCCGACGGCAGATGCATAAGAATGATATGGGAAAAGTTCAATTCTCCGCTTGTAAGGGAGGGCTTCAACGGTCAGCTTACATCGCTTGAATATGAATTCGAGGAGATTGACGGTGTTTATTATCTTTCCGCAAAGCCCGTGAGAGAAACGGAGGGACTTGTTTGCGGAAGAATTTCCGAAAATGCCGTGACGGTCGGAAGGACTCCCTGTGTTTATCCGCTTGAGAATAAGCCTTACCTCTTGAAATTCAAGGGCGGAAGGAGTGAGGATGCTGTTGTAAATCTCACCTTCTTCGGTCTTGAGCTTTGCATTGACTTTGCGAAAAATCTCATTACCTTCTGCGGTGAAAAGGATAAATACTGTCCGATAAACGCCGTGGGAGAGGGACTTGATTTGCAGATTCTTGTGGACTCCTGCGGATTTGAGGTTTTCTCGGACGGAGGAAAATCCTGCTTCTACTGTATAACGGGCAGGGCATTCCCCGATTACAATCTGCCCACACTCGGAATAAGCTCGGATGGGGAATATAAATTTGACAGCATCGAGATAAATGCACTGAGCTCGATATGGGAAAAATGAATCTTTTCTTTGCAAAAGTGCATTACCGTGAATATTGCTGTTGACATAAGCACTTCCGTGTGATATTATGATGTTAAAATCAGAAAAGGCGGTTTTGATATGAGGGAATTTATGAAAAAAATCTCACTTACCGATAAGGCTTGTGAGCTTGTTTGCGAAATATACGAAAAGATAAAGGCGGATGCGGAGGTTGAAAAGCATTTTGAAGCCATAATTGCGGAATACCTTGAAAAGGGCAAGGAATGCGATTTTGAAAAACAGCTTCTCGCACTTTCCGAGAAAATCGGATATCATCATTTCTCGCTCCACCTTGCGTTCCTTGTTGTGTGTGCTATAAGAGTAAAGCCCGTTTACGACAAAAAGGGCATAAGCGACGAAATCTACATTGACACAATGACGGACATTTCCTACAAGGTAGCGGAATGCGAAAAGATTTACGGTGTTACGGGCGTTGATGTATTTGCGTGGTATCATGTTCTTATGAACGCCAATACGGTAAAGCTCGGACGACTTGAATATTCCGAAAGCGAGCTTATATATGACAGCTACAAAGACTTTGCAAAGAAGGGCGACAGAGTATACAACATTCACATTCCGTCCTGCGGTCCTCTCACCCGTGAGCTTGTTATGGATTCGCTGAAGCGTCTTTACGACTATGCGGGCGGAGGAAAGTATGTTATCGCACATTGCGGCTCGTGGCTTATTTATCCTCCTTACTACCGTGAGGTTTTTATTGAGGGCTCCAATATGTGTATGTTCTATGAGCTTTTCGATATGATAGACGAGCCTGCGCAAGGAAAGACCGCCATTTACAGATGGGTTTACAGTATTCCGGGTGATGCTCCCGATTCGAGAATCCCTGCCGAAACAAGGCTTCAGAGAAACTTCAAGAGGTATTTCGAGGAGGGCAAGCCTTCGGGAATCGGACGAGGCATTATTGTGTTTGACGGAGAGAAGATAATCAATAAGTAAATGTTTTCGGCACGCTGTGATGGTGTGCCGTTTTTTTGTAATGCACAATGCACAATTCACAATGCACAATTGAGGTTGAAAAACTGCGTTTTTCTGCGGTTGGGGGTTGACAAGGGCGTGTATGGGTGTTATTATGGTAATATCATAACCTTAACGAAAGGTAAAAAGCATGAAAGACCTGATGAAAAAAATCTCCATCCCAGAAGAGGCTATGGATGGTACATTAAAAATATACGATAAAATCACATCCGACAAAGCCCTGTGGGAATATTTCGACGGCAAAATCACCGAGTTTCTCAAAATCGGCGGTGACTTCCCGATGGAGGACTTCGCAAGGGAAATCGGAGAGAAAATAAACGAGAACCACTTTGCGGTGCATCTTGTGATTCTTCTCGAAAGTGCAAGGAGAATAAAGCCGTTGTACGACGAAAGAGGTATTTCCGAGGAAATTTACTACGACACAATGCGTGACCTTTCCTACAAGGTTAAGGAATGCAAGAAGCATTATGACGTATACGGCATAAAGAGCTTCGTGTGGTTTTTCCGTCTTATGGTGCTTAACACATTTATGCTCGGACGACTTGAATACGCCGAGGAAACAGCCGATTTTGACTACAAGGACTACATAAAAAAGGGCGATATCATTTACGGCTGTCACATCCCGTCCTCGGGTCCTCTGACATATGATTCGGTTATGGATTCCTTAAAGCGCGCGTATAAGTTCTTCGGATGCGAGAAATACCTCGCTGTTTTCTGCAGCTCGTGGATGCTTTATCCTCCGCTGTACAGAGAGGTATTCCCCGAAGGGTCGAATCTGCGTATGTTCTATGAGCTTTTCGATATGATAGGCGAGAAGCACACGGGAAACAACTCCAATCTCTGGCGTATTTTCTACAAGGATGAGGACACGCCTCTTGATGAGCTTCCGCAGGAGACGACGCTTCAGCGCAATTTCGTAAAGTATTTCCGCGAGGGAAAATTTATGGGCTCGGGAAAGGGCGTTATTATTTTTGACGGTGAGAAGATAGTTAATAAATGAGTTGAAAATCCTCGGGGCGGTGGGCTTCGGGGATTTTTTGGAATTCCGAATTCCGCATTCCGAATTCAATTCCCCCCTCTCTTGACATCCACCCTCAGCAATGCTATAATACCCCTATGGAGGTGAGTCTATGTCGGAATACCGTGAGCTTGTAAAGAGCTTTGAGAAAATCAGAGCGTATATGCGGGATTTTTATGTTTACGGCTTCAGAAGTCGTGAGGAGTTTACCGCTAAGAGTGCGAGAAGCTATGACGACGAGAAGCGAAGAATAGAAAGCTGGCTCGGCGATTATATGAGCTTTGTCCGTACGGCGTCGGGTAAGAATATGTTTATCTCCATTGACAGCCGAAGCTGTGTGCACAATCCTTTTTATAAGGCGTGGAAGGCGAAAAGCTTTACCGACGGCGACATCACTCTGCATTTTATTCTTTTTGATATCCTTTCGTCTGCGGATAAATGCTATACCCTGAACGAAATTACGGATATTATGGACAAGGAATATCTCTCCTGCTTTGAAAATCCTATGATGTTCGATGAGTCCACCGTCAGAAAAAAGCTCAAGGAGTACTGCTCCGAGGGGATTGTCACTGCGGAAAAGCAGGGACGCAAAACCATATACCGCAGAGCGGAAACGACAGAGCTTCCCACACAGCGCGATGCAATCGAGTTTTTTACAGAGGTCGCTCCCTGCGGTGTTGTCGGCTCGTTTATACTTGATAAAATGCCGAGGCTTGAGAGCATATTCGGCTTCAAGCACCACTATATGACAAACGCACTTGACAGCGGTGTCCTTGCGAGCCTTTTCGATGCTATGGGGAAGAAGTGCTCCGTTACCGTGCTGAATCACGCAAAGGGTAAGAGCGAGGCTCGGGAAAACAGAATTGTTCCGCTGAAGATTTTTATATCGGTGCAAAGCGGAAGGCAGTACCTTATTGCGTATCAGCCCGCATTCAACAAAATAAAATCCTTCCGTTGCGATTACCTTTCGGATGTTAAAATATGCGAGCCCGTGCCGAGATTCGATGAGCTTCGTGAAAGGCTTTCGGAAATACAGAGCAAAATGTGGGGCATACAGACTGAGGCTCCGAAAAAGTGCAAAAACGGCTCGGAGATGGTGGAATTCACCGTGAGGGCATCCGAGAGCGAGCCTTACATTGTCGCACGGCTTATGCGTGAGAAAAGATGCGGTACCGTTACGAAAATCGGTGAGGATTCCTACAGATTCTCCGCCGAGGTCTGCGACTCCAACGAGCTTCTCACCTGGATGCGCTCCTTTATTTGCCGTATAACCGATGTGAGCATCTCCAACAGAGAGGTGGAAAGACGATTCAAGGACGACCTTGAGGCTATGTACAAAATGTACGGAATAAATTCGGAAGGCGAGGTGGAGCAATGATATTCAGCGAGCTTTACAGCGCATACTATAACGCCGTTGCAAGAATCCTTGAGGAAATCTCAAGGGGCGAGCGCGACGA
>JAFYPA010000076.1 GCA_017560085.1 Clostridia bacterium
AACATCTGCGAAGTTTTCACTATTCTCACTTGCAAGCTCAAATGCGCGAACAAGGAGTATTGCGAAGTCTGCGCGGGTGATGTTTGCCGCGGGTGAGAAGGTGTTTTCGCTTGTTCCCTTTATGATGCCTTCGTCTGCAAGTGAGTTGATTGCATCCTTTGCCCAGGCGTGGTTGCCCAAATCAACAAATCGTTCAGTTGTTGAAGGTGTTTGCGGACCGTCCGGGACACCAGCCCCTACGTTATCGGTTGAGCCCGCAGGTTTATCCGTTGCGCCCGGTGTTGCAGGGATTGTCGGAGTCGTTGTACCCGAGTTGCCCGTTGAGCCGGAGCTGCCGCTTCCGCCGCCCGTGGTCTTTCCGAACACCTCAACCGTGAAATGCACGGTCGTTTCAAGTGTTCCATCGCTTACCGTCACGGCAAAATGGTTTTCTCCAACCTGAGACGAAGCCGGCTTCCATGTGATTTTGCCCTCTGCTTCATCAAGCACCACACCTCTCGGAAGCGATGCCCCGATGAAGGTGATATTCTTTCCGACAGGTGATTCAGCCTGCAACTGAATATTTATCAGACTTTCGGCGGTTGCCGTCGCATCCGATACATTTTCAACAACGGGAGCCGTATCCTCCACACTTGTGAGCGGAATGCGGAGCCTGCTGTTTTCGGAGATATTGTATACATATCCGAGATCTGTGTTATAAGGATCAACATAGCTTCTTACCACACTGACATCACCGATATAAAGCTCTATGTTACCTTTCTTCTCACATGCTGACTCAATCTTATATGCGCCGTTCTGTACGCCGTCATTCTCGATATATACATATCTGCCCGAGAGGTTTTCGGCGTTTATCTCCTGCGCTGCATCAGGCTTGAATGTGATGTAGTTTTCCGATACAAGCTCTTCAGTGAAGTCGGTTACAACACCTGTATATGCCGCAACCGATTCGTTGACTTCAGCATCGGATATGAGTCTGAGCACCGTACCGTCATTTAGGTAGCGGTACACAACATTCTCATCGGCATCAAGTGTAAGCACGCCGGCAAAGCCTGAAAATTCAATCTTATCGTCAACAACATATTTTACATTTCCGTTTGTTGAATAAATTACGTAGTCAACACGGCCGTTTGCAAGAGTTACCTTTACTGCACCGTATGCATCGTTCATACCCGGCTTGTCATCAAGGCTTCTCTCCATTGAGACCTTTTCTGTTTTTTCGATATACTTGTTGCCTGCTTCATAGGGCTCATATACCGTTGTAAAGGTTGACTCAAGATTTGCGCCCTTTCTTCTGACAAGCATATAATCAATGCTTACATCCTTGTTTCCCGCAGCATCCGCAAATTGCGGAAGTGCCGTAGCAAAGGATACCTCATTTACCGGTTCCTCGCCGAGCATTGTCACACGGAGTCTGATATCCTTTTTCTCTGAAAGTGCCTTTCTCCAATCCTTTACCTTGTATTCCACAGAGAAATCCTTTTCAATGCTTCCGAAGGTGCGGACATCCTTGAGCCATGTATATCCCTTCGGATATTTTTCACTTCCGACACTGTTGGGATCGGGTCCGTATTTTACATCAGCGCCTGCATATGTACCGATCAGGTCGCCGTTTTCGGCTTCATATGTCGGTTGTTCGATCATATCACCGAGTCCCGATATGGCAGTAATGTCATTCGATTGGCTATGGAAGCTGTAGAGATGGTCGCTTCCGCCAAGAATATGGAAGAAATCAACACCGTAGGAAACCCTATCATCTGCCTCTACCATAATGACCGTTCTGCGGTATTCATCACAGTTTTTATATACCTTGGATGCATCTACATCCATAACCTTCACACGACCTGAATCGTCAAAATGATAGGGAACGCCCGGATGCGAAGCCGAGTTCTGCTCCTTCTCATCAACAACTACTGTGTTGTGTGAGAGTGTCGTGTGGATCCACTGCACACGGTTGGGATCGCTTCCCGTAAACTCAGGATAACCGAAATCAGGTGCGACATTGAGGCCGAATGCCGACATAAAAAGGTTGAGCGTGTCGTAATGGCCGTGTCCGTTGTTTGAACCGAAGTAAATTGCAAAGTCGCGGTTTGTGTTGTCTTCGGTCTGAACACTTGCGGAATTATATTTTGCTCCGTCACGAAGTGCCGCAAAACCAAAGCCTGTCATCATATCGCTTCCGAGGGCAAATTCGCCGTCTTCCTCGATAATCTTTTCAATATCTTTCCTTATTTTTTCAGGATCTTCATCAAAGATGCTTCCACGAAGTCCTTCTGCGGTATTTCCGTTGTAGAAATACAATGCACGGGCAAGAAGTCTGTCACCCGTATGCTTGAATGCAACGATTGACTCATCCTTATAAAGTGCCATTCCCTTGCTTCCCACACTTCCGTAGTCACCTATCTGTGCAGTGTAGTATCCACCGAGAAGAAGCTTCGCCTGAGAAAGGAACATCTTGCGGTATTTTGCATTTTCAAACAGATTTACTCCGTCGTGTCCGTCATAGGATGCAAGTTTATCTGCGATATCAATGAAGTATGCAACCCAGATATTATTATATCCCGCCGCATTTTCACTTCCGTTTCCGTCACGGTTTACTTCATCAACAAGCTTTGCAAGTATTGCGCCGCCCGAAATAGGATTATCCTGCTTTGGTCCCGTGTTATACATCTCGCCCATCTGCATTATCCAATCGAGCATCTCACCGGTCTCCGGCTGACGGTTGAGCGCGAGAGCAGCATACATAACACTCTTCTGTGCCGTTCCTATATTTCCCGCAATACTGCCCGTCTTTGCAAACTCAAAGGACTGAAGGAGAATGTTGTCCTCGATGTGCTTGCGAAGAGCTCCCGGGCTGTCCTTAAGGTTGACGGGAATGAGGTTTCCATCCTCATCGCGCATAAGCATTCCATCCTCATCGGACTTATATATTGCTCCGTTTGAAGAGAGGAATTTTATGACATACGGATCATTGTATATCGGGAGGAATGCATCGTATGCTCTTGTGAGTGAATCGGACATCGTTGTCGACCATACCGGGTCAACTATTGCGCCGCGGTAATTGTTGCCGCGCCAATCAGTCCAGCCATACCAGTCAAAGTCGGGATATACATCTGCGATTCTGTCAAGAAGAATTGCGCCCGCTCTTGCATATTTAGCCTCACCTGTATAGAGGAATGCCTCGCGGAGTGCATCAAGGCCGCGCCTTACAGCACCGCTACCTTCAGTTTCGCCTACACCGTACCACAAGCCCTCGTGGAGATAGTATGCAATATAGTTATGTCGTACGGGACCTGACAATCCGCTCGTTTTATACCATGCAT
>JAFYPA010000077.1 GCA_017560085.1 Clostridia bacterium
GTGAATAGTGAATAGTGAATAGTGAAGCTGACCGCAAGCGGTCAAGTGAATGGTTGATGTTTAAAACCTTCGGTTTTCTTCGGAATGAATCGTAAATTGTAAACAGCGAATATTCAAGATTTCGCCAAACCAATTTTTAAATAATTTTAAATAAATGCAAATTTGCGAAGCAAATTATCCTGAACTATTCACTATTCACTATTCACTCTTCACTAATCATCATTCACTCACTTACTTCTTTTCCCATCTCGCACTTGCTCCCGCGGGAAGCACCATTCCGCTTTCCGTTACGGGAATACCGATTTCGTCTGCGGTTACCTTACCGCCGAAGTCCTTCATGTAAAGGCTGAGAAGATAGCCTACTGTGGAAGCGGAAAGTCCCGTTGTATAGGAGTTTACAAGCACGAAGAGCGGGTCGTCGGAAAGCACCTTGGAGGCAAGCTCGAGAAGCTCGCATATGCCGTCCTCAAGCTTCCATACCTCGCCGCCCGGACCTCTGCCGTATGAGGGTGGGTCCATAATGAGGGCATCGTATTTTCTGCCTCGTCTGATTTCACGCTCAAGGAACTTCTTGCAGTCGTCAACGATGTATCTTATGGGCGCATCGGAAAGACCGGTAAGCTGTGCGTTTTCCTTTGCCCACGCAACGATACCCTTGGAGGCATCAACGTGGCACACGGAAGCACCTGCCTTCGCACAAGCGATTGTAGCACCGCCCGTATACGCGAAAAGATTGATTGCATTTATCTCTCTTCCCGACTCACGGATTTTCTTGTCCATCCAGTCCCAGTTGACCGCCTGCTCGGGGAATACGCCCGTGTGCTTAAAGCCCGTGGGTCTTATTCTGAAGGTCAAATCGCCCTTATTAATTGTCCAGCCTTCGTCAAGCGCGCCCTTGGGAAGATTCTTTATATCCCATGCACCGCCGCCCTTGGACGAGCGTATATATCTCGCATTGTATTTATTCCAGAGCTTACTCTTCTTGACACCCTTCCAGATAACCTGCGGATCGGGACGGACAAGTATAACGTCCCCCCATCTCTCAAGTCTCTCTCCGTCGGAGGTATCAATAAGCTCATATTCCTGCCACAAATTAGAATTCCACATAAAAACACCTGTATTTCCTAAAATCTAAACCAAACCAATTTCAATCAAATAAAAATTTTTCTCCGAAAAATTTTCTCCTCAATTGTGCATTGTGAATTGTGCATTGTGCATTTTTCAAGCACCTATGCTTAAATATCCGCCAAATCAATATATTCCGCTCCGTGCTCAGTAATAAACGCCTTTCTGGAAAGAATATCATCGCCGAGAAGGGTTTCAAACATACGAAGTGTTGCCGCCTCGTCCTCGGGCATAATCTTGATAAGTCGTCTTGTTTCGGGAGCCATTGTGGTGAAGGACATCATTTCCGGATTGTTTTCACCAAGACCCTTGGAACGCTCGATTATATACTTCTGATCGCCGATTTTGGAAAGAATTTCCGCCTTTTCAGCCTCGTTGTATGCAAAGTAGCTCTTGTCCTTTACCTTGATTTCGTAAAGGGGTGATTCGGCGATGTATACCTTGCCGAGGTTTATGAGTGTGGGAAGAAGACGGTAGAACATTGTAAGAATAAGAGTTCTTATCTGATAGCCGTCCTCGTCCGCGTCGGTACAGATTACGATTTTGTTCCAGCGAAGGGAATTTAAGTCAAACTGTGAAAGATTCTTGTTGCCCTTTGCCTTGATTTCAACACCGCAGCCGATAACACGGAGAAGGTCAACTATAACCTTACTTGCGAAAATCTTGTCGTATGTGCTCTTCATACAGTTGAGAGTTTTACCTCTTACGGGCATTACCGCCTGAAATTCGGGATTTCTTGCGTGCTTTACGGATGTCATAGCGGAGTCACCCTCTACGATGTAAAGCTCTTTTTTGTCTGCGTCCTTGCTGCGGCAGTTTACGAACTTTTCAACTCTGTCCGCAATGCCGAGGTTTCCGCTTGTGAGCTTCTTCTTGATGTCTATTCTTGCCTTTTCTACGTTTTCACGGCTTCTCTTGTTTATGAGAATCTGTGCGCCAATCTTTTCCGCTTCCTTGGGATTTTCGGTAAAGTAAACCTCAAGAGAGTGAGCAAAGAAGTCTGTCATCGCCTCCGTGATGAAGGTGTTGGTGATTGCCTTCTTCGTCTGGTTTTCGTAGGAGGTTCTCGTTGAATGGGAGTTTACTACGAATACAAGGGATTCCTCAATATCCTGGAAGGAAATCTTGGACTCGTTCTTGGAGTACTTGTTTGCTCCCTTGAGATACTTGTCAAGAGCCTTTACGAACGCACTTCTTGTAGCCTTATCGGGAGATCCGCCGTGCTCGAGCCAGGAGGAGTTGTGGTAATACTCGATTACATTCACCTGATTGGAGAAGCAGAAAACAGCCTCGATTTTAAGCTTGTAGTCGTCCTTGTCGTCTCTGTCTCTGCCGACACGCTCGCAGGAGATGTACTGAGGCTTTGTGATAGCATAGGTTGCTTCCTTTTCACCTGCGTCAGCAGCCTCTGCCTCTGCCTTTTCCGCTCTTGCCATTGCTTCCTCTTCGGTTTCGTCATCGCTTGAGGAGGATTCGGTGATTTCAGGCATTATTACATTTTCGGGAGAGGTTATAAGTTCCTCGACATAGTCCTCGATACCTCTTTCGTAGAAGTAGGAGTACTCCTTGAAGCTTCCGTCTGCCTGCTCATATTTGAGCGCAAGCGTAAGGTTGGGGTTAACGATTGCCTGCTTCTTGAGCACCTCCGAAATAAACGCCTCGGAAATACGGATATCCGTAAATACGTCAAGGTCGGGCTTCCATGTGATAACCGTACCCGTTCTTCTCTTGGGCTCTGTCTTGATAAGCTCGGTTATCGGGAATCCCTTTTCGAATTTGATTTCGTATTTGCCCTTTTTTGTGTAGCTCGTTACATCCATAAATTCGGACGCAAACTGTGTTGCGCAGGCACCAAGACCGTTAAGACCGAGGGAATATTCGTATGCCTCGCCGTCGTCGTTATTGTATTTACCGCCCGCATACATCGTACAGAATACAAGCTCCCAGTTGTACTTTTCCTCGCCCTCGTTCCAGTCGAGCGGAATTCCTCGTCCGAAGTCCTCAACCGTGATAACCATGTCGCGGGTAACGGTTATGTTGATTCTGTTTCCGTAGCCTTCTCTTGCCTCGTCAATGGAGTTTGAGAGAATTTCAAAGAAGGAGTGCTGACAGCCCTCAAGACCGTCCGAGCCGAATATTACCCCGGGACGCTTTCTTACCTGGTCCGGTCCCTTAAGGGATGTTATACTTTGATCGCCGTATTCTTTTCTCTTTTTGTTTTCCGACATTCCGTTGCCTTACCTTTCGTAATTTTAATCAATTCAATCGTCGTTTCTGACTTAAAGAATATTTTAACATCTTATTATACTATATATCATAGCATATTTCAAGACAAATATATTAATAATTTTGATAGATTTTAATTTTTTGCCGATTAAACCGTCGCAAAACCGTGTTTTTTGCGCAGAGCCGACGGTGTTATGCCGTAATGCTTCTTGAAAATTCTGCAGAAATGGGAGAAGCTTTCGTATCCGACGCAAGCAGAAATGCTCTCAAAGCTTTCCGAGGTGAACACTACCCGTCTGTATGCCTCCTCAAGGCGAAGAGTGAAAATGTAATCGTGCAGAGTACAGCCGAATTCCTTTTTTACAAGCCTTGCAAGGTGGGTGTGGCTGTAGCCCGAAATGCGTAAGAATGCGGTAAGCCCCTCACGGAGATTTTCCTCGGATTTCATTTTTTCGGATGCGGATCTGAGATGCGAAAACGGTTTGCTTACGCCGTCATCCTGCTCCGTGCACAGAGGAAAAACAATGCCGAGAAGCTGTCTTCCGCATTTATCCGCACCGCTATCCGTGGCGGACAGAGCACAGGCTCTGCACAGACCGAAATCCTTGCCGATGCTTCTGCAAAGCGGTTCCTTGTCGGGTGAAAAATCACATAAAAATTCCGTCCCGAATGCGGATGCTATTTTTTCGAATTCCGTGCGCTTTACGGACAGACAGACTACGTTTGTGTCCTTTGACTGACTTTTTATTCCGTGCGAATCTCCGGGGCGTAAAATCACAAGGTCGCCCTCGTTGTGGGTATATTCCCTGCCGTTTATGATGTGACGAAAAGAGCCTTGTATAACAAGTATTATCTCGTAAAAATCGTGGGAATGATATGTGTCGCTGAGCCTTCTGCCTGCCGTTATCTGAAGCTTGCAGAAATCGGTTGCGGATGCTATTTTGTTGAATTCGTATATGATATTTTCCACAGCAGTTCCTCCCGTGTGTTTTCCGTTATTATACACCTGACAAAAAATTATGTCAAGTCGCAAATGGTTAAAAATCACATAAAAACGGTATGTTTCCGTGTTGACAAAAATCCGATGTCGCATTATACTGAAGTCAGCCGATTAAATTTTACGGAGGTACATTCGGATGATAGAATTCAAGCACAAGCTTCCCTCGATGAACATTGACGGAAAGCACAACGGTACATACAACAACATAGAGCTGGGATTTCCCTCGATTCTGACAACGGACGACTCAAAGCTCGGACTTTTTCTTCGTGCACTTCGCAATAACATAAGCTGCGAGCGTTCACATATTTTTATTGACGGCAAGGTTATGATGGTAGACAAAAACTGGATTCGTGACCATGTTCATACCATGAAGGCGTTCAAGCATTGGGAATATGATATTGACACATTCTGGAACTTCATTGTCGATACACAACGTGAGGATGGTATGTTTTACGAGCTTATAAAGCAGATGGATGACATACATTGGAAGTTCGTAAACGAGGACTGCAGCGTATTTTATCCCGATGACAATCTATCTCTTGTAAGGCTTGAAATTGAAGCGGATGTTGAATATCTTGTTGTCGAGGGTGCAAAGCACATTTACAGAATAAATGGTGATATCGAATGGCTAAGGAGAGTTCTTCCGAGGCTTGAAAAATCAATTGAATATATGACAAGTGACAAAAAGAGATGGAACGAGGAATTAGGGCTTGTTATCCGCCCCTTCACCATTGATACTTGGGATTTCGTCGAATATACTCCGAACGATCCCGAAAGATCAAGCTGGGACAGAAGAATAAATCCCGATTCACCGATGTCCGCAATGCACGGTGACAACTCCGGAGTTTACGACGCAATGAATACTCTCTCCTATTTCAACGAGCTTCTCGGAAATACCGAAAAAGCCGAATATTGGAAGAATAAAGCGGATATCCTTCGTGAAAGCATTTTCAAGCATCTCTGGAACGGCAAGTTCTTTATGCATCAGTATCATATAAATCACAAGGGTATTGATAATCTTGAGAGCGAGCGACTTTCCCTCTCCAGCACATATGATATGAACAGAGGCCTATGCACCGCCGAACAATGCAGCAGCATAATTGAAGAATATCTTGCAAGGCGAAAAACCACAAATTGCTTTGCCGAGTGGTTCTCCATAGACCCGCCCTATGAACGCTTTTCGAGATACACACCCGGTCAGTATGTCAACGGTGCAATTTCTCCCTTTACAGCAGGCGAGCTTGCAAAGGCGGCGTTCAATAACGGCTACGAGGAATACGGCTGGGATATAATTCAGAGATTCGAAAAAATGCTCGATAAGGACGGAGACATATTCTTCCTTTACTACGAGGACGGCAGACCTCAGTCACAGGGAGGTCCCTCGGCGTGGGGTGCGGCGGCACTTCTTTCTGCGGTTGACGAAGGTCTTGCGGGCATTGTCGATACGGGCGTAAGATATGACACAATGGACTTCTCCCCTCGCTTCCCCGTTACATACTACACCGAGCTTCGCTATATCACGGGCTACGAAAAAACAAGCACGGTTGTGGATGTGCGATGGATTCTTGAGGATATGGGTATGCGATATGACATTTACGCACCGTCAAAGAAGATAAACGCACACATTATGCTCCCCAAGGGAAAGGAGTGCACAAAGCTTCTTGTAAACGATGTGGAGATTTCCTTTGTGCAGAGCAGTATCAAGGATTCGGACTATGTCGATGCGACAATATGGGCTAACGGCAAGTATACCAAGATTGAAGTTATTTTCTGATATTATACAGTAAAAAGACTGTACTCCAAATCGGGGTACAGTCTTAATTTTATCGCAGGGATTTGAGATATTCCTTTTGCTCCTTCGGGATTTTAAAGCTTTCGACAGACTTTTGAATGACTTTTCCGTGTGTCCAAGAGTCAAGCTTTTTGTCTTGGAAATACGGAATTACGGCATCGTACCTTTTGGCAAGTGCTTCTGCAAAGTACCACGCCCGCATCATGTTTACGTAGTATTCGTTGCTTTTTATGTTGCAGACAATAAGCGGATATTCTTCGGAAAAATCCTCGTCGAGGAAGTGGAGCATCAGCATTTCTATGGCGTATCTTACGGTGTATGTATGATTGGATTTCAGCCATTCGCGGATTTTCTCAAGGAGCATTTCCTTGTGCTTCTTGAAAGCTTTCGGACGCATCATATCGCAGGTTGCCCAGTTGTCGATGTATGGAAGAAATCTGTCAAGCTCACGGAACAGTCGGTCGGGGTCGGTTATCCTTTCAAGAAGGAATGCGTGGAGGTTGTTTTCCTCGTAGTATTTGTGCGGAAGGACGGAGAGAAATTGCTCGGAGGCTTCGGTGTTATAGAGCTTTACGACGTATTTTCGCAAGTCGGGGGTACGAACGCCGATAATGAGGGATTTGTCTATGTTGGGAATCAGCTTTGAGTGGAAGTCGGCGTAGGATTTGTCTTGCATTGCGAATAAATCGGCTGTTATATCTTTTGTAATCTGCATTGGCTTCACTCCTTTTCGGGTTTATTATACACGGTATTTGCGCAAATTTCAATAAGTACGACAAATAAATACATATTTTTCTTGCATTTGAGGAATTTGTATGTTATAATATATTTTGGAATTTTATAAACAACGGAAGGTAAAATATGAAAACAGTTATACTCGACGCAAAGGCTCTCAATCCCGGGGATTTATCCTGGGACGATTTCAAAGCTCTCGGCGAGCTTGAGGTTTATCAGAAGACATCTCCCGATGAGGTTATCGAAAGAGCGAAGGATGCGGAAATAGTTATCACAAACAAGGTTGTTATAGGCAAGGCTGAAATGGAACAGCTCCCCAAATGCAGATACATCGGTGTTCTCGCCACGGGCTACAATGTGGTTGACATTGACGAGGCAAAGAAAAGAGGCATTGCGGTGACAAATGTTCCCGCTTATTCCACGGACTCTGTGGCTCAGCTTGTTTTTGCGCTTCTTCTTGAAAGTGAGCACAGGGTTGCAAGACACAACGAGCTTGCACACGGCACTTGGGAAAAGCACGATATGTTCTGTCTTTACGAGTCTCCCCTTTTCGAGCTTGCGGGCAAGACCTTCGGTATTTTCGGTTACGGAAGCATTGGTACTGCGGTGGCTAAAATCGCAAAGGCGTTCGGAATGCGTGTTATTGTTTATTCCCGCACGAAAAAGGACGACAGCACCGTTGAATGGGTGGACAAGGACACACTTTTCCGTGAGAGTGATTATCTCTCGCTTCACTGCCCTCTCACTCCCGAAACGGATAAGCTTATAAACAAGGACACAATCGCTCTTATGAAGGACGGTGCGGTTATCATCAACACAACAAGAGGCGGTACTGTTGACGAGCAGGCTGTGGCGGATGCGCTCAACAGCGGGAAGCTTCGTGCGTTCCTTGCGGATGTGCTTTCCACAGAGCCTCCAAAGGCGGATAATCCTCTTCTTTCAGCACCGAACTGCATAATCACACCCCACATTGCATGGGCTACGATTGAGGCAAGGTCAAGACTTATGAAGGAAGCATTCCTTAATGCAAAGGCCTTTACAGAGGGCGAAAAGAGGAATGTAATTAATCTCTGATTTTTTAAAAAATCGGATTTTCGGACACGGGGCGAAAAGCTCCTATATCGACGAAAGGAATCAAAAAAATGGCAAACAAACCCACAAAGGACGGCATTTTTATAGCCGCACAGAACAAGAAGGCTCACCACGACTATTTCATTCTTGAAACATACGAAGCGGGCATCGAGCTTTACGGCACGGAGGTCAAGAGCATCAGAGCCTCCGCTGTCAATATGAAGGACTCCTACTGCTACATTGACAAGGGCGAAATCTTTATGTCGGGCGTTCACATCAGTCCCTTTGAGAAGGGCAACATCTTCAACAAGGAGCCTATGCGTATAAGAAAGCTTCTTATGCACAAGAAGGAAATACTCAAGCTCTTCGGTCAGGTCGGAACGGAGGGTGTTACAATCGTTCCGTTAAAGATGTACTTCAAGGGCTCAAGAGTCAAGGTTGAAATCGGTCTTTGCAAGGGTAAAAAGCTTTACGACAAGCGTGACACCGAAGTCAAGAAGCAGGCAAACAGAGACATAGAACGCTACACGAAGGGTATGGACAGATATTGATTTGTCCGCGGTAACATAAATGATTTCAAAGGTATATAGTGCGGCAAGTCACGGTATCGAGGGCTTTATTGTTGACGTGGAATGCTACTGCAACGGCAACGGCGCAAAGTTCGATATCATAGGACTTCCCGACACGGCGGTAAAGGAATCCTACAACAGAATAAGAGCGGCCATATGCAACTCGGGATTTTATTTTCCCTGCCAGTGGATTACAATAAATCTCGCTCCCGCAAACATAGCAAAGCAGGGCACGGGCTACGACCTCGGTGCGCTCATTGCGATTCTCAAATGCACGGATGCTCTTTCCGAACGTGACACGGAAGGAAAATGCTTTGTCGGCGAGCTTGCTCTTGACGGTGAGGTACGCAGAATAAACGGTGTTCTCACTATGGCTCTTGCGGCAAAAAAGGCGGGCTTCAGGGAAATTTATGTTCCGCTTGATAACACAAAGGAGGCCGCTGTCGTTGAGGGAATCGACGTTTACGGTGTGAAATGTGTAAGGGACATCGTCGCACATCTTTCGGGAAGTGAAAGGCTTACCAAAACTCCTCTTACCGACTACAGCGTAGGCGGTGAAAAGATAATGGGCATCCCCGATTTTGCGGATATCAAGGGACAGCAGAACGCAAAGTACGCCCTTCAGCTTGCGGCGGCGGGAATGCACAATATTTTACTTATCGGGCCTCCCGGCACGGGAAAGAGTATGCTTGCAAAGAGCCTTCCCGGAATTCTTCCGCCCATGAGCTTTGATGAGGCTATACAGACAACACAGATTTATTCAAGTGCGGGCGAGCTTCCCGCGGATGCACTTATGACAACAAGACCATTCCGCTCACCGCATCATACCGTTTCGGGAATTTCCCTTGTAGGCGGCGGCAGAATACCGAGGCCCGGTGAGATTTCCCTTTCCAACAACGGTGTGCTTTTCCTTGATGAGCTTCCCGAATTCAAGAAGGATGCTATGGAGGCACTGCGTCAGCCGCTTGAGGACAGAAAGGTTGAAATCACGAGAGTCAGCGCAAACATCACCTTCCCCGCAAGGTTTATGCTCGTATGCGCGATGAATCCTTGCCGATGCGGATATTACGGTCATCCGACTATCGAATGTACCTGCCCTCCCGGGTCTATGGCGAAGTATCTTTCCAAGATTTCGGGACCGCTTCTTGACAGAATAGACATTCACGTTGATGTGCCTGCGCTTGATTTCGAAACGCTTTCATCCACGGAGCTTGCGGAAAGCTCGGAGGTTGTCCGCGAGAGAATCTGCGATGCAAGGGAAATTATGAAAAAGCGATTCAAGGACGACGGCATCACGGCCAACGGCGATATGACAAGCGCACACATCCGAAAGTACTGCAAAACCGACGACAAGGCGGAGGCAATTCTCAGAGGTGCGTTTGAAAAAATGGGACTTTCCGCAAGAGGCTACGACAGAATTATGCGTCTTGCAAGAACAATTGCGGACATAGAAAAGAACGACATCATAACCTGGCAGAATATGGCTGCGGCGGTAAGATTCAGAAGCCTTGACAGAAAGACCTTTACCGAGCAGTAAGCCTTACATAACACGAAAACAGCCCCCACGGAGTAATTTCCGCAAGGGCTGTTCTTTTATTTTACGCTCTGTGACGACCTTATTTCCTTGGGGGTCTTTCCCGTGACGTTACGGAAGGCACGGTTGAAGTTTGCGGTGTTGTTGAAGCCGCAGAGCATTGCTATTTCAAGTATGTTTTTGTCGCTTTCCGCAAGGAGTCTTCTTGCGAGGTCTATCCTTTTTACGGTGATGTAGTCCCACGGGGACATACCGTTGAGCTTTTTGAAGAGGGTGGAAAAATAGGTTTTGTTCATACCTGCAATTTCGGCAAGCTCGGACAGGGACAAATCCTTTGAGATGTTGTTATCGATAAAGTCCATTGTACCCGACATTTTTTCAAAGCTTGCGCTTTTCGCTCCGATTTCCGTCTCGGAAATAACGTCCGCAAGGCTTCGGGAAAGCTCGGTGAGGATGGAAATAAGCTTGATTTTCACCATTATTTCGTGGTGCGGGCGGGCATTTGAAAATTCGTCCTCTGCCTCAAGCATAAGAGAGGCAACCCTTCTTGTAATGTCATCGGAGGACTTCAGTCTGTTGGAGAAGGTGCTTCGTCTTTCCAAAAATATTTTAAGTAAATCCGTATCAAAAAGTCCCTTTTGTGACCATACGAGTCTCGGTGCGAACTGGATATTCATAATGAGCATTTCCTCGCTTCCCGAGATTTCCGTGATGCAATGATGCTCGTCGGTGGAGAAAAGAAAAATATCTCCCTTTTCTATGGGATACTCCTTGTCCTTGACTTTATATATACCCGTCCCCGCCTTAATAAGGCCTATTTCGAACTCTGCGTGGTGGTGGTCTCTGTAGCCTCTTTTCTCGGGCATTACGGCGGAATGGTAGAGCTTTAAGAGCGGTATGCCCTGCTCGTTTTTTATTGTGTAAAGATTTCCCGTGAGCATTTTGCCTCACCTCCTTTTTTCATTATACTTTAATTTTATGACAAATCCAAATATATTTTGCAAATTTACAAATATTTTTGATGAAATAAACCGGCTTCTGTATTAAAATACACTTAAAGAATATTTTGAAAGGATTTTTTTACAATGAACAAAATAAACGAAATGATTCAGCAGAACACCAACACCTGCTCAAATCCTACAGACCTTAAAATTACCGACGTAAGAGTTACAAACATTGACGGCGCTCCTAAGCACTGTATTCTCATCAAGGTTTACACAAACCAGGGAATCGTGGGCTACGGTGAGGTAAGAGACGCTTCAAGCGCAACCTATGCACTTATGCTCAAGAAGAGACTTATCGGCGAGAACCCCTGCAACGTCGACAAGCTTTTCAGAAGAATCAAGCAGTTCGGCGGTCCCTCTCGTCAGGGTGGCGGTGTATCCGGACTTGAGATTGCACTTTGGGATATTGCGGGCAAGGCTTACGGCGTACCGCTTTATCAGATGCTCGGAGGTAAGTTCCGTGACAAGGTAAGAATGTACTGTGACACAGACATCGACGGCAAGCACACGGGCACGGATATGGGTCACGCACTCAAGAAGAGACTTGAGCAGGGCTTTACATATCTCAAGATGGACCTCGGTATCGAGCTTATGATTGACGAGCCCGGCTGTCTCAATGCTCCCATCGGATTCCTTGAGGACATCAAGAAATATTCCGCAAAGGCAATCAACCATCAGAAGGGCTCTATCGACTACGATATGATGATGGGCAAGAACTACGAAACCTTCACCATTCCCCACCACGCAACGGGAATTCACATTACGGAAAAGGGTCTTGACTATCTTGAAAACTACGTAAAGGAGGTAAGAGAGGTTATCGGCTACGAGGCTCCTCTTGCCATTGACCACCTCGGTCACGTTTCCATTAACGATGCAATAAATCTTGCAAGAAGACTTGAAAAGTACAACATTGCGTGGCTTGAGGACGTTGCACCGTGGCATTACACAGACCACTATGTTAAGATTGCAAACTCAACAACCGTTCCGATTGGTACGGGCGAGGATATTTATCTCCACGAAAACTTTGAGCCGTTGATGTCAAGAGGCGGTGTTTCTCTTGTTCATCCCGACGTTCTTACAATCGGCGGTGCGCTCGAGCTTAAGAAGCTTGGTGATATGTGCGACAAGTACGGCGTTGCAATGGCAATTCATATGGCGGAAAGCCCTATCGGATGCATGGCGGCACTTCACTGTGCGGCGGCGGTACAGAACTGTCTTGCGGTGGAATATCACTCAACGGAAATTCCGTGGTGGAACGATCTTGCAATCGGCATTGACAATCCCATTTTCGTTGACGGCTTTGCAAGAGTTCCCGAAAAGCCCGGTCTCGGTATCGAGAGCCTTAACGAGGAGCTTATTGCCGAGCACATTCACAAGAGATATCCCGGTCAGTGGGAGGACACCTCTATGTGGGATAATGAATGGGCAAACGACAGAGAGTGGTCATAAAAAATGCATAATGCATAATTCATAATGCATAATTAAGACCGCAAGCGGTCTTTGGTTGATTGCTTCGCAATCTTCATTTTAATTGAAATCACTCGGAGGGATATATGAAAATTACAAAATATTCCGATTGTATAGCGTTTTTTGATAAAGAGAGCTTTTATACTAAGGCTCAGATTGAAAGAGATATTGAGAGCAACCGTAAGGGTGGGTTTGTGCTTGAATTCCGTGATGCGGACGGTAATCCGTTGAGCAATCTCGGGGTTAAGGTATCTCTTAAAAAGCACGAATTCAAGTTCGGATGTTCATCCTTTTTACTTGATGAATTTCCCGAGGAGGAAAGAAACAAAGCGTACCGTGAGAAATTCACGGATGTGTTCAATTATGCGGTAGTGCCGCTTTACTGGGATACTCTTGAGCCTGAAGAGGGCAAGCCGAGATTTTCCGAGGATTCTCCGAAAATATGGAGACGCCCCGCACTTGACAAAATAGTAAAATTCTGTAACGAAAACGACATCGGTATGAAGGGGCATTGTCTTATGTATCACTCCTTTAATCCGGACTGGATTCCCGAAAATCACAGAGAGCTTAAAATGGCGGTTGACAAGAGGCTTCGTGAAATCGGCGAGAGATACGGAAATGATTTTCTTGATGTCGATGTTATAAACGAGCTTCATTCCAAATACAGAAATCTGTACGGTTGTCCTTGGAAAATACGAAACTATCCCATTGCCGACGACAGAGATCATGTGGAGTGGTGCTTTGCCGAGGCGAAGAAATATTTCCCCTTCTCGACGCTTCATTGGAACGAGGGCTGTTATCAGACCTTCGGAGACAGCTATGTGGGCGAAAAGAGCTACTATTACATGATGCTTGAGAAGTACATAAGCAAGGGCGTTCCGATTGAGGCGATAGGAATGCAGTTCCACGCCTTCGGTGGGGTTGAAAAGGCTGATATGATATTCAATCCCGTCCGTGCCTTTGATATTTTCGATATGTACTCACGCTTTGGCCTTCCGATTCATCTTTCCGAGGTTTCAATTCCTTCTTACGGCAATGATGAGGAAGGAGAAGAAACACAGAAGGAGCTTTGCAGAAGAATGTTCTCCCTCTGGTTCTCACGGAAAAACATTGAGGCAATTATATGGTGGAATTTTGTTGACGGAACGGCTTACGGAGACGAGAACAAATACCACGCGGGACTTCTTCGCAACGATATGTCGGAAAAGCCTGCATTCAAGGCAATAAAGGAGCTTATCAACAAGGAGTGGCACACAGAGCTTTGTGCCGAAACGGACTCTGACGGAAAAATTTCCTTCTGTGGCTTCTACGGGGACTATGATGTCACCGTAACCGACGGCACGGGCGAAAAGCATTTTAGCATAAAGCTGCACAAGGACAATACGGGCTATCTTCACAGTAAGGCGCACGGATTCGGACTAAGACCCAAAATTATTACATTATAAAAGAGGTAACTGCAATGCAGAGAGATTTAAACAGAATCTTTGAGGATTTTATAAATCAGGCGGATTATATGAACGGCAGAATCACCGAGGGTACGGAGAAGTACCGTAAGGGTGATGCCGAGATTACAATAACAGCGGGCGGCAAGCCTTGCGAAAATGCCAAGGTTACTTACAGACACATCAACCACGAGTTCCGTTTCGGTGCCAACTGCTTTATGCTTGACGAAATGGAAACTCCCGAAAAGAACGAGGCTTACAAGGAGAATTTCGCCAAGGCGTTCAACCTTGCTACTCTCCCCTTCTACTGGAATACACTTGAGCCTACGCAGGGAAAGCCGAGATATGAAATCGGCTCGGAGAAGATTTACAGAAGACCCACGCCCGACCTTTGTATCGAATACTGTAAAAAGCACGGCATTGAGCCTAAGCTTCATTGTCTTAACTATGATATCTTCTCTCCCGAATGGTACAGAAGTCAGCCTGCAGAGATTCAGAAGCAGCTTCTTGAAAAGCGCTTTGCCGAGATTTCCGAGAGATATTCGGGCATAATCAATGACTTTGAGGTTACAAACGAGCATTGGTGGGAGCTTCATCACGCATCCGACTTCTACAAGAAAGAGGACTATGTGGAATGGAGCTACAAAACTGCGGACAAGTATTTTCCAAATTCAAACCTTATAATAAACGACGGCCCCGATATAACATGGTGGGCGGCGTACAGAGGATGCATTGAGAGACAGGCTTACTATATTCTTATTGAAAATGCACTGAATAAGGGATGCCGTATCGACAAGATAGGTATGCAGTATCATATCTGGGACTACAAAAAAGATATGTACGAAAACACAAGAACCATCTTTAATCCCGAAAGGCTTTATGCGCAGATGGATGCTTACGGAAAGCTTGCTCCCGAGCTTCAGGTAACGGAAATCACGCTTCCCGCAAAGGGCAATGCTCCCGAGGATGAGGAATATCAGGCTGAGATTCTCGAAAAGCTTTACAGAATCTGGTTCTCACACGAGAATATGCAGGCGATTATTTACTGGAATCTTGTTGACGGATATGCTCACGGTGCAAAGCCCGGTGATATGGCAGCGGGAGAAAATGTACATTACGGCGGTCTTATCAACTTTGACTCCACCCCCAAGAAGGCTTACTACAAGCTTCTTGACCTTGTCCACAACGAATGGTCCACAAGCGGTGAGGCACTTTGCGACAAGGACGGCAAGCTCGGCTTCAGAGGCTTCTACGGTGACTATGAAGTTGAAATCATTTACGGCGACAAGAAATACACAAAGACTATTTCCACATCCAAGAAATCGGATAACAAGATAACCATTGAACTTTAATTTATTCATTGGAGAAAATTATGTCAAGATACGATACGGCTCTTAAATACTTTAACGAGCAACGGGAAGAAACGGAAGCAAGAATAAAAAACGGCATCGAGCAGTACCGCAAGGGCAGAGCGAAAATCACCGTAAAGGGTGCGGACGGAAAGCCCGTGAGCGGTGCAAAAATCAAAGCTGTACACAAAAAGCACGAATTCAAATTCGGAGCGAACATCTTTATGCTTGACGAATTTGAAAATGAGGAAAAGAACGGAATATACCGTGAAAAATTTCCCGAGCTTTTTAATCTTGCAACTCTCCCCTTCTACTGGAAAACTCTTGAGACACCCAAGGGAGTCTACCGCTTCGGCAAGGATTCCTGCAAAATATACAGACGCCCCGCCATTGATTTGTGCATTGAGTACTGTACTCAGAAGGGCATCGAGCCGAAGGCGCATTGTCTGAATTACGATTTTTTCAGACCCGCGTGGCTCAAGGATGCGGAGATTGACGAGCACAAGAAGGCACTTGAGGAGCATTTCCGTATTCTTGCAGAGAGGTATGCGGATGTTATTCCCTCCTGGGAGGTTACAAACGAGACCTTCAACGAAACCTTCGCAAGAGAGGCGTTCCTTGACAAGTACTATTCAAGGTTCTACCGTCAGAAGGATTTCAACGAGTGGTCATTCCGCACGGCGGACAAGTATTTCCCGAACAATCACCTTATTATAAATGACCATCTGGATTTCGGATGTATGCGAAGCCTTCACGGTGAGTTCTTCGGTCAGAGAAGCCCTTATTATATGGAAATAGAGCGTATGCAGAGCTACGGTGTGCATCATCTTGATGCTATCGGCTTCCAGTATCACTGCTTCTTCAAGAAGGAGCTTGAAAGTGAGCTTGCTGTTACCCGCTACAATCCGGGACATATTTTCGATGTGCTTGATACATATGCGCTTCTCGGCAAGAAGCTTCAGATTACCGAAATGACGGTATCTGCCTTCGGTGGTGAAGCGGAGGATGAAGAGGTTCAGGCGGAGCTTATGAGAAATCTTTATTCCGTGTTCTTCTGTCACCCTGCGATGGAGGCGATTGTTTACTGGAACGTTGTTGACGGCTATGCTTCGGGAGGAAAGCCCGGTGATATGTCACTCGGCGAGAATGTATACTACGGTGCTCTTTGCAGATTTGATATGTCGGAAAAGCCTGCTTACAAGGTACTTCGCAAGCTTATACGCGAGGAATGGCACACGGAAGCGGAGACTGTCACCGACGAATACGGCAAAGCAAGCTTCAGAGGCTTCTACGGTGATTACGATGCTGAAATTATTTACGATGGTCGAGTATATACAAAGCCGATAAAACTTTCGGCATACAAGAAAAACGAAATTGAAATCGAATTACAATAAGAATCGAAATATAACAAAAAGGAGAACGCTATGTCAAGATACGATACAGCCCTGAAATACTTCAACGAACAGAAGGAGCTTACCGATGTAAGGGTAAAATCCGGAATCGAGCTTTACAGAAAGGGCGATGTTAAAATTACCGTCAAGGACAAGGACGGAAATCCCGTAAAGGGAGCAAAGGTATTTGTAAGCCTTAAGAATCACGAATTCCGCTTCGGCGCAAACGTTTTTATGCTTGACGAATTCGAATGTGAGGAAAAGAACAAGGCATACAGAGAGGATTTCGCAAAGCTTTTCAACATAGCGACAATCCCCTTCTACTGGTCAGATCTTGAGCCTGAAAGAGGCAAGCCGAGATATGCAAAGGATTCTCCGAAGATTTACAGAAGACCTGCAACGGACCTTTGCGTTGAGTACTGTCTTGAAAATGGCATCGAGCCCAAGTGCCATTGCCTTAACTATGACAACTTCACCCCCGACTGGGCGAAGGGCGTAACCGTGGACGAGCAGAAGAGGATGCTCACAGAAAGATTCCGTTCACTTTCCGAAAAGTATGCGGACATTATTCCCACGTGGGAGGTTACAAACGAAACTCTTCAAGGATTTAATGCACCCAGAACAAAGTTCTATTTCCAAGACGATTTCGTTGATTGGAGCTTCAGAATGGCGGACAAGTTCTTCCCCAACAACCGCCTTATCATCAACGACTACTACATCTGGGAAGTGGGACAGTTTATGAATTCCAGAAGTGCGTACTATATGCAGATTGAAAAGCTTATGCGTGACGGCATAACTCATCTTGATTCGATAGGTATGCAGTACCACAGCTTCTTCCCGCTTGACAAGGAGCCTGACCTTGCAAAGACACGCTACAACCCCAAGCATCTCTACAACGTGCTTGACAGATACGCAATGCTCGGCAAGAAGCTTCAGATTACCGAAATGACAATTCCCGCATACTCCGCAAACACAGAGGACGAGGACATTCAGGCAGAGCTTCTTTGCAACTTCTACAAGGTATGCTTCTCTCATCCCGCAATGGAGGCTATTATTTACTGGAATCTCGTTGACGGCTATGCGGCGTTTGCACCTCAGGGCGATATGACATCCGGTGAAAACATCTATCACGGCGGTCTTGTCAGATTCGATATGACAAAGAAGGCAGGATATCACGCACTTTACAACCTTATCCACAAGGAATGGCACACAGAGCTTGAAACAGGCACGGATGATGGCGGTATGGCAGGCTTCAGAGGCTTCTACGGTGACTACGAAATCAAGGTAATCGCAGACGGCAAGGAATACACGGAGGCTGTACTTGTTTCCGAGAAGAAGAACAACAGCTTCACAATTACATTATAATAAATGAGGTAACACAATGTTTGATTTAACAGGAAAGACAGCCCTTGTCACAGGCTCCTCTCAGGGCATCGGCAAGGCAATTGCGACACTTCTGGCAAAGCAGGGTGCAAAGGTTTTCGTTCACGCTTCATCAAGCCTTGAAAAGGCACAGAGGGCAGCCTCCGAAATGGTCGGCGACACGGTATGCGTTGTGGGAAATCTCGCAAATCCCGACGAGGTTGAAGGTCTTTACAAGCAGACAGGTGATGTTGACATTCTCGTCTGCAACGCAAGTGTACAGTACAGAAATCCGTGGGACAATGTAACGCCCGAGGAAATCGAGACACAGCTTCAGGTGAATTTCAAGGCTACATACAGACTTATTCAGCTTTACGTTCCGAAAATGAAGGAAAAGGGCTTCGGCAGAATTATCACGGTAGGCTCCGTTCAGCAGTACAAGCCTCACAAGGATATGCCTATTTATGCGGCATCCAAGTGTGCGGTTATGAGCCTTGTTGAAAATCTCGGAAAGCAGTTTGCACCCTTCGGAATCACGGTTAATAATATGTCTCCCGGGGTTATTGCAACACCGAGAAACGCAGATGCTCTCGCAGATGCGGAATACAGTAAGAAGGTTATGGCAGGTATTCCCATGGGCTATGCGGGCGAGGACAAGGACTGTGCTCCTGCGGTATTGCTTCTTGCTTCCGAGGAGGGCAGATATATTACCGGTATTGACCTTGTTGTTGATGGCGGTATGAAGCTTTAATTTTTTAATGGAACAGTGGACAGTGGGCACTGACCACTATTCACATAAATCAAGGAGAAAATCTTATGAAAGAAATATTTTATCAGCTTGCGCTTCGAACATTTACTCCCGAGGGAACACTGAATGCGGCTAAGGAAAGACTCGGTCATGTTGCCTCGCTCGGCACGACCGTACTTTATCTCTGTCCTTGCTTTGTCGAGGATGACGACCCCGATATGGCGACATGGAGCCCGAGACAGGTTGCTTCAAGGACGCTTAATCCCAAGAATCCTTATAAGATTACCGACTATTTTTCGGTTGACAATGAATTCGGCTGTGATGAGGATCTTGTTGAGTTTATAAAGGAAGCTCACAGACTCGGTATGAAGGTGCTTCTTGACCTTGTATATCTTCACTGCGGAAAGAATGCACCGTTTATAAAGGAGCATCCCGACTATGTTCTTCGCAACGAGGACGGAACTACTCTTGTCGGCGAGATGTGGCCCTTTGCGAGACTTGATTTTTCCAACGCAGACGCCCGTGAGTACTTGCTTTCCAATATGAAGCATCTTATCGAGTACTACGATTGCGACGGCTTCAGATGTGACTGCGGTAATATGATTCCCATTGATTTCTGGCGTGATTCCTTTAAGGAGACAAGCAAGCTCAAGGAAGGCCTTATTTACCTCAACGAAGGAAACCTTGAGGACGGCAGAGACGAAATTTTCGATATTGCATACAACTGGGGATGGAGAACGGTTCTTATAGAGACTATTCACGATGGCAAGAGTGCGGATGTGGTCCGTGATTATGTAAAGTCGATACCCTTTTTCCCAAGAGGAATTACATATCTCGACCAGCACGACACGGCAAGTGACTGCGGTCTTGCAAGAAACGAAATTCTTTTCACCTCCCGCGGTATGGATGCGGCGTTTGTGCTTACCTTTACGACAAGCGCACAGCCTCTTATCTGGAACGGCATTGAGATTGCGGACAATCAGGAAAACAGTATGTTCGCCAACCGTATGCACACAAAGAGAAGTGAAATCAACTGGTCAAGAGCCATCACAGAGGACGGCATAAGAAGACTTGCTCTTGTAAAGAAGCTTTCCGCAATATTCAAGGAAAATGATGCTATCACGGAGGAGCGCCCCGTATATATCGGAAACTCCGCAAGCGACGATGTGATTACCTTTACAAAGAGCAACGGCAAGGAAACTGTTTTCGTTGCGGTAAACTGTCGTAACAAGGATGTAAAGGCAAGTGTTGATACGGATATTGAGGGAACTGACCTTCTCTCCTACGGTGTTGACATAAAGGGTAACAAGATAGACTTCAAGCCCTTCGGATACACAGTAATAAAGCTTTCAAAATAATCCGAAGATTGCGAAGCAATCAACCTTCCCTGTCCATTGTCCCCTGTCCATTGTCCACTATCCACCAAAACAAAGATATATAAAAACCGAAAGGACTAACTACCATGAGATTCAACTGTAAAGAAGACGTAATAGCACTCACTCCCCTCTGGAAGGGTGAAAGACTTCCCGACGGAAGACCCTATGTTGCAGACAAATACCTTAAGGCTATGCAGAAAATGACACTTGAGGAGCTCTGGAAGCCTATTTTCGTAAAGGGCTATCAGAATCAGTTTGTGGGAGGCGGCGAAAATCCTATGTACCCGCTTCACGATGACGGCAGAAAGCTTATCGGAAGAGCCGTTACCTGCTCCTTCTGCCCTACCCGTCCCGACCTTCACGAGGTTGCCTTTGCACAGGGTGCAGCCGAAGGCAGAAAGGGTAACTACAATCAGTGGGTTATCGACTCTCTTGTTGAGGGTGACGTTGTTGTAGTTGATATGTACGACAAGATTTACAAGGGTACATTCCTCGGCGGTAACCTTACTACCGCCATCAAGAAGAGAACAAAGAACGGCGGTGCTGTTGTATGGGGCGGTATCCGTGACGTTGAGCAGATGAAGCAGGTTGAGGACGTGCAGGTATACTACAGAGGTATTGACCCCACTCCCATCCGTGAGTTTGTTATGAAGGACTTTAACTCTGTTACAAACTTCGGCAATGCCGTATGTCTCCCCGGTGACGTTGTATTCGGTGCGGGCGGCGGTGTGCTCTTTATCCCCTCACACCTTGTTGCAGAGGTTGTTGACGGTGCGGCAAAGACTCACGTCAAGGACGACTTCGGCTTTGAAATGATTTCCCAGGGCAAGTTTACAACGGCACAGATTGACAAGAACACCTGGAGCGAGGATATGCTCGACCTTCTTATGGACTTCATAAAGAACGACCCCAGAGGCGAAGCATACCGCGACCTTGACTGGTCGGTCGAATACGACCTTGCGAGAAACGGCGACCCCAACGATACACAGACGGCGCTCTGATAAAAACGCTTTGCGTTTTTATCAATGCAAAATGCAAAATGCAAAGTGCAAAATGCAAAATTGATTTTTACGAAATGCCTCGGAATTCCGGGGCTTTTGTATTGGATATAAAAAACGAAGGACACCCGGGGGTTATTGCCGAGTGTCCTTCGCTATTTTAAGGAGAGTACCACAAATTGTGAAACATTGTCTTGATTTATCAGCTCATAAGGTCAAGCTTGAAGGTGATGTCAAAGGTTTCTTCCTCACTGCGGTATACGGTGAGTGTTACCTCGTCGCCTGCCTTGAACTTGTTCTTGAGTGTATTGAGCTCGTCTACGGTCTTTACGGGCTGGGAGTTGAAGTGGGTGATGATATCGCCTCTGCGAAGTCCCGCCTTCTGTGAGGAGGCACCTACCTGAAGCTGGATAATCATAATTCCCTCGGGAATTCCGTAATACTCGGATTCCTCTGCGGTTACTTCAACGTAATTTGTAATACCTATTGCACCGTTGCCCGTAACAAAGCTGGATTCGTAGTCTGTTACCTTGCCGTCAGTGATAAGCTGGTTGAATATCTTCACCGCGCTGTTTATCGGAATAGAGAAGCCGATGCCCTCATACTTTTCGTTAAGCTTAAGAGTATTGATGCCGATAACCTGACCTCTGTCGTTTATAAGGGGACCGCCCGAGTTTCCGGGGTTGATTGCGGCATTGGTCTGCATAAGGGTCATTGTCTTTGTATGTCCGTTTGTGCTTTCAACCTCGATATCTCTGTTGATTGCGGAAACGATACCGTCGGTAACCGTGCCCGCAAATTCAATTCCCGCGGGAGTGCCTATTGCGATTACGCTGTCGCCCACCTGCATAAGGTCGGAGTCGCCGATTTCCATGGGAGTAAGACCTGTGGCGTCAATCTTGATTACCGCAAGGTCGGTAATGGCGTCCGCACCTACGACCTCAGCCTTGTGCTTGCTTCCGTCGTCAAGCATAACGGTGATTTCGGTTGCGCCCGAGATTACATGGTTGTTTGTTGCAATGTAGCCGTCTTCCGTAAGTATAAAGCCCGAGCCTACTCCGCTTGACTTATAGCTGTAGCCGTAGAAGCTCTTTGTAACCGCAGTAACCTCGATACCTACAGAGGAGGGCTTGCACTTAACGGCTATCTTCTGCTTTGAAAGGGCGGTATTGTTTTCAATCATACCGGGAATATATGCGATTTCCTCGGCTTTATCCTTCTGAGCCTCTGTATTGCCGCCGATTACGGGCTTTTCCTTCTTTTCTTCGGTGTCAGAAGCTTTGTTGTCCGTCGAAACGGTTTCCTCGGGAACTGTATTTTCAGTTACGGGAGTCTTGTTGTAGCCCGTGATTCCCGCATATATAACGGATACCACCGCAAGAGCCGCAAAGGAAACTCCCGCAATCTTGAGGAATTTCTTGAGTAAGCCCTTGACGCTTGTCTCGTTTGTTTCGTCGGAATACTTCCATGTGTAATTGCCGTCGCTGTCGGGGTCCTTGTCGTATCTTATGCCTGCCTTTTCGGCGGGAGCCTGCTCTGTCGGGATGGGTGCTGCCACGGGAGCTGCCGATTCCGCTTCAACAAAGGGTGCGGGCTCGGGAATCGTCTCTGTAGCTGTCAAAGGTTCGGCTACAGCTTCAGGTTCTACCGTGATTGCTTCCGCTTCGGGCTGTGCCGTGATTTCGGAAATGATTTCGGGCTGTGCTTCGGGGATTACCGTTTCGGGAGCCGGTGTCGCGTTTTCGGTGATTTCTTCGTTTGTGTTTGCGGAAACGTCAACCGGATTTATTTCCTCGGGTGTACCGTTTTCGCCGTATATGCTTCTGTTTTCATCTGTCATCGTCTGAAAACCTCCGTTTCTTTTTCTGTGACTGTAGTATAATACGACTACTTGAAATAACAATGTAACAATTGTGAAATTTGTGTGATTTTTAAATAAAGTTATGCCGAAGTTAAAATCTGTAACACAAATGACCACTTTCCGAAACAATTTTATAAATATTGTATTATTTCGAAAAAAACACCCCCAAAATACGCAAAAAATCAAAAAAATTAGCGTTTACCTCTTGACAAAATAAAAGAAATGTATTATAATATCGTTATATCGGCAAATTATGTAATCGGAAAGCGAGGTGCCCCGAGAATGAAAAGAACATACCAGCCTAAGAAGCGTCAGAGAAAAGTTGAGCACGGTTTCAGAAAGCGTATGAGAACTGCTAACGGCAGAAAGGTACTCAAGAGAAGACGTGCAAAAGGAAGAGCAAGACTCACATATTGATTCCTGCTTACCGTAAAGAGCCCGACTTGTCGGGATTTTCTTTGTAAACTTCAGTCGAAAAGAGGACGAGCAGAAGCGTTGCCCTTGGGGCGTGCAAAGCCGTCCTCTTATTGCGTATTATGGCAAAAAAACAATTCCGAGTGGGAGAATAAGAGGTGTATTTAAATGAATAAAAAGCTTAATCCCCTGACGGAAAACCATCTTTTCACCAAGGCATTCACAAAGGGCTGTAGTGAAACATCAAAGCTTTGTGCGGTGTATATTCTTCGCAACATAAAGAAGAACTTTGACGGAAGCCCGAAAAAAACCTCTGTAGGTATCGCAGTCAACGCAAAGCTCGGCGGTGCGGTACAGAGAAACAGAGTCAAAAGAATAATCCGTGAGGGTGCAAGACCTCTTTATCCCGAGCTTGCGGACGGTCTTATAGTTGTTATCGTCGCAAGAGGTGCGGCTTTTTCACACAAGGCTAAATCAACGGCAATGAACGAGTGCCTCGATGCCTGCTTTAAAAAGCTCGGTGCGTATAAGGGTCAGACTCTCAAGGTTAAGGACAGCACGGCTAAAAAATTCGGAAGGCCACAGAATTCGCAGGGCAAAAGACCGAATCATGGCGGTAATTCCTGCGGTAAAAAGTAATATTATTATAATATGAAGCATATTTGTATATTTCTTATAGGCTTATACAGAAAATTCCTCTCCCCTCTAAAGGGTCGCCCGACCTGCAGATTCGTTCCGACCTGCTCGGAGTACGCCATTGAGGCTTACAGAATCCACGGATTTTTCAAGGGCACGGCTCTTACCGTTTACAGAATTCTCAGGTGCAATCCCTTCTGCAAGGGCGGCTTCGACCCCGTACCTCCGAAGAAGGAGAAAAGAAAGAAACAGGAAAGCTCTGAAACGGACGGAGATTAAATTCGTAAATCACCGGGAGAAATCCCGGGATGGATAAATATTTTAAGAAAAGGAAGGTAAAAAACATGGATTTCCTCGGCAGTATTATAGCGTATCCGTTCAGATGGATCAACATGATTTCTCCGAACTACGTTGTAACGCTCATCCTCTTTGCTATCTTTATGAAGCTCGTGCTGTTCCCCTTCGGCATAAAGCAGCAGAAAAACTCCATAAAGCAGGCAAAGCTCAGACCCTACGAAACAATCATCAGAAAGAAGTATGCGGGCCGCAAGGACCAGAAGTCCCAGCAGGCTATGCAGCAGGAGATTATGGAGCTCTACCAGAGAGAGAACTTCAATCCCATGGGCGGATGTCTCCCTATGCTTATTCAGCTTCCCGTACTCTTCGCGCTTTATTCGGTTATTACAAAGCCGGTAAAGTTCCTTATGAATCTCCCCGAGCTCAGCGCTAAGGTAACAGAGATCTGCAAGCAGTCAAAGATTACCGCAGGCTATGAGATTCTTCAGATTAACGACCTTATCAAGATTCACGACGGCACAATGGCTCTTCCCAAGGAATCGGAAATCGCTATTGAAAAGATTGAAGAATTCCTTGCTCAGACAGTAAACGCAAACGGTGCCGAAATGACTCTTATCGAGCACTTCAACAAAATCAAGGACAGCTTTACCGTATTCGGTCTTAACCTTATGGAAAAGCCCGAAATCGGCGATATCTCCATTCTCTGGGTTATCCCCGCACTTGTTCTTGTGTTCTCGTTCCTTTCTATGAAGCTTACAAGAAAGTTCACCTATCAGCCCCCCGCAAACAACGATGCGGCTACAAGTGCCTCCTTCAAGCTTATGGACTACACAATGCCCCTTATGTCTGCGTGGATCAGCTTTATTACTCCCGCAGGTATCGGTATTTACTGGGTAATCCAGAACATCCTCGGTGTACTTCAGCAGTATATTCTTTACAAGCTTTATCCCGTTCCCGTAATGACAGACGAGGAGCTTCGCCTTGCCGAAAAGGAGCTTCGCGGAAGAAGCAAGCCCAAGAAGGCAGAGACCTCTGAGAAGGAATCCGTTTCCGCTCCCGCATCCGCAGGAGGCAAAAAGAAGAACAGACAGCCCGCTTCCCGCAAGCCCAGCATTTCCGCACACGGAAAAGCAAGAATCAAGGCTCACGGAGCACCTCCCTCCGCTATAAGACGTCCTTAAGCGTGATTTGACGGTTTTTATTTCTATTATTCGAAAGGATATAAAACAATGACAGAAGTTATTATAAGTGCAAAAAATGTCGACGCCGCAGTTGCACAGGGTGCAGAACAGCTCGGCAAAGGCGTAGACGAAGTAAAATATGAAGTTATAGAAGAAGGCAAAAAGGGTCTTTTCGGTATCGGTGCTGCAGACGCAAAGGTAAGAGTTTACATCGAGGATACCGCAGAAGCACAGGCAGAGGAAGCCTCCGAGGACGACGGCGAGTTCGTTGTTATGGAGGGCGAAAGGTTCGCTTCCGCATCTGCCGATGAAGTAGACGACTCCACTCCCGAGGGAGCGGCAGTAAAGCTTCTCAACACAATCATCACAGATATGGGTATCAATGCGAAGGCTGTTATCAAGGGCTGGGAAAAGGAAATCCCCGAAGGAAAGTCCATCCCCGAGAAGAACATCTTCGTTGAAATCGAAGGCGAAGGTCTCGGTGCTCTTATCGGTCGTCACGGTGACGTGCTCGACTCTCTCCAGTACCTTGCAAACATTGCCGCAGGCAGAAAGGTTAAGAGCGGAGAGGAAAAGAAGGAATACATCAAGATTTGTCTTGACATTGAAAACTACAGAGCAAAGAGAGAGGAAACTCTCAAGGCTCTCGCCCGCAGAATGGCGGAAAAGGCTCTTAAGTATCACAGAAACGTAACTCTTGAGCCTATGCTCGCATATGAAAGAAAGATAATCCACGCAGAGCTTCAGAGATACAGAGGCGTATTCACCTACTCCGTAGGCTCCGACAGCGACAGAAAGGTTGTTATCGCTCTCGGTACTCCCGAAAACCCCATAAAGCCCAGATACAACAACAGAGGCTCTTACGGTAAGAAGAACGAGGATTACAGTTCATATAACGAAGACTACTCCGACAACTCGGCAGCAGAAGCTTCGGCTGAAGGCAGCGAGGAATAAGAAATTATGCAGTCGGTAGTAATTATCGGCTGCATTTTTTATAATCAAATACTCAAAAAGGAGACAGTATTATGAAGCTTACAGCACTGATTCTTGCGGCAATACTTACTATGGTAAGCTTTACCGCTTGCACAAAGACACAGAACGAAAACACAAATCCCGAAGAGGTACAGCAGGACACTGCGGAAACAGGTGAGGAAGAAATGGAAAAGGTAATTGAAAGAGCGGCTCTCGCAAACACATATTCAAAGCTCGTTAACGACAAGAAGCTTACAGTTGCATATGTTGGCGGCTCCGTAACAGACGGCTACGGCGCATCCGACCAGGGCAAGAACTCCTGGGCGGCTCATCTCGGAAACTGGATAAAGGAAAACTACCCCGATGTTGAGCTTACAAACAAGAAGTTTTCCATCGGCGGTACAGGCTCTTACTTCGCTTCCTACAGATATGAAAGAGAAGTAGCTCCCGTAAATCCCGATCTTCTCTTTATCGAATACGCGGCTAACGACAAGTACAACGGCGTTACATACGACCAGGTTGTTAAGTCCTCCGAGTCCATCGTAAGACTTGCAAACGAGCAGAATCCCGCAATCGACATCGTATATGTTCTCATATTCGACAGCGGTCTTAAGGACTCTGACTACGATACACTCCGCGCTCACAGAGACGTTGCAAACCACTATGGCTATCCCTTCATCAAGATGGCTGACCACGTTTATGCAATGCTTGAGGAGACAGGCGACGACTTCTCCAAGTACTTCAAGGACGGCGTTCACCCCAACGACGAGGGCTACAAGTTCTACGGTGATGTTGTAATCGATCTTGTTGAAGAGGAGCTCGCAAAGGCGGCAGAGCAGGCTCCCACGGAATGCGTTGACAAGGTTCTTCCCGAAAAGACTCTTGCTCCTTACGTTACAATGAACGCACATATGGTTTACGCAGACGAAATCGATCTTTCCGATGCAACAGGCTGGGAATATCAGCCCAACAAGGCTTACTCCTGGCTCGGCAACAGATACAACGGCAGAATCTTCGCAAATGAGCTCGGTGCAAAGTTCACCTTTGAATTTGAAGGTACAGAGCTCGGTCTTGCTTCCGGTATCGGCCCGAATATGGGTATTGTTACAATCACAATCGACGACAATGCTCCCATCACTGTTGACGATTACAGAGGCAACACAAACCCCAAGGACAGAACAATCGCAGAAAACCTCAAGCCCGGCAAGCACACTGTTACCTTCGAGGTAACCGGCAAGAACGAAAAGAGCGGTGGTTACGAATTCGAAATCGGCGCAATTCTTGTAGGTTAATTTTATAATTAATTTTATAATCCGTAAGCCTTTCCGCAAAAATGTGGGAAGGCTTTTGATTTTTTCTTGTGTTTTACAAGCAAAAAGTATTGACATAATGGTATTTTATGATAAAATAAAAGTGTTATATTCTTACATACCTGCCTATCTGTACCGTAAGCACTGCATCGGAGCAGACAAATCGGATTTTTCTGAAATTTATTTTGCCACTTTAATGTAAGAAGGAGCTCAATATGAATATTACAGCTTTGGTTCTGACTGCAATTATTTCGCTAATAAACCTTACGGCTTACAATCATGAGGCTGAGGTTGACACACAAATCACAATAGACGAAACACAGCAACAAGAAGAAAACGAAATGGGTGACGAGAAAATGGAAAATGTTATCGAAAGAGCCGCACTTGCCAACACTTACTTAAAGCTTACACAAGACAAGGAAATCACAATCGCATATATAGGTGGCTCGGTTACCGACGGCTACGGCTCTACCAACCATACTACAAAATCATGGGCAGCGCATCTGGGCAACTGGATAGAAGAGAATTACCCCGATGTTGCCCTTACAAACAAGAAGCTCTCTATCGGTGGTACGGGCTCATATCTTGCTTCATACAGATACGCAAGAGAGGTCGCTCCGATAAATCCCGACCTTCTTTTTATTGAATATGCCGTCAACGACAAGGGTAACGGTGCTACATACGATCAGGTGGTAAAATCCTCCGAATCCATCGTGCGACTTGCAAACAACTACAATCCTTCAATAGACATAATCTATGTTCTTACCTTCAATACAGGTACAAAGGATTCCGATTACGACCAGCTTCGTGCTCACAGAGATGTTGCAGACTATTACGGTTATCCTCATATAAAAATGGCTGACCATGTTTATGCAATGCTTGCGGATACAGGCGACGAGTTCTCCAAGTACTTCAAGGATAGCGTTCATCCCAACGACGAGGGGTATAAGTTCTATAGTGAGGTTATAATTGAACTCGTTGAAAGCGAGCTTGCAAAGGCTAAGGAGCAGGCTGTTACGGAATGTGCAGACAAGATGCTTCCCGAAAATACTCTTGCCTCCTATGTTACAATGAACGCAAATATGATTTATGCAGACGAAATCGACCTTTCCGATTCGGAAGGGTGGGAATATCAGCCCAAGACCAACTACTCATGGCTCGGAAAACGATACAACGGCAGAATCTTTGCAAACAAGCTCGGTGCAAGGCTTACATTTGAATTTGAAGGTACAGAGCTCGGTCTTGCAACCGGCATCGGTCCCAACATGGGCATTATCACCGTAACGGTTGACGACAATGCTCCGGTTGTTATTGATGAATACAGAACAAGCACAAATCCCAAGGACAGAGTTATTGCAGAAAACCTCTTACCCTGTAAGCACACGGTTACTATTGAAGTAACAGGCAAAAACGCAAACAGCGGCGGCTACGAATTCGAAATCGGCGCAATTCTCGTTGGTTAATTAAATAGCTTATTACAAAGACCTTCCCGTGAAAATATCGGGGAGGTCTTTTTCTGTATGCACAAGGATTTTAAAGAATCAATTTTGCACAAAAATTTTGCTCAGGTACTTGAAATTTACATCCAACTGTGCTAAAATGTTATCATAAATACTTATATTGATATTTATAAGTTTAATATTTCGCTGAAAGGAAAAACTATTATGAAAAAAAGAAGAGTATCATCCCTGCTCCTTGCCGCATTGATGACAAGCTCTGCTATGCTTTCCACATCATGCCTCAAGAAAGAAGAAAAGAAGGAGATTGTCAAGGCTCCTTCCGCTTCATCCGAGGACAACGGTCCTCAGCTTGTTCTTCCCGATATTGACGGCGGAGGAGAGTCCTTTGACGTATTTATCGGTTACTCCGTTGCAAACTCAGACTGGAAGGCTCCCGAGGAGGAAACAGGTGACACCATTCCCGATATTCTTTATCAGAGAAACAAGGAGGTAATGGGAAACTTCAATGTTGAATTCACCGTAAAGGACGGCATCACGGGAAGCAACAGCGAGGGCTCAGGCATTATCCGTTCACTTATTCAGGCGGGCGACGATACATACGAGGTGTTCATCAATGTTCAGCACGCAGGTATTCCGCTTATATATGAGGACCTTTTTGTTGAATGGAACGAAAGCATGCCTTATGCAAATCTTGAAAATCCGTGGTGGTATCAGAATGTTCAGAGAGACCTTAACTTTGGCGACAAGGTTTATGTTACCGCAGGTGCATATAACTACCACTGTCTGAGAGGTGCGGGCGTTCTTGCCTTCAACAAGACTATGCTTGATGAGCTTGGACTTGAATATCCTTATCAGCTCGTGCTTGACGGCAAGTGGACCGTTGACAGACTTCTTGATTATAACAGAGCCGCACAGAAGGACCTCAACGGCGACGGACTTCTGAAGCCTGACGACGACAGACTGGGTGTTGCCGGCTGGAAGTGGGAAATGATTCCTGCGTTCTTTATCGGAATGGGCGGTAACCCCGTAACAAAGAATGACAGCTCTATGCCCGAGCTTAATGTCAACAACGAAAGAACCTTCAATGTTATTGACAGAATGATTGAAATATTCGACGACGGTAACGGTGGCTTCTCCAACGGTGAAACCTATGCAAGAACGGGTACTATGTTCAAGGAAGGCAGACTTCTCTTCCACGATACAACCCTTGACCAGCTCACGGGTCTTCGTGAAATGGAGGACGATTTCGGTGCTATCCCCTATCCGAAGCTCGATGAGGATCAGGAAAGCTATTATTCCAGAGTTGTAAACTACTCCTCTCTTACATATGTTCCCGTCACAAACACAAAGCTTGAGCTTACAAGTGCAATTCTTGAGCAGATGGCTTACCTATCACACAGAGACCTTATCCCTGCGTTCTATGATGTAATTCTTACAATCAAGACAAGCCGTGATACCGAGACAGAGCAGATGATTGATATCGTAAGAAGCTCCGCAAGATTTATGGATGAAAACTTCCTCAGGAGCGGCACGCTTATAAGCATTGTTGAAGGCGGAACAAATACCCTTTCTTCAAATTATGCGGCACAGGGCGATGCATGGGAAGCAAGACTTGAGGACATTGTTGAGTTCTGGGAAAAATAATTATACGCCAATTATCACACAGCTTACATTACGGCATTACTCACCTCGGGTAGTGCCGTGTTTTTTTGTCAAATTTTACATATGTGTACCGCAAAAGCTATATTTTTTACTTATCCTCTTGAAATATTAAAAAAACTGTGGTAAACTATCAGTAAACTATACTTATGAGAGCATATCATTTTTTCGCAAATATTTCGTGTTGCTTTATGAAAGGAATACCATTATGAAAAAAAGACGAGTATTATCCCTTATCCTTGCGACATTGCTTGCAGGCACGACGGTGCTTTCTTCTGCATCCTGCCTCAGGAATGAAAAGAATAACGGCGCATCAAATCAGTCAAAGGCGCCTGTATCGGATAACGCCGACGGATCTCAGCTTGATATTCCCGAAGGAATTACCGGCGGTGGTGAAACCTTTGATATTTTCCTTGCATACAGTGTGTTTGATGCAGACTATATTGTAGAAGAGGAAACAGGTGACTCCGTAAAGGACATTATATATCACAGAAACAACGAGGTCGAGGACTATTTTGACATAGACTTCACCTTCCGCCCCGGTGACTCACAGAACAATACTGCCTCAGCAACCATCCGCTCACTCGTTCAGGCGGGTGACGATACCTACGAGGTGTTTATGAACGTACAGCACGCAGGTATGCCCCTTGTTTACGAGGATCTTTTCGTTGAATGGGGCGAAAGTATGCCCTATGCAAAGCTTGATAACCCCTGGTGGTATCAGAACGTTCAGCGTGACCTTAACTTCGGCGACAAAATTTATGTAACCGCAGGTGCTTATAATTTCCATTGTCTGAGAGCTGCAGGTGTTCTTACCTTCAATAAGACAATTATGGACGAGCTTGATATGGAATATCCTTACCAAATGGTTAAGGACGGCACGTGGACTATTGACAAGTTTATTGAAATGGTTAAGGCAGGTCAGAAGGACCTTAACGGTGACGGTATTATAAAGTACGAGGACGACAGACTTGGCTTTGCGGGCTGGAAGCACGAAATGATGCCTGCCATATTCGTAGGTATGGGCGGTAATCCCGTTACAAGGGATGAGAATAATCTTCCCGTTCTCAACATCAACAACGAAAGAACCTTCAATATTATAGACAAGATGCTTGAGCTGTTCAGCTCGGGTAACGGCGCGTGGGACGGAGGTAGTGAATACGGTGTTTCAGGAAAGATGTTCAACGAATCAAGACTTCTCTTCCACAATGCTACACTCAGTGCTCTTCCGGGACTTCGAAATCTCGAGGACGACTTCGGTGCTGTTCCCTATCCGAAGCTTGACAAGGATCAGGAGGAATACTACTCAAGAATCGTAAACTTCTCCTCCCTTACATACGTTCCCGTAACAAACAGCAAGCTTGAGCTTACAAGTGCAGTTCTGGAATATATAGCGTATCTCTCACACAGAGACCTTATTCCCGAGTTCTACAATGTGATTCTTACTGTTAAGACAAGCCGTGACGTTGAGACGGAGGAAATGATTGACATTGTAAGAAACGGTGCAAGATTTATGGACGAAAACTATCTCAATTCGGGTATAATCCAGAGAATGATTACAGGCGGATCAAATACACTTTCCTCAAATTACGCTTCACAGGGCGACGCTTGGGAAATCAAGCTTGCGGACATCATCGAATTCTGGGAAAAGTAATAACGCAATTTAAAATTTGTTCACCGTCCCGCACCTCGGGGCGGTGATTTTTTGTAAATTTTTTCAAAAAATATGAAAATCAGGTAAGTTTTTTTGCCATTGCTATTGCAAAGTACAACAAAGTATGTTATAATAATACCAACTATATTATCGGTTTTGTACAAAATCGAATAAAGAAAGGAAACAACACATGAAAGCAAAAAGAATTCTTTCTCTCCTGCTTGCTGCATTGATGGCAGGAACAGCGCTTGTATCCACATCCTGTATGAAGAAGGATGACAAGAAGGACGCAGGCACAACAAACACAGATGCAGCCAATGTCGAATCAACAGACGGCTACAAGCTCGTTCTTCCCGAGGACGTAAAGGGCGACGGTGAAACCTTCGACATATTCCTTGCGTACAATGTTTTCGACTCCGACTACATTGTTGAAGAGGAAACAGGCGACACAATCAAGGACATCATTTATCAGAGAAACAAGGAAGTTGAAAACTATTTCGACATCAAGTTCACCTTCCGCGGCGGTGACTCCAACAACAGTACAGCTACCCCCACTATAAGATCTCTCATTCAGTCCGGTGACGACACATACGAAGTATTTATGAACGTTCAGCACGCAGGTATGCCCCTTGTTTACGAGGACCTCTTTGTTGAATGGACAGAAAATATGCCCTATGCAAACCTTGAAAATCCCTGGTGGTACCAGAACGTTCAGCGTGACCTTAACTTCAACGACAAGGTTTACGTAAACGCAGGTGCTTACAACTTCCACTGCCTTAAGGCTGCGGGCGCAATTGCCTTCAACAAGACAATCATGGACGAGCTCGATATGGAATATCCTTACGAAATGGTTAAGAACGGAACATGGACAATCGACAAGTTCATCGAAATGGTTAAGATGGGTCAGAAGGACCTCAACGGTGACGGTCTTATCAAGCCCGAGGACGACAGAATCGGCTTCTCCGGCTGGAAGTGGGAAATGATTCCCGCTATGTTCGTTGGTATGGGCGGTCAGCCTGTAACAAAGGACGACAACGACCTTCCCGTTCTCAACATCAACAATGAAAGAACATTCAACGTTATCGACAAGCTCATCGAGCTCTATGACAGCGGTAACGGTGCTTGGGACGGCGGTAACACATACGGCGTTGCAGGTACAATGTTCAAAGAATCCAGACTTCTCTTCCAGGATACAACACTTTCAGGTCTCCCCGGACTTCGTAACCTTGAGGACGACTTCGGTGCTGTTCCCTATCCGAAGCTTGACGAGGATCAGGAGGAATACTACTCCAGAATCGTAAACTTCTCCTCTCTTACATACATCCCCGTTACAAATGCTAAGCTCGACCTTACATCCGCAGTTCTCGAATACATGGCTTACCTCTCTTATGAAAACCTCATTCCCGAGTTCTACAATGTAATTCTTACGGTTAAGACAAGCCGTGACGTTGAAACAGAGGAAATGATCGACATCATCAGAAACGGTGCGAGATTCATGGACGAAAACTACCTCGGCTCCGGCACAATCATTTCCATCGTATCCAGCGGCTCCAACACACTTTCCTCCAACTACGCTGCTCAGGGCGATGCTTGGGAAATCAAGCTTATGGACATTATTGATTTCTGGGAAGACTGATAACAGAATTTAATATCCGTGTACCGTCCCGTAAATCCGGGGCGGTACTTTTTTGTCCTTTTCAGATTTGGTCATCACAAAAACAGTCATAAAAACCAAAAAAATAAATAGCATACGCAAAGCACATGCTATAATTTAGTTTGAAGAAACCTAACACCGGGAAAGATGATTTTCGGATAAAAATAAGGAACGGCACAACGGTCGTTCACTTCGGAATACAAGAATATGGGCTGCAGTATCGTTACCGCAGCCCTCTTTTTTATATATGCTTTTCTATAAACTTAATAACTGGAGTCGGGTCCTCAAGACCGTGGGGATGATGTCCGCAGTTGGGCTTTACATAGTATTCGTACTTTCCGCCGAGGGACTTGAAGATATTGAGGAATGCTTCGGTGTTGTCTATGTAGTTGACAACATCATCGGCATTTCCGCAGACAAAGACAATCGGGATTTTTGCATCCGCCACCTCGCCTACTCTGTCAACAGGCTGAAGTTTTGCACAGAGAAGCTCCTCCTCCGACATTCCGAAGGCTTCAAGTGCTTTTGCGACCTCGTCCTCATTTCTCGGAGTTTTGCCCTTGCCGAAGGGCCACTGTGCCACACTCACAACGGGGGCATCAAGATAGAGTGAGGAAATATCCTCGGGGTAAGTTGCCGCATAGTTTACACTGTAAAGACCGCCTCTTGAAAGTCCCACAAGCACCATTTTTGTGTTAAGTCCGTATTCGGAAACAAGGAAATCGTGGAATTTCTTCATTATTTCGATTGCCTTAGGCGCACCGAACATATTGGAGACGCTGATGTGCGCTCTGTACCAGCCTCTTTTAAGCATTTCGCTGTCGCACTTATCAAAGGCACCGAAGAATTCCGCTCTCCAGAGCACTCGCTTATCCGCACGGGGATTGTCGGGGATGCAGAGAATGCATTTTCTGCCATCGAATTCAAAGTCGATTCTCTTTCCGCCGTCTATTATTGCTTCGCTGATTATATTCATTTTGGTTTCCTCACTTTACTCTGTTGTTGTATTCAAGAAGCATATAGGCTCCGTAAAGGTCAATGGGACCGCCTGTGTAGTGGTTGGATATATCCACGTTATCCATTACTCCGAGAATCAGCTGTGTAAGCTCGGGAGTTCCCTTTCCCGCAAGGGCAATGACGTGGGAGGAGTTTCCTATGTCACGAAGGATATAGAAGGCATCTGTAGCTTCCTTGGGCTGTGCGGGGTTGTAGTATGCACGACCGCCAACTATTCCTCTGTATCTCGCTGTGAGAGTACGCCACGGCATAAATTTGCCCGTAAGCTTTTCGGGAGTTGCATCCTTGCACATTGCTTCTATTCTTGCTATGTAGTAGTCGGCAATTTTTTCGGAAAGCTCGGTGTATCTGCGCTTGTAATTTTCGTCATCCTCAAGGTCACGGCAGAGGCACACCGAATACTGCATCTGAAGTGAGCAATATGCGTGCCAGAGGGTTGAGCAGTCAATTTTGAAGGATTCCTCAATGGCTTCGTCTCTGTAGAATTCGTAAAGCTTTTTCCACTTTGTATCGCCTGAAACGGCAAATGCGGCAAGGTAGAACATTGGCATACGAAGATACTCGTGTGCTCCGAGGCTTCCCCACATTCCGAGAACAAGTCCGCTTTTTCCGTCGGCACGAAGAAGGCTGTAGTTGCTTTCCTCGTTGACATCACGAAGGCACTTTTCCGCAACTGCGATAATGCAGCTTTTTATGGATTCCTTGTGCTCTTCCGTGGCAATACCGGATTCGTAATATCTGTACGCACCGTAAACCCAGTTGGTGAACTGGTCTCTTGAGGAGTCGAAGTATACGCTTTTTTTGTCAAAAGGCGAAACGCTTCTCGCGATGTATCCCGCATATCCGTGAGCCTCGGCACAAAGGCGGAGTCCGCTGTAGATTTCCCTTGCGAGATTTTTGTATTTTTCGTCTCCCGTGGTTTTGTATGCGGCAACAACGGCATCAAGCATAATTCCGCCGTTGAGTGATGAGTCCTCCATTCCCGTGCTGTAGCCGCAGGGGTTTGGTGCCTGAGCGGAAATTTCGGTAAGATTCGGAAGATTTGCCGTGTTTGAGCCTTCGCTGTTGTCCGTTATATAATCGTAAAAGAGATTTATCTCCTTACAGTAAAGTCTGTCAAAAATATAGCTCTGCATTTTTAAAGCCTGGGTGTGTATCATACAATCCCTCCTTTTTTGATATTATAGCACAGAAAAATCCCTCTTGTCAATAAAACAAGAGGGATTAGTCAATTATTTACCGTAATTTACGTCCGAGTATGCAAGCACCATAAGATGTGTGAGTCTCTTTGCCTCTTGGATTCCGCAGCCTTCAAGAATTTTGCCCGTGCAGAACTGCTCGCAGGGCTGAGGAAGTGCCTCAAGCATTTCAGCCTCGACGGGCTTTCCTTCCGTGGCGGTTGTATTCTTTATAACCTTGCCGTTCTGAGTGAAGGTTACATATCCCAGCTCGCCGCCTACCTCAAGAGTTATGGGGCATCCCACCGAGCAGAAGCCCGTTTCGTTAATGGCAATCGCACCGTTTTCGTAGCGCATAACCGTTACGGCGTTGTCCTCTATTCTGTCGGGATTTATTGCGTTTGCGTGCTCGCTGTCGCAGGCAATCGTAAACACGGAGGAAGCGGAAACGGGAACACCGAGAAGCCAGTCCGCAACATACATACCGTGAGCGCCGAGGTCTATCATTGCACCGCCGCCACATTGCTTTTCGTTGTAGAAATGTGCGGGAAGCCATTTATTTATTGAACCGCTGTGCACATTTCTGTATCTGTAGTAGTTGATTTTACCGAGCTCTCCGCTGTCTATAATCGCTTTGACGGTTCTCTGTCCCGCCCAGTACTTCTGCGGAAGGGATATTACGAATTTCACGCCGTTTTCCTTTACTGCCTTTTCCACTCTTTCACAGTCAGCCTCTGTAAGTGCGAGAACCTTTTCCGTGAAGATATCCATCTTTGCGTTTGCAAGCTTTACCATAACGTCTGCGTGGGTATCGGTGGAGGTACAGACAATTGCCGCATCCGCACCGCAGGAAAGAAGCTCATCGAGAGATTTGAATTCGTGAAGTCCTCTCTTTTCGCAGAAATCACGTCTCCACTGCTCGTTTTCATCCCATACGCCGATTACCTCGGTATACTTCTGCGCAATATCGCAATACTGGGGAGCGTGAACGTGCCAGAGACCGCATATTACCATTTTCATTCGAAGAACACCGGCTTTCCTGTTTTACTTGATGTATAAATGGCTTCAAGAATTTCGGATACCACAAGAGCCTGTTCGGGAAGAACAACGGGGTCTGTGTCGTCTGTGATAGCCTTTATCCAGTTGCGTGCTTCGGTAAGTGCGGGAGTTTCCGTAGCGCCCGAATAGAATGCAACACCGCCCGACCATGCATTAACCTCTGTGCTGATGGGTCTGTCGTGGTCAATTTTATTGATGATAAGCTTATCGTTCTTGATGGAAAGACCTGCCTTGCTTCCGCAAAGAACACAGCTTCCCTCTGCGATAGGCTCAATGGTATTGAGCGCCCAGCTTGTTTCAAGCATAATTGTTGCGCCGTTCTTCATTACAATCATAGCGCAGGCTGCTTCCTCAAGGGGAGTTGTGGAAACGCCGTTATCGCCCCAGATATTGCCTGCCTCGGGATGGTCAAGCTTCTTGTGAGTCTTGCCGAGTACAACAGCGGGCTCGTAGTTATTCATAAGTGCAAGAGTAAGGTCGAGAGAGTGTGTTGCGATATCAATGATAGGACCGCCACCCTGCTCCTCCTCGTTGAGGAATACGCCCCAGTTGGGTGTGCCTCTTCTTCTTGTTGCAAGACAGTTTGCGTAGTAGATTTCACCAAGCTCGCCGTCCTCGATTACAGCCTTTGCGTATCTTGACTGGGGCTTCTGTCTGTGCTGATAGCCTATTGTGAGCTTCTTGCCGGTTGCCTTTGCGGCTTCAACCATCTTTCTTGCATCTGCCGCTGTCTTTGCCATAGGCTTTTCGCACATAACGTGCTTGCCTGCATAAAGGGCATCAATGGAGATTTCGGCGTGCTCTCTGTTGGGAGTAAGAACGTGCACGACCTCAATGCTTTCGTCCTTTAAAAGCTCCTTGTAGTCGGTGTATACCTTTGCATCGGGTGTGCCGTATTTCTTTGCGGCTTCCTCTGCCTTTTCTATAATAAGGTCGCAAAATGCAACAAGTCTTACGTTCGGAAGCGCGGAAAGTGAGGGCATATGCTTGCCGTTTGCAATGCCGCCGCAGCCGATAATACCTACATTAACTATTCTGTCCATAACGGTTTCCTTTCTTTTGTCGGGATTTTACATAAACTTTTCGGAATTTTAAAGTTACCGACAAAAAAATTGTAGCATTTTCAAAAAAATAATGCTATAATAAATATGCTTTATAATATCAAAAATTTGTCCTGTTTTGATTATTACCCTCAGAAATCGCAAAACAGCAAGCCATATTATATAAAAAATTGTCACGGAGGAGAAAATGAGTTCCGACTACACCCTTTCACGGTATATTCAGTCCACGAAGCATCTGGACTACGGCAACGGAATATGGGCGTCCCCTCAGACTCTCGGCTGCAGGGATAACTTTGTAAAGCCGCATATACATACGGCAATTGAAATTCTCTACTTTATGAAGGGCATTCACAGAGTTATAGTTGACGGCGTGGAGTATACGGCGTATCCCGGTGATATGGCTCTGTTCCGCTCCAACTCGCTTCACGAGGTTTACAATATTTCCGACGGGCGATGCACTCATTTTGTGCTTCAGCTAAGCCCCGCTCACGTTATTTCCTTTTCCTCCGAGGAGCACGGAAGCTCGTATCTTCTTAAGCTTTCGCTCGGATGTAAGAACGAAAAGGCGTTCTGGACAAAGGAGGAATGCGAGGCTAACGGACTTTCCGAATGCTTCGGTGAGCTTATAAATCAGGAGGCTGAGGGCGACAGATTCTCGGATATAACAACGAAAATACTCTCCTCCCGTGTTCTTCTTATTATTCTAAGGGAGCTTTTCCTCGAGGATACCGCCGAGGACACTGACGAGGATGTATCGGGATGCATATACAACGCCATTGTTTACATTAACGGTCACTATATGGAAAACATCACGGCGGATATCTGTGCAAAGAAGGTCTTTATGAGCTACGGTCATTTTTCAAGAAGCTTCAAAAAAGCGACCGGGGCAAACTTCAAGGATTACCTCAACACGATAAGGCTTATCCGTGCAGAGCGGGCTCTTATTGCGACGGATGACACTATTGCGGAAATCTGCCGTGACTGCGGATTCAATACGGTTTCCTATTTTATCGCAACCTTCAGACGAAACAAAGGAATGACTCCCGCAGTTTACAGAGAAAAGCACAGACAAGGCTCAAAGAGGTGCGAGATTTCGGAGGACAAGCAATGAACGAATATTTTGTAGAGCCGGAAAAAAGCGTCATTTCCGAGCAGGGTATAGAATTCTTCCTTCAGCTTAACAAAAAGGCTGACCTTATTGTAAGCCCGCATATTCATACGGCTATCGAAATTCTTTTTATAACCAAGGGCAGATACCGTGTTTATTCGGACGATGAGGAATATATACTTTCCCCCGGGGATGCCATTCTTTTCCGCTCCCATACGATACACAAGGTTTACGGTCTTGATGAGGGCACTAATGCTTATTATGTTCTGAAGGTAAAGCCCTCGCTTGTGCTTGATTTTTCCTCTCAGCAGCACGGAGCCTCCTATCTTCTCCGCCTTGCGCTGGCACACAAAAAGGAAAAGACCGTATGGAAAAAGAGTGAGTGCGACAAAAACGGCATTACCGATATGTTCGTCCGTCTTATCGACGAGGAGCAGAGTCCGAGATACGGCTCGGATATTTCAATGAAGATTCTTTCGGCACAGATTCTTATGACAATGCTTCGGGATATGGAGTCCTGCTCTCCCTTTTCGAAGGAGCAAAAGAGCACCGACGAAAACCTTATACGCAGAATATACAACGCCACGGTTTACATAAACAGTCACTATGCCGAGGACATCACCGCCGAGGAATGCGGAAGGCTTCAGTTTATGAGCTACAGCTATTTTTCCCGCTCCTTCAAGCGTATCACGGGGCAGAGCTTTAAGGATTATCTCAATATGACAAGGATAAACCACGCGGAAAAGGTGCTGATGTCGGGAGACATGACCATAACCGAGATTTCCTCGGAGTGCGGCTTCAACAATGTTTCCTACTTTATTTCCATATACAAAAAGCTCAAGGGAGTTACTCCCTGTGCTTTCAGGGATTCAATACACGAATAAAGAAAAACCGAAGGCGGAATACCGTCTTCGGCTCTTTTTTAAACTGTGCCGTTTACAACAACCACGGATGTGCCGGGAGTTACCGTCCACTCGCCCGTTGTGGGGTTCTGCGTGTAGGTTGCCTCGGGTACTGTTATCACGCCTGCCACGGTTGTGAAAAGTCCCGTTGCGGTGTCGTAGGTGTAGTCCGTACCCTCAACTGCCGGTGTGCCGTTGATTGTTACGGTGATGTTTTCAAGAATGGGATTGAAGGAGTCGGTGATAACCACGTTATCGGTGGATACTGCCTCACGGTTACCCAGATTCTGAATTGTGAAGGTATAGGTGATGGGGCTGTTTTCAGTTACCGTTGTGGGATTGATGCCCTTGGAAATTGTGAGAACGGGTTCTGTTTCAACCGTTACCGTGCCCTGTGCGGAAAGGGGTACTGTCACACTGTCGCCCGTGATAACCGCCGTATTGACGATTGTAGAGCCCTGTGCAAGAGGTGCGCCCTCGTTGGCGGTTGCGGAATAGATAATTGTGGTATTACCTCCCGCGGGAACGGTGATTCCCGTAATTGTGAGGGGCGAGGTTGCACTTATCGTCGGGTCGGGCTGAAGAACACCGTTCTGATAGTAGGTTACCGTTCCGTCAACATAGGAAAGAGGTACAACCGTTGCCGTACCTACGGTATATTCACCGAGGTTATCCGTGAGAGTTAAGCCTGTTATGGGTGTTGTTCCCGAATTTATGATATTAACAGCATAGGTCACCGTGTCGCCCGCACCGTATGTGGGGTTAATCGCCGTTTTGTTCATTGAGAGAACCTCGAGGATTTCGCCTGCCACGATGTTGGAGTTGGTGTTACCGCCGTTATAGGAAAGATTTGCCTGATTATAGAATACTGCCATACGGGTACTCCTTTGTCTGTTTTTGAGGGGATTTCCCTCGGTGATATTATATGCATAATGCATAAAATCCGACGGCAAATTTGTACCGTAAAATCTTAAATTACACCCTTGATTTTCTCGGCAAAATAGTATATTATATATTTATGCACCACAGAATACAAAAAACTTGAGAGGTATATAAAATGCTTGATTTTTCAACTAAATTTGTTTCGGCAAAAAGAGAATACTCCACCTTCGGAAAGCACGAGAGAGCTCCCCTTTTCAGAAAGAGCTTTACTGTTGATGCTATCCCCGAAAAAGCGGAAATTCTCATTACGGGTCTCGGATTTTATCAGCTTTTTGTAAACGGTAAGGATATTACAAAGGGCTTCCTTGCTCCTTATATTTCAAATCCCGATGATATTGTTTACTATGATTCATATGACCTTGCTCCCTACCTTGTAAAGGGCGAGAATGTTATAGGCGTAATGCTCGGTGCGGGTATGCAAAATCTTATGACAAATGTATGGGACTTCGTGAATACTAAATTCACATCCTCTCCCAAGCTTGCGCTCACAATGAGCATTAAGAACGGCGACGAAGAAACGGTATATGAGGCTGACAGCTTCAAGTGTACCGATGGTCCCATCACCTTCAACAACCACAGACTCGGCGTACATTACGATGCAAGACTTGAAATCGACGGCTGGATGACCGCAGGCTTTGATGATTCCGAATGGCACGCTCCCATAAAGGCGGATATTCCCAAGGGCTACGGAAAGCTTTGCGAGGCTGACCCGATTACCGTTCGTTCCGAATTTGCACCTGTTAATGTATACCGCGATACACTTGCGCCCTACAAAGCCAGATACGATGTTATGGAGGGACTTCCCGTGGTGATTCCCGAGAGTGACCTTGACCACGAAAACGGATATGTTTACGACTTCGGCAAGAACAGTGCGGGTGTATTCAGACTTGTTATAAAGAACACTACTCCCGGTCAGAAGATTTCAATTCAGTGCTGTGAAAAGAAGAATGCGGACGGAAAGATTTCCTACGACAACATCAACTTCTTCCCCGAGGGCTATGCACAGAGAGATATTTATGTCTGCCGTGGCGGCGATGAAGAGGTATTCGTGCCGATGTTTGTTTATCACGGCTACAGATATCTTTATGTCAGCGGTATAAGAGAAGATCAGGCTACAAAGGAGCTTCTTACTTATATTGAAATAAACACCAGACTTTCGGATGTTGCAACCTTCAGATGCTCCGACGATATCGCAAACAAGCTTTACGATATGTGCGACAACTCTGACAAGTCCAACTTCCACTACTTCCCCACCGACTGCCCCCACAGAGAAAAGAACGGCTGGACGGGTGATGCGGCAACAAGTGCTGAGCATATGGCACTCACAATAACATGTGAAAACAGCTGGCGCGAATGGATGGCAAATATCCGTGCGGCACAGAATCTTGAGGGCAGAATTCCCGGTATTGTTCCCACAACGGGATGGGGCTTTGCATGGGGCAACGGTCCTTGCTGGGACAGAGTTATTTTCGATCTTCCCTACTATACATACATCTACAGAGGCAAGACCGAGATGATTACGGAAAATGCTCACATGATGCTCCGTTATCTCGAGCTTCTGACACGCGAAATGAAGGACGGTCTTATTGAGGACTGGGGTCTTTGGGACTGGTGTCCCAACAACAGAAGGAATGACGGAGGCGGTAACTCCCGCGGCTTCTGCAATGCTGTTATCATTATGGATATGTGCAAGAAGGCACAGGTTATGTTTGATGCCGTAAAGCTTCCCTTCCACTCTGCATTTGCTAAGTCTATTTATGATCTGGTAAGAGAAAGTGCAAGAAGAAGATATGTTGACTTCGGCACAATGACAATCGAGGGCTGTTACCAGTCAGGTCAGGCTATGGCGGTTTACTATGACCTTCTTGACGAAGGCGAAAAGAAGCAGGCTGTTGATGTACTCGTTGACCTTATTCACAAGAGAGATGACCATTTCTATGTTGGTTATCTCGGTGTAAGATGCATATTCCACGTTCTTACTAAATACGGCTACAGCGACCTTGCGTACAAGATGATTACACGACTTGATGCTCCCTCCTACGGTCAGCTTGTACCGCTCGGATTTACGTCACTTCCCGAGTCCATTGATGCTAAATACACAGGTAACTCCGGCTCACACAACCATCATTTCTTCGGCGATATCAAGCATTGGTTTATCAAAACAATTGCGGGTATCAATGTAAATCCCGACGGAAACGACCCGAATTATATTGTTGTAAAGCCGCACTTTATAAAGTCTCTTGACTTTGCGGAAAGCACATACAACACTCCCAACGGTAAGATTTCCGTCAAGTGGCAGAGAGAAAACGGCAAGATAAATCTTAAGATAAACACCGAGGGCGAGGCAAGATTTATCGTTCAGCTTCCCAACGGATTTGTATTTGAGGATTTGCTCAAGTCCTGGATAAGAAGCAAGGACAATGTCGATTCAAACGTTATCGAGCAGGTAATTTAATAACGGCAAATACACAGCACCTTCAGAAATTCAATAAAAATTTGAGCGGGTCGAATTGCTTCGGCTCGCTCTTTTTGTCAGTTGTATTTCGGGGTGTAGTCGGGAATCAGATCGGCAAGGACTTTTTTTATGATATTGCCGTCGGTTTCCGTTTCGGGATTTTCAAGGGTACGGCAGAGAAGGTCGTATATTGCCTTGTGGTCGGCAAGCAGGGTGCTTTTGTCCTTTTCTATGTATATCATATCGTTGGCGGTTTTTGTGTATTTTTCGCTGTCGGAAAGAAGGTATTCCTCAAAAAGCTTTTCTCCCGGGCGAAGTCCCGTTTCGACAATTTCAATGTCCTTGCACGGCTCTTTACCGAAGAAACGAATCATACGCTCGGCAATGTCATATATGTTCACGGGCTTTCCCATATCCAGCACGAAAAGCTCGCCGTTTTTCGCCATTGCGCCCGCACAAAGAAGAAGCTGTGCCGCATCGTCAAGGCTTATAAAATAGCGGGTCATACGCTTATCCGTAACCGTTACGCTTTTGCCCGAGAGTATCTGCTTTTCAAAAATCGGAACGACGGATGCGTGAGAGCCGAATACATTTCCGAAGCGGACGGCACAGAATATTGTTCTGTTGCTTTTCCTCGGCAGAGTCAGCATTTCGCATACCCGCTTTGTTGCCCCCATAACTCCCGTGGGTCTTACCGCCTTGTCGGTGGATATCAGAACGAATTTTTCCGCCCCGTACTTCTCGGCAAGGTCTGCGGTGATTGCCGTGCCTATACTGTTATTGCGAAGTGCCTGAGCACAGTTTTCCTCCATAAGGGAGACATGCTTATGTGCCGCGGCGTGAAAAACCACACTCGGTCGGTATTTTGAAAACACCGTCGCAAGACGGCGAGCATCACATACCGAGCCGATTTCAATACGAAAATCCACATCCCTGTACTCTGCGGAAAGCTCCCCGCAAAGCTCGAAGGCGTTATTTTCGTACATATCGAACACAATCACGGTCTTTGGCGCAAGTGTCGCAAGCATACGCACAAGCTCGCTTCCCACACTGCCTCCGCCACCTGTTACAAGAACGGCTTTGCCTCTGTAGTATTCACGGCTTTCGCCTTCAAATATAGGTCTTTTGTTATCTTTAAAAATATCAGAATATTGTACCATCCGTTTTTCCTTTGAGTTTTTGAAAATTATCCAATACCATTATAATACAATTTTGTTTCCATTTCAAGCCATAACTTTGAATTATCCTCATATTCAAAAAAAACTCCCGCAGAGCCTGAACTCCACGGGATAAAAATTTTATCAGATTGAAGGAAACGAAGTTTCCAACCATGATTATGCATTATGCATTATGCATTATGCATTTTATTTTTACTTGCCCCAGGAAACGAGTACATACGCTACGTCCTTAGAGTCAATCTTGCCGTCTCTGTTGAGGTCGTACTTAGCGTAGTCGCTTTCAGCGTCAACTTCCATGCTTTCACCGAAGTAGGATACTACTGCGGAGAGGTCGTAGATGTTGATGAGGCTGTCCTTAACGATATCACCTGCGAGGAAGGTTACCTTCTTTGCAGAGGAATCCTTCTTTTCTTCTACGAGTGTGTCGTTGTCCTTAACGTTGTTCCAGAAGTTGAGAATCTTGTCTTCTGTCATTGTTACGGTGTAGCGGGCGGTTCTGTAGCCTGCGCCTTCTACTGTTACGTTATAGGATGTGTTGATTGTAAGAGCCTTTGTAACAGTTACAACATATGCACCGTTAGCGAACTTTGTGCTGTATTTTGCTTCGGGCTTTTCATCCTCAACTATATCTGTTACAACAGCATCATTACCGAGCTTGATAACGATATCGTTTGCGAGGTCACCGCCGGAAACGGTTACCTTCATAGCCTGGTATGCGATAACATTGTTGTTTACAGAGTTGGGGAAGTCAACATTGATTGTGAGATCCTTTGTGGGAACAAGGATTTCGGATTCGATAACGCCGTCATCAGCTTCATCTTTGTCTGTGTTGATAATGAGGTTTCCTGCATTAACTGTGTATGTGTCAACTACATTGTCAACGAGAGTTGTTGCGTGAACTGCGTTTGTTTCGTTTTCAACAACCTTGAATGTGAAGGGACCGTAGCCTGTGAACTTAACCATACCGAGGAGGATTTCTGTATCTGTGTCGGTAAGTGTGCCTGTCTTGCCATCGTAGTGGAATTCGTATCTATTGTCGCTGTTGTCAACATTGTTGATTACGATTTCTTCGTTTGTTGCGATGATCTCGTAAGCCATATCGTCGTCAGCATCAACTGTTTCAAGCACGAATGTGAAGTCTGCGGAGTTGAGTCTGTTGATGATGCCTTCCTCGTCTGCTACGAGAACGATATCCCAGTATGTGTTCGCAAGAGCCTTGTCGTCGTATGTTGTGTTGGGGACGAAAACAAGCTCTACTGTTTCGCTTGTGGAGATGTTACCGTCTTCGTCTACGATGTATTCCTTTGTACCTACATAAACAGTTGTGTCCGTGGGGAGAGAATCGTAAAGAGCCTTAAGCATAGCCTCGGAGCTGTATGTGTAAATTACATCGTCATCGATGTCACTGTTCTTTGTCTTTGTTGTGTAGTTTCTGAGAACGATTTCGTTTGCATCGTTGCCGGAAATTGTAAGTGTGTTAAATGCTGTTTCGCCTGCGTTGCCGTATTTTGTGATGGATACTGTGGATACTTCGTCGTTAAACTCGTTGTCTGTGAATACAACAGTTTCGGAAGCACTTACAGCAACGTTTGCGTTTTCAAATTCATTGCCTGTGATTACAACAGACTTTGCATTCTGAGCGTTTTCGTTGTCTGTGATACCTCTTCTCCAGCCGTCAAATGTGGAGCCTGTAATTGTAACGTCAACATCGGAGATTGCTGTACCTGCACCTTCACCGAAGATAACTGCTCTGGAGTTGGCAGTTGTTCCGTTACCGATGAAGTTACAGTTATCAATTGTAATATCTGTCTTTGCAGAGATTGCACGGAACATATTGTCGCCTGCAACGCCGCTCATATCGATTGTGAGATCATTTACCACCGCTGTATCTTCAAATCTGAAGAATGCATCGTGGTTGTTGTCATTGATTGTGCCTACAAGCTTAATTGTATTGCCGTTACCGTTAATTACAACAGGAACAGAAAACTTACCGTAGCAAGCAGTGGAGCCGTAATTTCTGCAGTCCCAGTTACCTTCGAATGTTACATCGGAAAGAATTTCTACCTTGTTGTTTTCTGCTGTTACTGCCTTGAAAGCATCCTTGATGTCTGCGTAGAACTTACCGCCTACGAGTGCAACGGGAGCTTCAACTGTTTCTACGTTGGTGTTGGCAACTGCTTCAATATTAAGTGTTACAGTGTCATCAAGCTTAGCAATTGCTGTATCCTTGATATAATCAATATCAACAACTGCATTGTTCTTTGCAATGATTACGCCCGTGTTCTTGCTGTCAACTGCGTGACCTGCTGCAGAACAGTGGATTTCAAATCTGGAATCATCAACAGTAATCACACCGATGTTTCCGCCGTGTTCACCGGGCTGAATCTGAGCAGCAACATTAAATTTTGAACCATTAACAACATCAAACTTACCGTCATTTCTGAAGGAGCTTCCTACTGTGACATCGGAATTGTCAATAACAACGTTACAATCTGTGTGAGAAAGGTCGAAGTTCTTAGCAAGATTTATAACACTGTCTTCAAATGTAATATTGAATGTAGGTGTCTTTCCGCCTGTAGGTGTAGTAAAAGAGAAATTGTTGGAAAAATCAACTATACTGTTTTCGAAGGAGAAATCAAAAACATTTGTAGCACCGGAATTCTTGCTTGTAGAAAGACCGAGGCTGATGTATGCATCTTCAACATCAAATGTTGCACCATTTCCTGTTATAGAGAGACCACCAGGAATAACAAGTGAGGGAGTAACATTTTCAGCTATTGAAGCATCATCTATAGAACCCTTAATTATAAATGAGTTTCCATAGCCAACAGTAACACGACCCGTGCCTGTGATTTCAAGAGATGCACCATTGCCAATATTCAAGGTGTTGTTGTAGTAGCTGAGGCTAAAGCCGTTAAGCTTGTTTGCACCCTTGAATTCAAGATCTCCGCCCGCGATAAGATACAACTTTTCTGCATTAACGGTAATAGCTGCACCGGGTGCGGAATAGATTTCACCTGAAACTCCGGGAGCATTAAGAGTTACACCGTCAGCAATAACAAGTTCATTACTTGTCAAAGCAAATTCGCCGGTAACATTGATTGTGTCACCTTTTTCTGCGTTTGTAAGAGCCGCAACAAGCTCTGCTTCGTCTGTGACAGCAATGTCAGCTGCCATCGCCGTAACACCCATAACCCCAACCATAGCGGCCGCGGCAATGAGCATTGCCAAAATTTTCTTCATAATAAATTCCTTTCTCCGCTTTTGCGGAACAAAATATTATACAGATTAATTATATCATTATGTATTACTTATGTCAACAAAAAAGAACTAATTTATAATTTTATTCCACTTTTTTCAATATTTGTTTACAAATTTATCTTCAATATAATAAAAAAAGGCGCACACCCGAGGATGTACGCCGAAATTACGGATTCAATTGTGTGTTTTGCTTCGAAAATTAAAAATGTTAAACGGGCATTTTCATAAGCTTGCTTACCTTTTCCCAGTACTGTGCGCCAAGCTCTCTGTCTTCGTCTATCAGCATACAGTAGTTTGTGCGAAGAAGCTCGTGATGGGCTTCGCAGTTTACTATGTTCTTGGACTGCACGAGTCTTTCAAGTCCGCCGGGCTTTGTGGGGTTGTCTGCCCAGTAGAAGTCAATGTGGTAGCACCAGCCCTTGAAGTACTTGAGGTGCTCGTCCTCGTCCTTGATTATTTCCGCGAGGCTGTCGAGGTATGCAAGCATTTTTGCCTTTTCTTCGCCCTCGAACACTCTTATCCTTGTAACCTCGTCCTCTGCTCTGTACGGGATAAGCTCGTACTTTATGCCGTCCTTTGTTACGTCAAGCATTACCATATAGCCGTAGAACCAGGGGTCTGTTGCTTCACGTTGGCTGAAGGAGCTGAAGAAGAAGTTACCCATACTGTAGATAATCGGCTTTTCGCCGTAGTATTCCGCGGGCTGAGGGCAATGTGTATGACCTGCGATAACCGCATCCGCACCGAAGTCACAGAACATTCTGTAGCGCTCAACCTGCTTCGGGGACGGAATGGGATTCTGCTCGTTTCCACCGTGGAATGCAACTATAACATAGTCTGCGAGAGCCTTTTCCCTCTTTATTGCATTGTAAATCTTCTTGATATTAAGACCCGCAGAGCCGTATTCGTGGTTTGTCGCAACACCGAATTCGTTTTCGCAGGAGGAAATAACGGAGACCTTTATGCCGTCCTTTTCAAAGTACATAGCCTTATAAGCCTCGTCGATATTTGCACCCGCACCGCAGTTTCTGATGTTCTTCTGTGCGAGAAGCTCAAGGGTATCGATAACGGGCTGTCTGCCGTAATCACCGATATGGTTATTGGCGAGAGTTGCACCGTCCACCTTTGCCTCCTCAAGGAAGCAGATGCACGCCTTGGGAGAGATGAGATTCGGACCGCTCTTTCTTATGGGAGCGGAGTCATCGTCGGAAAGAGGGCATTCAAGGTTTACGATTGTGTAGTCCGCCTTTTCAAAATGGGGCATTACGCTCGCAAGGGCGGTCTTTGATTCTTCGGCGGTAATGGTTTCCTTGTTGCGGAAGTTTACGTCTCCGGTAAAAAGAAGTTTCATAATCATTCTCCTCGTTTTTTTGTGATTTAGCTTATAATAAATTCTTTCTCAATACGCGATAAGTTTCATTCGAATTTAAATCAAGATTAATAAGTTCTGAGACACTTTGGGCAACCTCAATTATTGATGCGTTTTTTGCAAGATGCGTGCTTTCTATTCTTAAATATTCATACCCTCTGCCTTTTGTGGGTAAAGAAAGAGAAATTCTATAACCATCTTCCACATCAAAAGTGACTCTGATAAGTTTTTTGCCTAAA
>JAFYPA010000078.1 GCA_017560085.1 Clostridia bacterium
GATTCCGTCAGGATATGCGGCATAGGCTCTGTCCTCGGCGTGGAGGGTGGAGGCGCAATGAAGCCACATTTTTTTACCCATTATGTTACCCTTGCAGATTTCGGGGTGGCGTCTGTATTTAAAGTCTGAATTTGCAAATTCGGGGCCGGGGTCGAAGGTTTCGATAACGGCAATTTCCTTGCCGGTTACAGCCTTTCCCACTTCCTTTATTGCGGCGATGATGCGCTTTAATATTTCATATGTCATAACCTTGCGCTCGCCGTTATAAAGCACGGGACGAACGTGGAGGTTGTTCTTTTCTTCGTTAGTGTAGGGAGGAAATTTTGTCGGATTACCAATACCGATAAGGTCACAGTAGTCAAAGCTCTGCGAAAGATCTCCCGAATATTCGAGAATTTCGCTTCCGTCCGCTGTCCAGAGCATAACCGCAATGCTTTCCGCCTTGTCCGTGAGCTTTTCCCAGCCCTTGAATAAGGTAAAGGTGACCTTTTTTATTTCATTATAGTCAAAATTTTTAAATGGCTTAAGGCTTGTTTCGAGGCTGACTCTGCCTACAATATTGCCCTTGTCATAATTGAAATTATACATTTTCCCTTTCCTTTCGCGTTTTATATGAATAAATAATATCACAAAACACAACGGGTGTAAATGGACAAACCGACCAAAGCAAGCACAAAACGACCAAAATCAGATGTAGCCGTAAAAGCCTCGCACACTTACGTCGCCGTCGGTTACCGTCTCGGTTTTGCCGTCATCAAAGGCAACGACAAGACCGAAATTTTCGTCGATATCAAGAGCCGTTCCGCATCTTTCGGCATCGCCCTTTATTATGCGGATTTTCTTGCCGATAACAGCACAGCTCCTGCGGTATTCGGCAAGATAATACTCTTTGCTTTTGGGGAAATCATCGTTGATGGCATCAAGGCGAAGGATAAGATTGTCCGCAAGCTCGGATATATCCCATTCCCTTCCGCCGATAATTTTCACGGAGGTTGCAACAGCACGGAGCTCCTCGGGGAAATCGGCTTCGTCGTGGTTTACGTTGATTCCTATGCCCATAATTACACTGTGCACCTTGCCGTTTTCGAGTCCGAAGGTCATTTCCGTAAGTATTCCGCAAACCTTTCTGCCCTCATAAACAAGGTCGTTCACCCATTTTATGCCGACATCAAGACCGCAGGTCTCCTTAAGAGCATCCCTTACGGCAACAGCACCCCACGCGGTAATTCGTGAAAGCTCCTCTGCACTTGCGTCCTTTGGATTCATAAGGTAAGAAAGGTAGATTCCCTTGCCTTTATTGGAAGCAAAGCTTCGACCGAGCCTTCCTCTGCCGCCTGTCTGTGTATCCGCAATCACACAATCGTAAAAATCCGCTTCTCCCGCAATTGACAAATTCTTAAGGTATGTATTCGTAGAATCCACACACTCAAGATGAATCGTCCTGCCCTTTCTCTTAATCTCGCTCATATTCCACTCCCAAATTATCTTTATTAAAAAACGAAGAAAGCGAAGCTTTCAACCATCCCTGTCCCCTGTCCACTGTCCATTGTCCATTATTATATCATAAAATTTGTTAAATGTAAACAACATTTTCAATTTTCCCACATATTGTCGACGAAATGCCCTTGAAAATTTCTCGTAAATGTGCTATAATAGAAGAAAAAGCATTACGGAGGCAACATAAATGGGCAATATCTGGCACAACATCAGCCCCTCAAGAATAAAGGAGGACGACTTCATAGCCGTGGTTGAAATAGAAAAGGGCTCAAAGAACAAGTATGAGCTTGATAAGGAAACCGGCTCGATAATTCTTGACAGAATCCTTTATACATCCACACACTACCCCGCAAACTACGGCTTTATTCCGAGGACCTATGCGGACGATGGTGACCCGCTTGACGTTCTTATTCTCTGCAGTGAGAACATCATTCCCTTAAGTCTTGTACATTGCTACCCCATCGGAGTTATTACAATGCTGGACGGCGGAAAGCTTGACGAAAAGATAGTTGCAATTCCCTTTGAGGATCCCAACTACAACAGCTACAATGATATCAGCGAGGTGCCTCAGCATGTCTTTGACGAGATGAAGCACTTCTTTACGGTTTACAAAAACCTTGAGCACAAGGACACGGTTGTAAACGATGTTATGGGAAGAACCGAGGCAAATGCGATTATCCGCAAGTGTCTTGATGCTTATATAGACAAGTTCTGCAAATAAAATTCCATAGAAAATCAAAAAATCGGCGGTAATATGCACCGCCGATTTTGTTTATTCCTTTTCCTGAGCTCTTTCCGCGTTTCCAAGCTCAAACCAGAAGGTGCTTCCCACACCGAGTGTGCTTTCCACACCGTATACCGCACCGTGACTCTCAAGCACCGTTTTGACAATGGAAAGACCCAATCCCGTGCCTATGCCCGCTCTCTTGTGGGTTTTGTCAACACGGTAGTATCTGTCCCAGATGTAGGGCAAATCCTCCTTGGCTATGCCCTCTCCGTTGTCGCTGACTTCAATTCTTAAGGTGCTTCCGACAAGAGTCTGCTTTACATAAACCCGTTTGTCGTTGCCCGAGTAGTTTATTGCGTTGGTAATGAGGTTGTATATTACCTGCGAAATTCTGTTTTCGTCCGCCGTGACATATACATCATCCTCGGCGTCCAGTGTGATTTCACAGTTGTCGCGGAATTTGTCGAATCTTGATATGATTCCGTGCAGGCTGTCCGTGATATTGTATTCCTCGGGATTGAGCTGCATTGTACCCGACTGTAGCCTTGAAATATCAAGAAGGTCGTTTACGAGAGATGAAAGCCTTGTTGCCTCGTCTATAACAACCTGAATGTTCTCGGGTGAGCTTTCACCCGGGATGTCACGCATAACCTCGCTGTAGCCTATAATCATTGTAAGGGGCGTGCGAAGGTCGTGGGAAACATTGGCTATAAGCTCGTGACGGAGCTGATCCGCGCGGGAAAGCTCCTTGGCGGCATAGTTCATTGTGTCGTTGAGCTGCTCGATTTCCGCATAGCCTCGGCTGTCAAAGGTTACGCCGTAGTCTCCTTTTGCAAGTCGGTCGGCGTTTTTGTTCATTTTGATAATGGGGTTGGATATTCTTCTTGCAAGAAGGAATGCAAGCACCATCGCAAACAGCACCGTAAACACGGAGATGTACATAAGAAGCACTGCAAGAGTCTTTACCGTTGCGTTTACGGGAGTAATGAGCGAGTCAACTATAATATAGCAGCGCTCTCCGCCCTTGAAGCTTGCCACTCTTGTGGAAATAAGATTCAGAAGCACATTGGAATTCGCAAATATCGGATGCTCGCCTCTTGTAAAGCCTTGTCCCTGCGGTCTTGATTCTCCTCTGTTCGGCATCTGCGGACGGGAGCTGTGAGTGTCTGTACCATTCTGAGCTCTTCGCTCGTCACGGACGCCTACTATAAACTGCTGGAAGGGCTCTGTGTAGCTTCCGCCGTTTTCGATTGCCTTTTCGCAGAGCATATACACATCAAGCTCGCTTATTCTCGTGACCACGTTTGTGGGGGAAACAACGTACTCGTATACTGTATCATAGTCGGAGCTTACCACCTTTATGTTTACATCGTAGCTTCTGGCGAGCTCGTCGATTCTGTCCTTGTAGTCCTCGTTTTTTATACTGTATGCGATTTCGTTTACGCATTTCTTCAGCGAGTCTGTTTTAATTTGTCTGTAAATACTGTCAAGAAGTAAGGTCTGGCATATCCAGAGTATTGCAAGAAGTATTACCGTAAATATAGAGAAATACGCAAAGAGCCGCCATTTCAGGCTTATCTTGGATTTCCTCTTTTTTCTGTCCTTTTTCGTTTTCATTTTACCTCAAAAGCCCTATAGGTATTTTCAGAATTTCTGCGATACCCTGAATTATTCCTCGGGAGTGTTTTCCTCGAATCTGTAGCCGACACCGCGAAGCGTTACAATGTATGTGTTGTATTTTCCGAGATTCTTACGCAGAAGCTTTATATGTGTATCGAGTGTTCTGTCATCACCGTAAAAATCGTAGCCCCATACATTGCTTATGAGCTTTTCTCTTGTGAGTGCTATGCCCTTGTTCTTGGCAAAGTAGAAGAGAAGGTCGTATTCCTTGGGAGTAAGGTCGGTTTTTACGCCGTCAACGTATACGATTCTTGCGGAGAAGTCTATCTTTATTCCACCGACCTCTATGCTTTCCGTGCTCGGTGCGGAGGTTCTTTTCAGTATAGCCGCAACACGCATCATAAGCTCCTTGGGGGAAAAGGGCTTTACCACATAATCGTCTATGCCCACCTCGAAGCCGTGAATCTTGTCGTATTCCTCGCCTCTTGCAGACAGCATAATAACGGGAGTGTTGGTCTTTTTGCGGATTTCCTTGCACACGGAAAAGCCGTCAAGGTCGGGCATCATAATGTCAAGAATGATGATATCGTACTCCTTCTCCCGGCATTTTGAAACCGCCTCAAGACCGCCGGATGCCTCCTCTACCTCGTAGCCGTCGAAGGTGGCGTATTTTTTTATAATGTCTCTTATCTTGTCCTCGTCATCGACAATAAGAATCTTGCTCATATCTGTACCTCCCCGGGTATTTTTCTGATTATATAATAAAGCTTCAATGTGAAATCGGTGTGATGAAGTTTTGAAAATTTTTATGTTTTTATAATTTTCTCCCGCAGGAGGCAAAAAAATACGGCACAGTCAACCGATTACCGTGCCGTATTTTGCATTTAGTTTATTTTGTCTGTCTTGCAAAGCCCTGCTTTACAAATGAAAGGTCAGTAACATTGACAACTCCGTCGCCGTTTATGTCAACGATTGTTCTGACTTCATTTGAAACATTCGGGTCAAAGCCCTTAAGGACACGGACAAAGTCGTCGATGTCAATTATTCCGTCTCCGCAGAAGTCATCGGTATTGTTTTTTATGTCGCCCGCGATAAGCTCAAAGGCTGTAACGTCAAAGTCTGTATCGCTTGTAACGGTTATGTCCTCAGTTGTGTATGTAAGATAGCCGTTTCTTTCAACAGTCAGGTAGAATTCACCCTCGGGAATGCCGTTAAGTGCGGGTATTGTGCCATCCTCATTCTGATAGAACACCTTGATTGCGCTGTCGTTTGTCGCGTTGTAAAGTGTTATTCTCGCTCTGCCGTCGTAGGAGAATCCGTCTGTCTGTACATTCTTGACAACGGGCTTTTCTCCGACGCTTGTACCCTCACCGAGCAATGCCTCAGCGCCGTCCGTACCGTTAACAACACGGTATGCGATTTCACGAAGAAGTGCCGCATCGGCAAATCCACCGTCATAGGTTGTTTCTCTTACATCGATGTTATCAAAGATTGTTTCAAGCCATACACAACCTGCAAGGTAGTCGCCTCGGGGGGCAAGGTGTGAGTTGAAGTCGGAGTATATGGAATTTGTCTTGCCGTAGTCGTCCGTGAAATAATACTCGGTTTTCGCCATCTGTACAGCCTTACCGCTCTTAAGAATTCGGAGATTGCCGTTATCTGCCGCCGCTCTTGCGTAGCATTCCTCAACCTTTTTGAACATTTCCGCACTTGAGGCGTATCCCTTACCGCTCTTGTTTGCCTCGTCACCGTTGCAGGAGCGTGCTTCACAGTAGCTCCAGGTCTGGTGGATAAGGAATTCGGCATTGGGCTGATATCCCCTTACAATTGCCATAAGCTCATCAAGAAGAGCATAGGAGCTGTAGCTGTCAGAGGAATATGAACCCTGCTGGAATGTGATGTAATCGTACTGTGTTGCTTCAAGGGCGTTCTTTATTGTCACCTTTCCGCTCACATACCTTGTCATATTCTTGTAAAAATCGTAATTTGCGCTGTTGTTGTTATAGAAGTTGTAGTGCTGTTCAATCTTACATCCGCCGTAGTAGAGGTTGTAGAATTCAATCTTAAGACCGAGTCCTTCGGCAATTTTTGCAATATAAGCCTGAGCATCGTTGGAATAGCTGTTACCGATGGAGAGCAAACGTAGAACACCGTCCTCTGCCTCGGGAATCACAATGGGATTGGGAGTTTCTGTAGGCTCATCGGGAACAACAGGCTCGTCCGGTTCTTCCTCCTGACCGGGGTGCAGGAACTTTGTTCCGTCGGGAAGAGTGATATTAAAGTGAGATGCAACCTCAAGATAGTTGTCATCGGTAAGATCTACTGCAGGGTTGTTGGAAACATTGAACGCTCTGTAGTTGAAGTCACCCCACCATTCCTCGGTAACGGTTACACTCTTGGTGCTTACGGTTGAAGGTCTTGTTGCGTTCGGAGTATCAAGACTTACCCACCCCTCGGGTCTGTAATAATATCCCGAATCAACGGTAATAACAGAGCCAACGGGGATATCGTCCTTTGTGAATATCTGTGACGCGGCATATTTTATCGCAAACGAACCCGTTGTTGTAATTTTCGAGTTGGATGTGGAGCTGTAGCAGCCGTGAGTCCACACAAACCTAGGAGTTTTCTTCGGATGTGCGTACTTTGTTCCGTCGGGGAGAGTGATATTGAAGTGAGATGCAACCTCAAGGTAATTTTCCGAAATGTCACCCTGAGCTGTTGTGGAAATGTTGAAGCCTCTGTAGTTGAAATCTCCCCACCATTCCTCTGTGACGGTCACGCTTGCTGTTGTTACGTTTCCGGGCTTTGTTTCGTGCGTGTTCTTGGTTTCAAGGTCAATCCAACCGTCGGGACGATACTTATATCCGCTGTCGATTGTGATAACGGTACCTACGGGAAGGTCTTCCTTTGTGAATCTCTGGCTTGCAACGAAGCATTTTGCAAGATCGCTGCCCTGACTTATATCAAAACGGGATGAGGAATCCCAGTATCCGAGAGTCCATTCGAATTCGGGGGCTTCTTTTGCTGTCTCTGTTGTCGGCACATAAATTCTGAAGTGTTTTGAAGCTTCAGCCACCTTGTCACTTATGTCTACCTGCGGTACACCTGAAATATTGAAGGCTCTGTAATTGAAATTGCCCCACCATTCCTCGGTAACATCAACTCTGCTTGCAGAAACATTGTCGGGTCTCGGGCTTGTTGCAACACCAAGCTGTGTCCAGCCTTCGGGTCTGTACTTGTAGCCGCTGTCAACCTCGATATATGAGCCTACGGGAATATCTTCCCTTGTGAATATCTGTGTACAGATAAACTGCTTTGCAAGATCGCTGCCGCTGTTTATATTTGTGCTTGTTCCTTCAGAGCTGTAAAAGCCCGAGGTCCATGTCAGCTCAAGCTGCTTGTATGCTGTCACAGTCTTTTTCGGTACATAGATACGAAGCTTTGTCTTTGCCTCGTCAAAGTTTGCGCGAAGGTCCCAGGTGTAATTTGTGCTGTCGCCCTCTACCGTATACTTTTTGGAGGATTCGGTATTCTGAATCTGGAACGCACGAAGTGTGAAATCGCCCCACCATTCCTCTGTTACCTCAACGCAGGAGGTGGTGACATTTGCCGGACGCTCGCCCGTGTTTTTATCGGTAGCATTCTGCCAGCCCTCGGGACGGTAGCGGTATCCGCTGTCTATAAAGATGTAGCTTCCTACGGGAATATCCTCTTTTGTAAATCTTACGGCAGAGCCGATATACTGATTAGCGAAGGGAGTATCATCTGTGAGGAGCTTGATTCCACCTGTAGAATTCCAATATGAGCCTGCATTCGGCTTCCAGTCAAGAAGCTCGTGTGTTGCAGAAAGTGAGCTTTCCGTAACTGCGGCACTCACCTTGGGATTTGCGAGGAAAATCACACCTGTAAAAACAAGTAAAAGTGCGAAAACAAGGCTTAAAAGTCTTGTGAATTTCATAGCTTTCATATTTTTACCTCCTGAATATGTAAATTCAAATTCATTATAGCATATGAATTTTCGCTTGTAAATATTGAATCAAGAACTATATCGTAAAATGCAAAAACTATATCGTAAAATATAACTGCGCCCGTTCGGTCAGGCTGTTACTTCCTCGGTCTTTTCAGCATCTGCTTCGCAAAGCACCGTATCGAGGTTCTCAGGATGTGCGAGGTATCTTCTGAACTTGGAGATGGACTTTGAGAAGTATACGCCGTCGGCGATTCTTTCGTCTATAACAATGCTAAGAGGAATATACTCGTTGACTACTCTGTTGCCGTTTTCGTCAACGGTTACCTCCTTTTCGTTTCTGCCTATTATCATGAAAATGGAGTTTGTGCCTCTGTTTGCAAGGTGATGATAGTCGGCGTTGAGTCTTATGCTCTTGAGGTTTGACACAAAGCAGGTGGAGAAATAGGGGTCGTCCTCCATAACGGATCTGGGATAAAGTCCGTAATAATCGAGAAGATTGAGAACTCCAACCACTGCCTTTATAAGGAATCTCGGAAGCACGGAAACAATCTTCATAATTGCGGTCACGCCGTCAATAACCTTACCCTCACAGCGGATGCCCTTTACCACATCTCTTACATTTCCGTAAATCTGGTCAATGGGAGATTCTGCCTTTTCGGGGTCATAGCCTACAATTGCCATTGTTTCGGGACAGTCGTCGGTGTATTCCTTCTTTACGGCAAAGGCAAAGGAGATGTAGTCTCTTTCGTAAAGTCTGTAACCCGCATAGAAGCGGTTAAGACGCGGTCTTTCCGCAATAACCCTTGCAAGAGCCGCCATTATTACATGGAATGCGGTGTATTCGAAATCCTCGTTTCCGAGGTTCTTTTTCTTTATGTATTCGTTGATTGCCGAAACATTGATTTTTTCCGTAATGCAAACCTCGTTGTCACATCTGTTGCCGAGAACATAGGGGAACACAACGTGCATGGGGTCGCTGTCGTATATGCGTCGTCCGTCGGGACGGTCGCCGAATTTCTTTTTTCTCTTCATCGGTATTTTTCTCCTTAAAAATATCGGTATTTGCTATTGTAAAATTCAATTGAATTATTATAACATACATTTTTCAAATTATCAACCTTATATCCATAAAATTATATCTAAAACAGTCGAAAAAACGCAAATCCGTACAAAAATTGTCGTCAGTTCCGTGCAAATTTAACAAAATGTTTCTTTTTCAGGGGATTTTTGTCGGGATTTGGAGCGTATTTCCCGCTTGAAGCACGGGGGATTTTTCCTCGCTCGTGATGTACAAATCACCAAAAAAACGCATCTTTGGTAAGTTGTCTGTGTGACATTGAACGGATTGCGATATATATGGGAATTTTAGGTGAAAAGCCTTGACAAATCGCTATTTCGGATGTATAATGTTATAATAGATTATTGTATAATGATGATATTATGCCATAATGTTTCCAATCGGCGTGAATTTACAAAAAATATATTTAAGGAGCAGTCCCTAAAAGGGGCAAAATTTCATTATGATTATAAGCATGACGGGCTTCGGCAGAGGAAAAGCCACTGTCGGAGGAACGGAGTTCACAATCGAAATAAAGTCCGTGAATTCAAGATTTACCGACATCACCTGCAAGATGCCGAAGATGTACCTCAGAATTGAGGACAGAATCAAGCAGAAGATTCTTTCCTTTGCCACAAGAGGCAAGATTGAGCTTTTCGTTACGACAGAGCAGAGCGATGATGCAGAGGATGTGGAAATCGCAATTGATGCACCGTATCTTCGCGGTTATCTCTCCTGCCTTAACGAGCTTGCGGAAAAGTACGGACTCCGTAACGACATAAGCGTTATGAGCGTTTCCAGAAATCCCGACGTATTCAAGAGAACAAAGAGCGATGACGAGAGCGCCGACGAGCTTTTCGAGAAGCTCTCCCCTGCTCTTACCCTTGCCCTTGAGGAATTCTTCAGAATGAAATGCGACGAGGGAGCAAGACTCTGTGCGGATATCCACTCAAAGCTTGATTATATCGAGCAGCTTGTGGAAAAAATAAAGGCAAGAGTTCCCGAAACAATAGAGGCATACAGAGCGAGACTTACAGAAAAAATCAAGGAATTCCTCGACAGTGCCGACATTGACGAAACAAGAATCATTCAGGAGGTAGCAATCTTCTCGGACAAGGTAGCAATTGACGAGGAAATGGTACGCCTCGGCAGCCACATTGCCGAATTCCGCTCAATCCTCGCCGAAAACGACAAGGACATCGCAGTCCCCGTAGGCAGAAAGCTTGACTTCCTTCTTCAGGAAATCAACCGTGAAATCAACACCACGGGTTCCAAGTGCAACAGCGCTGATGTAGCAAAGATTGTCGTTGAGGCAAAGAGCGAGGTGGAGAAGATAAGAGAGCAGATTCAGAATCTGGAGTAAATTTGAGCCTCGGATTTCTACGCGAGGACACTTTGGACTCGGAATGCATAATGCATAATTCATAATGCATAATCAAGGATGGAAACTTCGTTTCCTTCATTTGAATCAAATTTTAAATTTTTAAACTTCTACGCATCAACATCAAAATAAAAACAAAACGAAGAAAGCGAAGCTTTCAACATCAATTATGCATTATGCATTATGCATTATGCATTCAAAAAAAGGAGAACTTTCATGCAGCTTATCAACATCGGCTTCGGCAATATGGTTTCGGCATCGAGAGTTATTGCTCTTGTAAGTCCCGATTCTGCGCCGATCAAAAGACTTATTCAGGATACCCGTGATACGGGAAAGCTTATTGACGTTACCTGCGGTCGTAAGACAAGAGCGGTAATTATTACTGACAGCGATCACGTTATTCTTTCCGCAATTCAGCCGGAAACCATTTCCAACAGATCCAACGGCAATGCCGACGACAATGCCGAGGAAGAGGAAGAGGAATAATTTCGGAGTATGGACAGATTTGAATGCGTGTCCGTTAAGAGAATTTCGCCCGCAAGGGAGCAGTTCTTCTTCGGATATTACGACCTTCAGCCGTGGAACAAAGCCGAAAGCCTTCATCTTGTTCACAAGACGGATTTCGCCGACAGACTTCAGGTTAAGGGCGACAGATGCGAGATAGGCATTCTTGAGAACGGAGAGTATCGAAGACTTACGGAAACTCTCGCGTGGAATTTCCAGCAGGGGGCTATGCTTCAGTGGAATCCCCTTTGCGAGAGCGAGATTATCTACAACGATGTCTTCGAAGGTGACTACAGGGCTGTCGTTATGGATATTGAGAGCGGCAAAAGAAGATATCTCTCAAAACCTGTGGCGAATGTTTCAAAGGACGGTAAATACGGTCTTTCCATAAACTTCTCAAGAATGTACGACTTCCGTCCCGGATACGGCTATGCTTGTTTTGAGGACAGATTCAAGAGTGTAAACCATCCGACGGATGACGGTGTATTCCTTGTGGATATGGTTACGGGGAATTCCGAGCTTGTTATATCTCTTGACGAAATATGGCATCTTACGGGCAAGTATTTCGATGCAGACAGAAAGCTTGTGATAAATCACATCACCTTCTCCCCCGATGCTTCGAAATTCATGCTTCTTTGCAGAAACTTCCCCGAGGTCGGAAAGCCGCACAGAACCTGCGTTATTGTGTGCGGTCGTAACGGTGAGAATCCCGTGCTTATGTGCGATTACTGCTATTTCTCCCACTACTGGTGGCAGGATAACGACAGAATCATCGCCTTCTCTGACGGTGACGGCACAAGCGTCGGCGGTAAAATCACAAACTATATTTACGATTTGTCAAGGGGCGACGGCGTAATAATGTCAACGGCATATTTTTCCGACGAGGACAACCATATGAGCCTTGACGCGAGCGGAAGATATATGCTCAACGACACATACCCCGACAAAAACAGAATTCAGTCCCTTTGTGTTTACGACACACAGAAGGATGAGAATATATTCCTCGGCGGATTTTATTCTCCCGAGGTGCCGATAATCGACATCAGGTGCGACCTGCACCCCAGATGGTCGAGAGACGGCAGAAAAATCACATTTGACTCCACCCACGAGGGCTTCAGAGCAGTTTACGAAATTGATTTCGGAGACGTAAGAAAATGAAGATAATCGGATTTCACCTTGACCTTAAGGCGCAGATGCCGAATTTTCCCTTTATTTGCAGGATTATAGAGCGCATAGCCGATATGGGCTACAACACGGTGCTTCTTGAGTATCAGGACAAGTTCCCGTTCTTCGGTGAGCTTTCCCCTCTTGCTTCACCTGATGCTCTTACGGTCGCTCAGATTGAGGAAATAAAGAGGCTGTGCCGAAAAAACAGCATTGAAATCATCCCCATGATGCAGTGCCTCGGGCACATGTACTGGGTTACAAGATTTGACAGATACGCAAGCCTCGGTGAGCACTATGCCGAAAAGGGCAAAGGAAGTCACTCGCTGTGTGCAAGCCAAAAGGAGAGCCTTGAGCTTTTCGGGAAGCTTGCCTCGCAGGTGATGAGCCTTCACGGTGACAGCAAATATTTCCACATAGGTGCAGACGAGATAAAGTTCTCGGAGACCTGCTCCGAATGTCGGGGAAAGTCTCAGGCTATGATTCTTGCGGACTACTACGGCAAGGCACTGGGCTTTGTTAAAGACAAGGGATACACTCCCGTTATGTGGGGTGATATGGTTCTGAAATATGACGGTCTTGCGGATATGCTTCCCAAGGATACGGCCATAATGGACTGGGACTACACGGGAATTCTTTCCGAGGAAAACGGCAGAGAATTTTACGGCAGGGCTTACCCGTTATCCGAGGATTCCCACGTGGCGTTTTCGGGCACGGACGAGCTTCTTTCCAGGGGCTTTGAGGTGATATGCGCTCCTGCGGTGCGGTCTATGGGTGACACGGTGCTTATGCCGAGAAATGCTCACCTTGACAACTGCATTCAGGCGGTGCTTACGGCAAAAAAATCCGGCTCGCTCGGTGTTATTGTCACAAGCTGGGCGGTAAGGCGTGTGCCACATATTCTGACAGAGCCGATTCTTGAGGCTGTGGCAAGGCTGTGCAAGGGTGAATCGCTTTGCTACGATGCGGTTTTACAGTTTGTTTCCGAAAAATATTTCGGAGAGAGCGGTACTGAAATCGGCAGAATTCCCTTTGAATTTGCAAGGCTTCTTGCGGATGTTCAGAGTGCGGCAAATCTTCTTTCCTCGGGTCAGGACTTTATGGATGCGGACAGCGGAATGTTCCTTTCCGATTCCATAGAGAAAAGGCTTTTGGGGACGGAAATATACAAAAACGGAAAAATCAAGGAAAGCTGCTCGGCTCTTGAAAAGGGCTGTCTTGCTCTTCTTGAGGACATAAAAAATCCCGACTTTTGCGAATATTCGCGGATGCTTGCAAGGGCTCTCGAGGCGGGTGCGGCACTTGGAGGACTCATTTCGGGTCTTTGCGACGGTGCCGAAGACGAAAAGGAGCTTACGGCTCTTTACGGAAAAACAGACATCTTAAGAGTCTTTCCCGATGCTCTTACGGAATACTACACAGAGTTCAGTATGCCGACGGAATATATGGCGAGATTCGATGTATATAAGGACTACATAAAAATGCTTCTCTCAGAAAGAGGCTGTGCACAAACCGAAAGGAGTACAGGAAGTACAAAATGAACAAAGAAGGAAAACTTATCGTAATATCCGGTCCGTCGGGTGCGGGCAAGGGCACGGTGCTCGGTGAGCTTCTCGATTCCCACGAGGAATTCGTATGCTCAGTATCCGCCACCACAAGAGCTCCCAGACCCGGAGATGTGGACGGCGTAAACTATTTCTTCATTTCAAAGGAAGATTTCGTATCGCAGATAGAACAGAACGGCTTTTTGGAATACGCCGTATATAACAACAATTTCTACGGTACTCCGAGAAAATTCGTTGAAGAAAAGCTTGCCTCGGGCAAGAACGTAATTCTCGAAATTGAGGTTCAGGGCGCGCTTCAGATAAAGAAGCTTTTCCCCGGAGCGATATTCATCTTCATCACACCCGAAAGCTTTGAGGTGCTTTCACAAAGACTCCGCTCAAGAGGCACAGAGTCCGAGGAGGTAGTTGAAAAGCGTCTCGCAATTGCAAAGAAGGAGGCTCCCAACGCTCTTCTTTACGACTACATCATAGTAAACCGTCAGGGCGAAATCAAAAAAGCCGCAGAAGAAATCTACGCCTGCGTGCTTGCGGAAAACTTAAAGCCCTTGGCAAACAGAGATGTTATCGCAACATACTTTGAATAAAATGCACAATTCACAATGCACAATTCACAATCAACGATGATTTACTTCATAAATCTTCAATCGAATTAAAATTGTTGCAGACATGAATTTTGACATTTACATTTATTTTTAATTTTCCCGAGGAAAGCGAAGCTTTCAACATCAATTGTGCATTGTAAAGACCGCAAGCGGTCTTTGAAGAATCCGTCGAATTCTTCTGCAAATTGCATTTTGCATTTAGCATTTTGCATTCCAAAAAACTTGTTTAAAATAAAATCTATATATTATTAAAGGAGACCACCATTATGATGATCAAACCCTCAGTAGAACAGCTCACAAACGAAAACCAGTGCAACAGATACACTCTTGTTATTGCTTCCGCAAAGAGTGCAGGATACGTTACCGCTAAGCAGAAGCTTATAAGAGATGCTGAAAGAAGCGAGCTCGCGGATTCCTCTTACCTTCAGGGCTCCGACAAGCAGCCCCTTCGTCGTGACCTTATGGAGGAAAAGCCCGTTGCCGCAGGTATCGAGCTTCTTCACGACGGCGACTTCCACATTGTTAACCCCAAGGTTGGCACAGCGGCTGAGGTCGAAGAATAATTCGGCTTCCGCAAGGAATTAAAAAGGAAGGAGTGTCGGAAGTGGATAAGGTAAAGGTTACACCGATGTATGCGGGCGTCCATATTCTCGGCGCTCCCTATCAGATTGACAAGGAATACGACTATGTTATTCCCGAACAGCTTTCGGGCGTTCTTGATGTCGGCTCTGTTGTTATTGTGCCCTTTGGCATCGGCAACAGACACGTTGCGGGGATTGTTTCCTCGGTCAAGGATTCGTCCGAATACAAGAACAGCAAGCCCATAATAGGTACGGCTCCCGACAACCTTTCAATAGGTGCGGAGCTTTACGGAATATGCGAGTTTCTCAAGGACAGATGCTTCTGCTCAATCGGTGAAGCATCCAAGGCTGTTATGCCCTCGGGCTTCAGTGTGAGAACAAGCGTATTTTACAGAGCGGGCTCAAAGGCTCGGGACGGAGCTCTCAACGAATCCGCCGCGGGCATACTCGCATACGTCAATGAAAAGGGCGAGGTGTCGGAAAGTGAGCTTAAGGCCGCATTCGACGGCAGTCTTCAGACCCTTAAATATCTTTGCTCGAGAGGTTACTTAAGTAAAATCTCAAGAGCTGACTGCAAGGTCAACACAAAAAACGACAAATACGTACAGCTGAAGCTTTCCTCCGAGGAGGTATCTGAGCTTCTGTCTGCATCCTCAAGCTCCTTTACGGTAAAGCAGCTTTCTGCCATAGCCGAGCTTGAAAAAAATCCCTTCTCCCCCATCGGTGAGCTGCGTGAGCTTTCCGGTGTGAGTGATGCGGTTATAAGAGAGCTTCAGAAAAAGAATGTTGTGGATATTCTTCCCATTCCGAAAAACAGAAATCCTTATGCGGATATCAGGAAGGAGGAAGCCATTTCGGACTTTTCCCTCTCCGAGTGTCAGAGGCGAGCATTCGATACCCTTTATGCACTCTACAAGGACGAGGCTCCAAGGGCGGCACTTCTTCACGGGGTTACGGGAAGCGGTAAAACCAATGTTGTGCAGAAGCTTACGGACGAATGCGTAAGGGACGGCAAGAGTGCGATTATTCTTGTTCCCGAAATTGCGCTTACCTCGCAGGCTGTCGGCATATTTATGAAGAGATACGGTGACATTGTTGCCGTGCTTCACTCCGGTCTTTCCGCAGGCGAAAGGCTTGATGCGTGGAAGCGGATTGATAAGGGCGAGGCAAGAGTTATTCTCGGTACCCGCTCGGCAATATTTGCTCCCGCAAAGAATCTCGGTCTTATTGTCATTGACGAGGAGCAGGAATCCTCCTTCAAGTCGGAAATGACTCCAAGATATCACGCAAGGGATATCGCCCGCTACAGATGCGGTAAGACAGGTGCCTTTATGCTTCTGTGCTCGGCAACTCCGAGTATCGAAAGCTATTACAAGGCCAAAGAGGGTACTTATACTCTTGTTGAAATGAAGGAGCGCTATTCAAAGGGTGGGCTTCCCACGGTTGAAATGTGCGATATGCGTGACAACAAGGGTGAATTCCCCTTATACTCAACAAAGGACGGAGTGCGGGAGATTCTGAATCCCAATTTCCCGAAAATACTCAGCGACAGGCTTCTTTCGGAGCTTAAAACAAATCTCGAAAACAAGCAGCAGTCCATTTTATTTATCAACAGACGAGGCTATCAGTCGTTCCTTTCCTGCAAGAAATGCGGGTTCGTTCTGGAATGTCCTCATTGCTCCGTCTCTATGACCTATCACAAATACGGCTACGGAAGCGGTGGCAGAATGGTTTGTCACTACTGCGGTCACACAGCAGAGCTTCCGAGGGTCTGCCCCAACTGCGGCAGCGAGCACACAACCACGCTCGGCTACGGTACACAGCTTCTTGAGGAGCATATCGGGATGTATTTCCCCGATGCGAGAATAGTTCGCATGGACACGGACACCACCAGCGGTAAGTTTGCCCACGACAGAATTCTCGAGTCCTTTAGAAACGGCGAGGCGGACATTCTTCTCGGTACGCAGATGGTTACCAAGGGACACGATTTTCCCAACGTTTCTCTTGTGGGTGTATTGAGTGCGGATTCCTGCCTTTATATGCCGGATTTCCGTGCCAACGAGCGTACCTTCTCGGTGATGACACAGGTTATAGGCAGAGCGGGCAGAGCCGAGCTTTCGGGCAGGGCTCTCATACAGACCTATACGCCCGACCACGATGTGCTTGTCACAAGTGCACGGCAGGATTACGAAAGCTTCTACAACAGCGAAATAAGCTTCCGCAGAGCGGCACTTTATCCGCCCTTCTGCGATATGATAGTCATAAACTTCACCTCAGCCATCGAAAGAGAGGCGACTCTCAGCATTGAAGCATTCGGAAGGGATCTTATTTCCACCCTTAACGAAAGGTATTCCGACCTTAAGCTGTGCACCTTCGGACCGTTCAAGGCGGGCGTATACAAGGTTGCGGGCAAGTACAGAATGCGCTTTGTGCTCAAGGGCAGAAACAGCAAGAGGCTCAGACAGCTTATCTCGGAGGTATACTCAAGATTCCTTGAGGGCTCGAACGGTGATGTTTCCGTTTCGATAGATATGGACCCGCAGAATATATAAATTAAGTAAAGCAAATCCACGGAATCACATAAGCAAGGGAAAACTCCCGGAAAGGAAAACAAAATGGCGATTCTTAACATAATGAAGGAAAACGAGCCTGTTCTCCGAAAGATATCAAAGCCCGTAGGAGAAATCACGGACAGAACAATCACCCTTCTCGATGATATGAAGGACACTCTTATAAAGAGCGGCGGCGTAGGTCTTGCCGCACCTCAGGTGGGAATTCTCCGCAGAATTTTTATTATCGACGACAATCCCGACAACGGTCACAACATAGTTGAATTCATAAACCCCAGAATTATAAAGACCGAGGGACATCAGGAGGAGGTTGAAGGCTGTCTTTCCATTCCCGGAAAGTATGGTGTTACTTCCCGTCCGATGACCGTTACAGTTGAGGCTACAAACAGAAAGGGCGAGACCTTCACCTATACGGGCACAGGTCTTTTCGGCAGATGCCTCTGCCACGAGAGCGACCATCTTGACGGCGTTCTTTATATTGACAACGCAATAGAAATGCTCGATCCGGACGAGGTTGAGTAATATCTCCACAACAAAGCGCAAAGGAGAAAGTAATGAATAAGGATTTAAGAATAGTATTTATGGGAACACCGGACTTTGCCACAAGCTCCCTCTCGGGACTTGTTGAAGCAGGTATGAATGTAGTCGGTGTTTTCACAAAGCCCGACACAATGAAGGGCAGAGGTATGAAGGCTACCTTCTCGGACGTCAAGAAGTACGCTCTTGAAAAGGGACTTCCCGTATATCAGCCCGAAACCTTCAAGGATGAGGCGTGTCTTCCGCTTCTTCGTGAGCTCAATCCCGACATAATTGTAGTTGCGGCTTACGGAAAGCTTCTTCCGCCCTATGTTATTGATTTTCCGAAGTATGGCTGTATAAATATCCACGGCTCCATTCTTCCGAAGTACAGAGGCGCCGCTCCCATTCAGAGAGCAGTTCTTAACGGTGACGAGGAAACGGGAATTACCATTCAGCAGATGGGCTACGGACTTGATACAGGAGATATTCTCCGCATTGATAAGATAAGCATTTCCCCTCTTGACTGTACGGGAGATATTTTCGACAGACTTGCTTCTATCAGCAAGGATATTATCGCAGAAACTGTAAATGATATAGCAGAGGGCAAGCTTACCGCAGTTCCTCAGAAGGAGGAAGAGGCAACTTATGCCGCAAAGATTCTTCCCGAGGACGAAATTATCGACTGGTCGCTTTCCGCAAAGAAGGTGCACGACACAATAAGAGGTCTTGCTCCCTTCCCCGGTGCAAAGACAACGCTTTCCGAAAAGCTTATTAAGATTTATGCCTCCGCCGTTTCCGATTTCAAGGCTCCCGAAGGTGCGAAAATCGGTGAGGTTGTTGAGTGCAAGAAGAACAATCTTACCGTAAAGTGCGGTGAGGGATGCATTTCTCTTTACTCGCTCAAGCCCGAGGGCTCGAAGCTTCTTACAAGCACGGATATGATAAACGGCAGAAAGGTTTCGCTCGGAGATATCTTCGGTATGTAACCCTTTATACAAAGAAAGGAGTTCACGGCAATGACAGCAGATACAATTCTTTATTTTGCGATTATCGCAATATCAGTTATATCCATTATACTTTCGGGTACGGTAAATTCCACCTTTGACAAAAAGTCAAAAATCGCAACTGCGCTCTCAGGCTATGATGCGGCAAGACTTATTCTTGACAAAAACGGACTTTACAATGTTAAAATAGAAATGACCTCGGGAAAGCTCTCCGACCACTACGACCCGAGCGCAAATGTTATAAGACTTTCTGAGGCTGTTTACAACGGAAGAAATGCCGCCGCTGTAGGTGTTGCCGCTCACGAGGCGGGTCACGCGGTACAGCACGCGGTGCAGTACTTCCCCATTCAGGTGCGTACGGCGATTGTTCCCGTATGTAACCTCGGTTCCAAGTTTGCTATGCCTCTTGTAATTATCGGACTTCTCATAAGCTCATATACGCTCGCCTTTGCAGGTGTTATCGGCTACGGACTTCTTGCGTTCTTCCAGCTTGTGACGCTTCCCGTTGAGTTCAACGCTTCAAGACGAGCAATCGAGCTTCTTCGTGACTACAGCACTATGGATAACGAGGCTATTTCCGCATCCCGCTCCGTTCTTACCGCCGCTGCCATGACTTACGTTGCGGCATTTGCGGCATCCACACTTCAGTTCTTGCGTTTGCTTCTTATCGTTGCAAGACGCAGGGACTAACCTTAACATCTTGAAAGGATAAACGATTTGAATCCGAGAAAAGCCGCTGTGCTGTCCCTCAATTCCTGCATCAAAAACGGCAGGTTTACCAATATTGAGGTTGACAGTATGATAAAAAAATACAAATTCGAGGGTCTTGACAAGAGCTTCTTTACCGCTCTTCTTTACGGCACGACCGAAAGACTTCTGACTCTTGACTTTGTAATCACAAAATTTTCCAACATTGAATACGAAAAAATTGACCCCGTAATTCTCTGCATTCTGCGTATTGCCGTATATCAGATTCTGTTTATGGACAGAGTCCCCGACAGTGCGGCGTGCAACGAGGCGGTTGACATCTGCAAGACCACATCCCACAGTGAAAATCAGTGCGGATATGTAAATGGTGTGCTTCGCAGTATTGTCCGCGGAAAGGACAAAATCCCCGCAATGATAGAAAAAGAGGGCGGCAGAAAATCCGTTTCCATTGCGACAAGCATTCCTCTGTGGATTATAGATTCGCTCTGCGAGGACTACGGTGAAAAGACGGCATTTGCTTTTGCTTCCTATATTTCGGGTATTTCTCAGTCGGTGACTCTGAGGGTCAACACAACAAAGACCACAAGGGAAAGCCTCCTTTCCGCACTCGGAAATCACGCAAGTGCAACCGCAGGCTCACCCTTCGGAATAAGGCTTGACGGAAGCTTCCCCGTGCAGGAGCTTTACGGCTTCGCTGACGGTCTTTTCTATGTGCAGGACGAGGCTTCACAGCTTTGCACATCACTCATTAAGGATGTAAACGAGAGCACGGTTGTAACGGATGTATGCGCCTGCCCCGGCGGCAAAACCTTCTCTGCGGCGATTCAGCTCGGAGGTAAGGGTACGGTTTATTCCTTTGACCTTCACAAGAACAGAATAAAGCTTATTGACAGCGGTGCGGAGCGACTCGGTCTTACAAACATAAGGACAGAGGCGCGAGATGCGAGAAATCCCAAGGAGGAGCTTTTCGGACTTGCAGACTATGTTATCTGTGACGTGCCCTGCTCGGGACTCGGTGTTATTGCAAAGAAGCCCGACATAAGATATAAGGACAAGAGCGAGGTTGAAAATCTTCCCGAGGTACAGTATGCCATTCTCTGCGAGTCGGTAAAGTATCTCAAGAAGGGTGCGACGCTCATTTACTCCACCTGTACCGTAAGAAAGGCGGAAAATGAGGACATCGTGGAAAAATTCCTTGCAAGCAATCCCGGTTATCACCTTGAGAGCACGGGAATATTCGGCAAGGAGGATAAGGGCTACGTTACCTTCTTCCCCCACAAAAACGGTACAGACGGCTTCTTTACGGCTAAAATCGTAAAGGACTGAATTCATATAAAAACGAGGTATAACTTTGAATACCGAAAAAAAAGACATCGCGAGCCTTGATATTGACGAGCTTTCGGCGTTTCTTCCCACTCTTTCCGAGGAAACGGGAGTGAAGTTCGAGAAATTCCGCGCAAAGCAGATTTTTTCATGGCTTATGAAGGGAATTTCCGACTTTTCCGAAATGTCCAACATTTCCGCAAGACAGCGTGAGGCTCTTTCGGAGAAATGCTACATAGCCCTTCCGAAAATACACAAGAAATTCGTATCAAAGCTCGACGGCACGGTAAAGTATCTTTTTGAGCTTTACGACGGCGAAAGAATAGAAAGCGTTTTTATGCGCTACAAGCACGGCAACACAATATGCATTTCAACTCAGGCGGGATGCCGTATGGGATGCTCCTTCTGTGCCTCCACCCTTGCGGGGCTTTCAAGACATCTGACGCCCTCCGAAATGCTGGGACAGATTCTTGCGGCTCAGAATGATACGGGCGAGAGAATATCCAACATTGTTATGATGGGTATCGGTGAGCCGCTTGACAATTTTGATAATTCAATAAAGTTTTTAAAGCTTGTAAACAATCCCGACGGTATAAACATCGGCTACAGACACATTTCCCTTTCCACCTGCGGAGTTGTGCCCGGAATATACAAGCTGGCAGAGGAAAATCTTCCCATTACCCTCTCCGTTTCTCTTCACGCACCCACGCAGGAGTATCGGCAGAGTATTATGCCCGTGGCGAGAAAGTGGGACATAGATGAGCTTCTGAAGGCTTGCCGTGATTATATTGGTGTAACGGGCAGAAGAATTTCCTTTGAATACGCAATGATAGACGGCGTAAACGACAGCGCCGAATGTGCCACCACTCTTGCAAGGCTTCTTTCGGGAATGCTCTGCCACGTAAATCTCATTCCTCTTAACGACGTAAAGGAAAGAGACTACAAGCGAAGCGGCACAAAGACAATCGAGACATTCGTAAAGATTCTCGAAAAACACGGAATTACTGCCACGGTAAGACGACGACTCGGCTCTGACATTAACGCCTCCTGCGGTCAGCTTCGCCGTGACGACAGTAAGGAAGAATAAGCATATATTTTCGCATACACTTTTAATTCCAATCAAAGCCACCCGGCTTTGGAAAGGAGACAGCATATGATATACTACGGAAAAACCGACACGGGACGAGTAAGGTCGGAAAACCAGGACTCCTTCGGCTGTGAAGAAATAAAGCTCCGATGCACGGAAAGCCCCGCTCTTCTTGCAACCGTCTGCGACGGTATGGGAGGTGCTGCGGGCGGTAAATTCGCGAGCGAATCGGCTCTTGAATGCTTCAACCGCTACGTTGTAAGACAGATTGAGGCATTTGATGAGGATTTATCCAGCCTTTCCAATATTCCTTTTGAAAAAATACTTCGTGACGGCGTAAAGGTTGCCAACAAGACTGTTCTTGCAAGTGCCGCTCAGAACGAGGAATACAGAGGCATGGGCACAACGCTTGTTGCGGCGCTCGTTGTATGTGATACCCTTTACTGCGTAAACATCGGTGACAGCAGAGCATACGAGATTTACGACGGCGTGCTTTCGCAGATTACTCGCGACCATTCCTTTGTGCAGTCTCTTATAGACTCGGGAAAAATAACGGAAAAGCAGGCAATGTACCATCCCGAAAAGAATGTAATTCTGAAGGCTGTCGGTGTAAAGGACACGGCAGAGCCCGATGTTTTCACCTGCAAGGTGCCGAGCGCTGTTCTTCTTTGCAGTGACGGACTTTCCAATATGGTGACAAACGAGGATATCCTTGCATATATGACAAGCGGTAAGACTGCCTGTGAGATTGTCGATGCTCTTGTAGATGCGGCAAACGAAAACGGCGGCACGGACAACATTACGGCTCTTGCTGTGTTTGCATAAGGGCAAAAAACAAAAATCGGCATTCGGCAAATTACCGCATTCTGCGGTTGTTACTGACATTACTGATGAAAAGGAATTAAATATATAATGGGAAATCACGAAAATCTGATAGGCCGCATTCTCGGCGGCAGATATAAGATAAAGTCAATCGTGGGCGAGGGCGGTATGTCCGTTGTTACACTCGCCGAGGACCTTCAGACCAATACCGATGTCACGGTAAAGCTTCTGAGCCTTCACGACGACAAGGAGCAGAACGCCTCTCAGCGCTTTATCAACGAGGCTAAGGCAGTTTCCATGCTCTCTCACCCGAATATCGTTTCGGTTTACGGCGTTTCTCTTGAGGGCGAGGAAAAGTATATCGTTATGGAATACATCAACGGTATTACTCTCAAGGAATATCTAGACAAGAAAACAAGACTTGAGTGGCGTGAGGCGGTGCACTATGTAAATCAGGTGCTCTCTGCCCTTTCGCACGCACACAGCAAGGGAATTATACACAGAGACATAAAGCCCGAAAATGTTATGCTTATGCGTGACGGAAGCATTAAGGTTATCGACTTCGGTATAGCAAAGCTTCCCGATGCAAAGTCTCTGACGGTTATTGACAAGGCAATCGGTACGGTTAACTATATAAGCCCCGAGCAGGCAAGCGGAAGCGGCTCTACCGAAAAGTCGGATATTTATTCGACCGGTATTATGCTTTACGAGCTTGTAACGGGACAGCTTCCCTTTGTTTCCTCAAGCTCCGTTGCGGTTGCTATGATGCATGTAAGCTCCGAGCCCGCTTCTCCCACGAGCCTTTGCGACAGTATTCCGAGGGGTCTTGAGCAGACCATCATAAAGGCTATGATGAAGAGTCCCGAGCGTCGCTTCGGTACGGCTCTTGCTATGCACAAGGCTCTTGAATATCTTCTTGCCCATCCCGAAACCGTATTCAAGGATTCGGTTGTGCTCGGTGCAGACGGCAAGCCCATAACGGGCACGGGCGCAAGTGCAAGCAACGGAAACAACACGGTTATAGGCCCCGGCATCAGCGGAGCGCACACAAAGGTGCCGAGCTACGACGATGACGCAGAAAAGCCCGATGATGACGATGATGACGAATACAGCTACGTAAAGCCCGCAAAGCCCTCTATGCTTGCGATTATACTCGGCGTTACTCTTGCGTTCTTCACGGTGCTTGTGCTGTTCACCTTCTTTGCGTGGAACAGATTCGGAGATATATTCGTTTCCGAAACTCCCAGAGACAGTGCGGCGGACACAATTGTTGTTCCAAACCTTGAGGATGCGGAATTCACAGACGCGCTCCTTGCGTCTCTTATCGAGACAGGCTTTGATGTTGAGGTAAACTACACGGTAAGCACAGAGGTTGAGCCTCACAGAATAATTTCGCAGGAGCCTCTTGCAGAATCCACAAGAAAGAAAAACGCAGATGGTGTAAAGCTTGTTCTGTACGTTTCAAGAAGCACATCGCAGATTATCCTCCCTGATTACAAGCACTACGAGAAGGAGAACGCGAAGCTCGACCTTGAAACCAAGGGGCTTCGTACAAAATACGAATACAAAAACAGTGAATCCGTTATCCGTAACCACGTAATAAGCACAAGTCCCGAAAAGGGCTCGGCTGTATTTGAGGGCGATACGGTTACCATTATAGTAAGCGGAGGTCCCTCGGATGTTAAGGCTAAAATCCCGAAATCCGTTGTGGGTATGCCTCACGATGCGGCAGTGAAGCTGCTGACAAATCTTGATATCAACTCCGAGCGCTGCAGTGAAGCGGAGGAGGAATTCTCCGAGACGGTTGCGCAGGGATGCGTTATTCGTACGGTTCCCGCAGCGGGCACCGAGGTTTCGGTTATAAATGACAGTGTAAAGCTTATCATAAGCAAGGGTAAGGAGCCTGTTCCCGAGGTGGAGCAGCCCGCTCCCCTTCCCGAGGAGGTACAGACACCCTCCGAGCCCGAGGCGGTAATTCCCGAGCCTTCCACAGAGGCTACACCTCCCGCGGAATCGGGCAATGAACCTGCAGGCACGCCTTCTGCAGAGCAGGCTCCCGTGATTACGGAGACTCCCGCTGAGGCAACACCCGAGGTCGTTCCCGAAGCTCCTTCGGAAGCGGTGACGGATACGGCGGTCGTACCTGAGCCCGTGCCCGAGGTTACGGCTACTCCCGAGGTGACAGAGACTTCTGCGGAGGCAGTAGTGCAGTAATCGTTACGGATTTTCACAATAAATCAAACAGAAACGGAATTTTAGAATTCAGATGGATAACACAAACAACAATGTAGGCTCACCTTGTGCAAAAAGTGCAACGGGCAGAATTGTCAAGGGTGTGGGAGGTCTTTACACCGTGGTCACGGATGAGAATCCCGACCTCCGCATAACCGCCAACGCCAAGGGCACGTTCAGGCACGAAAAAATCACCCCGTCGGTAGGTGACAGAGTGACCTTTGAGTACATATCCGAGGACAAGGGCTTCATTACGGACATTATGGAAAGAAAGAATATTCTTATCCGTCCCGCCTGCGCAAACGTGGACTGTCTTGTTATAACCGCCTGTGCGGAAAGCCCCAAGGCTGACCTTTATATGCTGGACAAGCTCTCTGCGGTTGCAACCTACAACGGAATAAGCGTGCTTTTTGTGTTCAACAAGTGCGATATTGCACCTGCCGATGAGCTTATTGACATATACTCAAGAGCAGGCTTTGAAGCTATTGCTCTCTCGGCGGCAAGCACACACTCGGACAGCGAAGAAATAAACCGCATAAAGGACTTTGTAAAGGACAGAATTTCCTTCTTTGCGGGTGCTTCGGGCGTGGGAAAGTCCAGCCTTATGAATCTTCTCTTCCCCGGTCTTTCCCTTGCAACGGGAGGACTTAGCCGTAAAATTTCAAGAGGCAAGCACACGACACGTGCAAGCGAGCTCTACCGTGTTGACGATATTTCATCCTCCACATATATAGCGGACACCCCCGGATTTTCAAGCTTTGAGGTTGCTCAGCTGAAGCTCATTCCAAAGGAGCATCTTCTTGAGGCATTCCCCGAGATATATGCTCATTCGGACGGTTGTGTCTACAAGGACTGCACTCACACGGGTGAAGGAAGCGATGTATGCTCCGTGAAAAAGGCGGTTGAGGATGGCATCATTCCACGCTCAAGACACGAGAGCTTTGTGAGGCTGTACGGCGAGATTTCCGCCATAAAGCCGTGGGACTGATATTAGTGAATAGTGAAGAGTGAATAGTGAAGAGTTGAGGAAAAATTCCTGCGGAATTTAAATTGATTGAAAAATGAAGAAATGTATTGTATTTACGGGCGGTGTGCCGATATACTGCGATAATTTCAGGGCTTCGGATTTTGAAGAAAGCTTTATTATTGTCGCTGATTCGGGATGCTCGCAGGCTTTGAGGCTTATTTCGGCGGGAATTGAAATTTCGGCGGATATCCTTCTCGGGGATATGGATTCCTTCGGGAAGGAAGAAGCGAAAAGGCTGTTTCCGAATGCGGAATTTATGGAGTTTCCTCCCGAAAAGGACTACACCGACACACAGCTTGCAATTGAGATTGCCGAGAGGCTCGGTTATAGCGACATTGCCGTTATAGGCGGTACCGGTAACCGTGCGGATCATTATCTTGCAAATCTTGCGCTGATTCGCGGATATGCAGATAAGGGCATTCGGGTGACGATAAACGACGGAAAGAATATCATATCCTACTGCAACACCAAAGACGCACTTATTGAGAAAAACGGAAATTTCAGATATTTCTCGCTGATTCCAGACCTTACCTCGCTTTGTGGGGTTACGATTAAGGGTGCAAAATATCCGCTGTCGGATGCTATGGTAGACCGTGATTTTCCGATAACGGTATCAAATGAAATAACAGACGAAAAATGTACAATAAGCGTTCGTGAGGGTAACTTTTTTGTTATTCTCTCGTCCGACTGAAGATAAGGAGAACACAATGAAAAGACTTGACATCAGAATAAGAGACCCCTTTATATATCTTGAGGACGGTACATATTATATGTACGCAAGATGCGACAACGATATGGGTGTAAAGGTATATAAGAGCCGTGACCTTGAGAATTTCGATGAGCCGATAGTATGCTTCAATGCCCCTGCCGATTTCTGGGCAACCAGAGACAACTGGGCACCCGAAATGCACAAGTACAACGGAAAGTACTATATCTTCATTTCATACAAGTCGGAAACTGCCTGCAGAGGCACACAGATTCTTATGGCGGATTCCCCCGAGGGACCCTTCAGAATTCATTCCGACGGGCCTGTAACTCCCCGTGACTGGGAATGCCTTGACGGTACTCTTTATGTTGACAAAAACGGCACGCCCTATATGATTTTCTGTCACGAATGGCTTCAGGTAAACAATGGTGAGATGTGCTGTGTTGAGCTTTCCAAGGATTTATCAAAAGCTGTTTCCGAGCCTCACATTATGTTCCGTGCCGGTGATAATCCCCTGCCCCGTGAAATCCGCTTCAGCGACAAGCATCACGGTATGGTAACAGACGGATGCTTCATCTACAGAACAGACAGCGACAGACTTATTATGATATGGGCAAGTGTCGGTGAAAACGACAACTATCTTGAGCTTCAGGCAATCTGCGACGATGGCAACATCCTCGGCAACTGGCGTCACGATGCTCCTGCGATTTTTCAAAAGGACGGCGGTCACGGTATGATATTCAAGGATGTGGACGGCAAGGAAAAGCTTGTTCTTCACAGCCCCAACCACGATAAGCTTGAGAGGGCGCATTTCTTTGATATCAGATATAATGGAGAGTATCTGGAGATAGTTAAGTAATATAGTGGGCAATGGACAAGGGACAGTGGACAGGGAAGGTTGATTCCTTCGGAATCTTCTGTTTTGTTTAAAAAAATTTGCGGGAGAAGTGATTGGCTTCTCCCGTTTTTTTGACTTTTTCGTTTGCTTTGCTTAGATTCAAATTCAGGCTTGTTGAATAGCCCAACAAAATTCTCCCGCCTGAAATAAATCAGTCGGGAGCTCTCTTTTAGTCAATTGACTTGTCAATTTCGAATCTCTTAATCTTCTTGGAGGTGTTCTTGGGGAATTCCTCGTTTCTTATCTTAACAAGACCTACTGCCTTGTAATCAACGCTTCTTTCGTTGATTTTTGTTATTTCATCGTCGAAATACTTCTGAACATCCGTGATACCGCGTCTTTCCATCATCTCGGCATCCGGGAAGATTTCGGCAACGATTACTTCCTTTGTGGGGTCCTTTTTGGATTCGCCCGCGTATACAACCGCCTCGGAAACGCCCTCGATTCGGGAGATTTCCGTTTCTATTTCCTCGGGATATACATTCTTACCGTTGGAGAAGATGATGAGGTTCTTGAGTCTGCCCGTGATGTAAATCCAGCCCTCATCGTCAAGCTTGCCGTAGTCGCCCGTTTTGAAGTAGCCCTCGTCGTCAAATGCAGCCTTTGTTGCTTCCTCGTTCTTGTAGTAGCCGAGCATTACATTGGGACCCTTTACGCAGATTTCGCCCTCGCCGTTTTCGTCGGGGTCAAGAATCTTCACCTGCTCGCCGATAATGGGAGTACCTACACTGCCCTTCTTCTGAAGCTTGTTTCTGTTGCAGGAGATAAGAGGCGCACATTCTGTGATTCCGTATCCGTTGAGTATTGTAATACCCATGGATTCAAAGGTATCTATGATATCCTGATTAAGTGCCGCACCGCCGCAGATAATCATTTCAAGCTTTCCGCCGAAGGCAGAGGTAACACTCTTGAAAAGCTGTTTTCTAAGGTCAATTCCAACCTTGCGAAGACCGTTGGACACCTTCATAAGTGTACGGAGAAGCTTCGCCTTACCCTGCTTTTCCGCAGTTGTCCATATTCTCTTATAGAAGGTTTCAACAAAGAGAGGAACAAGCACGAGGTGGCTGGGCTGCTGCTCCTTCATTTCGTTGAGAATCTGAAGAAGTCCCGATGAAATATACACGGTACAGCCCTGTGCAAGATGTCCTACAAGGTTAACGGTTGAGCCAAAGGTGTGGTGAGGCGGAAGCACCATCATTGTCTTGGGTGTTATTGCGAAATTGTACATACCCTGTGTCATATCGGAAACGATATTCTTCTGGGAAAGCATAACGCCCTTACCCTTGCCGGTTGTACCGGAGGTGAACACGATGGATGCACACTTTTCTGTGTCAATTTCGTAGTCGTAGAAGGAATTGTCGCCCGCTTCGTAAAGCTTCTTTCCTTCTTCAATCATGGATTCTATGGAAACCGCACCGTCGATTATATCACCCGTCATTGCAACGAAGGTTGTAACTGCGGGAGTGTTTGCTCTTTCCTCGTCCACCTTTTCCGCGGCTGTCTTACCGTAGAATACGGCACAGCTTTCGGATACACGGAGTATATCCGCAATTTCGGGTGCGGGAAGCTCCTTGTCAATCGGCACGGTAACAGCACCTATGGACATAAGACCGAAGAACGCAACAACCCAGTTATAAGTAGCTTCGCCGACAATTGCAACGTGCTTTTCGCGAAGGCCCATCTGTACTGCCTTTGTACCAAAGTGACGGATGTCCTCCTTCATCTGTGTGTATGTAACGTTAATGGGCTCCTTGTCCTTGGGATTCTTTCTGTAGGAAACTGCGATTTTGTCCGGGAATTTTGCCGCCGCGTTTTCCGTCAGGACTCTGAAGTTTTCAAAAACTGTGGTTTCGTATAAAGGATAAGACTTTTTTGCCATAAAAATATTTCCTTTCGTACTCTTATTTCGGTGGTGATTCCACCTCGGAATTTCTGTAATATTATACCATATATTTCTTATTGTGTCAACGCCGTTACGGCTCATATAAGCCCGTAAACGAGCTTTTCGCAGAAAAAATTATTAATTTTCAAACGCGAAAAATCAACTCCTGTTGATAAAGCGACACATTCAGCACGCAATGTGCTCGGTAGTATCTGCGGAATATCCGCCCCGAATATTCCGCCATTGCAAAATCCGTCGGAATCCCGATGGAAATTCGTTATCTGATTATATCCAAAAGGCCTTTTCTCTTCCCGAGAAGTATCATAAGCGGAATACCCAAGCAAGCGCAGGAAATAACCTCGCCCGCAAATACCGTGGCCGTAAAGAACAAGACTGTTCCCTCAAAGCCGTACACAAGCTTGAGCACCCACGGAATAATGAGGGTATTGGACGCAATGGGAAACAGCGGTGCAAGATACATACTGTATCTTCTGAATGCGTAGGTTCCCAACGCTCCGAGGAGAGTTGCAACACTTCCGAAAACGATATCAAGCAATGCACCGCCCGCTAAGAGATTCGAGATGATGCAGCCGACAAACAGTCCCGGAATTGCCGCAGGTGTAAAGAACGGAAGCACCGTCATAGCCTCGGAAAAGCGAATCTGTATAACTCCGCTTGAAAGCCCCAGAAGAGTGGAAATCTCCGTGAGCACCACGTAAATTGCCGCAATAATTGCCGCTTTTGCTACATAATTTGCCTTTTTCATATTCTTTTGTCTCCTTTAGTTTTATTCTGACAGCAGCCCTTTGTAAAACCTTGGTAAGCTGTTGTCCGTGAGGAAGGTCTCGAACTCACGTTGCCGATAAATATTTCGGTCAGATGGTATTATACTGTAAAATTATGTACATTCAAACACTTTTTTATAAAATTACAGATACTTTTTCTCAAAAATCTCCGCCCCGCATTTTCTGCGAGGCGGTAAAGATTATCTCTTGATTTTTCTTGTGGTTGTCTTGTCGAAGGGCTCGGGTCTTATAACTACCTTTGTAACATTCTTGTAGTCGGGAAGGTCTGCGAGCTTTTCCTGAATGTCGGCAAGAACCTTGTCCTCGGCAAAAGTCTCGTCGCTTTCGATGTATACCTCTGCCATAAGGGAGTATTCCTCGCCTCTGGAGTTCTTAAGGCTTCTTACAACTACCTCTGTGATGTAGTCGATGTTGCCGATTCTCTTTTCGATTTCCTCGGGGTAAATATTCTTACCGTTGTTGAGAACGATGATGTTCTTCTTTCTGCCCGTGATTACAAGCTGGTCATCCTTTGTGATGTAGCCGTAGTCACCTGTGTAGAACCAGCCGTCCTTAAGAACCTCTGCAGTAACATCGGGCTTCTTGTAGTAGCCGAGCATTACAACATCGCCCTTAACGCAGATTTCACCTATGCCCTCCTCGTTGGGGCTGTCGATTCTCCACTCAAGGCAGGGAAGTCTGAAGCCAACCGTGTCGTAGCTGAGGAAGGATTCGTCGTTTACGGAAACGAGGGGTGAGCATTCTGTGATGCCGTAGCCACCGATAAGAGCGATGCCGATATCGTCAAAGAACTGACCGATTTCGGGTCTTATGGGTGCGCCGCCGCAAACGATTTTACGAAGGTTTCCGCCGAAGGTTTCGTGAATCTGTGCAAAAATCTTCTTTCTCTTGTCGATACCGATTTTACGAAGTGCTCTTGTAATGCTGATACCGAGCTTGATTTTATCCTCCTTGCCCTCCTTCTTTACCGTGCTCATAATTCTGGAGTAAAGCACCTCTGCAAAGGCGGGAACAACATAGATATAAACGGGCTTATAGTGCTTAAGGTCCTTTGCAACGTCCTTGAGAGAAGCACAGATGCAAAGTGTTGTTCTGTAGTGAAGGGATACGAGGATGTCGCATACCGCCTCATAAGTGTGGTTATAGGGAAGAACGGAAAGACCTCTTTCCCAAACCTGAGAAACCTGAAGTCCGTAGTATACGCTTGAGCAAAGGTTGTGCTCGGAGAGCATTACACCCTTGGACATACCTGTTGTACCGGAGGTATAAACAAGCATCTTGAGCTCGTTGGGGTCACTCTTGAGGCTGTCGTATTCTGCCTTGTCAAGGGTCTTACCCTTTTCGAGAAGCTTCTTGAAGGAGATGATTCTCTCGCTTTCGTCCTCTTCCATATCAAGACCGATGAAGTACTTGACATTGGGCATAGCATCGATATTTTCACGAACCCAATCCTCACACTTTGCGCTGAAGAATACAGCCTCGCTTTCGCTGTCATTGATAAGGTGGGTCTTGTCCTGCATGGGGAGCTCCTTGTCAATCGGAACGTAAACACCTGCGGACTTGAGCATTGTAAGATATACGCATATCCACTTGTAGCTGTTTTCGCTGACATTGGCAACGTGAGCCTTGCCGAGACCGAGAGAAGTAAGTGCCGCACCGAGGTTTTCCGTAACCTCGTTGAATTCCTTGTAGGAAACGCTTACGTCCTTGCCGTCCTTGTCTCTGTAGATATAGGCAATGTTGTCACCGTTTTCCGCTACCGCCATATCAAGCATTTCGCGGATGGATGAGAAATATTTTACGTTGTAAATTACGCGCTTTTTTGCCATATTTTACTCCTTTCGGTAAGTCCCGCAGGACTATGTATGAAGAATTACTTTCTGAGGGACTCGATGTATTCGCAAAGGTCGCCTACGGTCTTAGCCTTGCGGAGCTTATCCTCGTCAAGCTCGATGTCGAATTCCTCTTCGATTGTCATTGCGATATCAACGAATTCAACGGAGGAGATTCCGAGACCTCCCTTGAGCTTTGCATCGGGTGTTACTTCTGCCGCGTCAATTCCGAGCTCACTTACGAGCAATTCCTTTATTCTGTCAAACATTTTTCTGTTTCCTTTCAAAAATATATTTTACATATGGTTGCCATAGTATTCCTTATACCGTACATTATACACTTTTTTTGAATGCTTGTCAATAGATGTAAAGTTATCATTTAGTGAACAATGCTTACTTTTTGAACAAATTCTGTACAAATTCGTTTTCGGTGGGATAAATCGCCGTAAAACGGCAAAAAATTCGCGCGTGCTATTGAAAAAAGCAAATATATGTGTTATACTTAGAAAAAATGCGGATTTCTCCGTTTTTAATAAGTAAAATACCGAAAGGAAAACAAGATATGTTCACCCTTAATTTCGATGTACAGAAGGTATTCAGAGGTCACGCCTCAGGTGCAATAATAGCCATAGCAGAGGACAGACGCGCCATAATGCATCCCGAATATTCCATCTCGGGAAACACTAGCAAGGACACATACATGCTCGGCAACAGAGCGATAATAGCCAAGGACGAAAAGGCGGAAAGCCTTACGGTAACCGTAACCTACGAGGGCGAGTCCGTATCCTGCACGCTCGCACTTCTTGATGCTACGGGCAAAAAGACCGAGTTTGACGATGACAATGTAATTCTCACCTTCGGCGTAACAAGCGACACGCACGTTTCCGGCTCATGGAATCAGCAGAGAAGCCCCAAAAAGTGGGTGCATTTCATTGACGTTATGCAGAAAATCGCAGGCAAGAACCCCGACGGCACATCAAAGCTTGATGCCATTACCTGTGCGGGCGACTTTGTCGATGCGGTGAACTCCTTCGGTAACGTAAACAGAGGTGTTGAAACACACGGTCTCAAAGGTGCTCAGAACTACCGCGAGGTTTCATATCTTCGCTCTGGACTTGAGGGCAGAGCAACAAACCGTGCACAGACAACGGAGGGTGGTAAGGCTCTTTACGAATCCGACTACGGTAACGGTCTTGCGGACGGCATAGGCTTCTTCTATTGCCTCGGAAACCACGACGAGAGAGGCTGTGGTGCATCTGCGGAAAACGAAAGCTTCACGAAGGTTTACACGGCTAGATATTTCGTTGCGGTTATGTGCGGATGGGAATACAACCCGAGAAATGGCGAAGGTACTCCCGACGGCTACGATGATACATATGTAAAATATGCAGAGGACCTTGTTAAAATTCATAAGTCCTGCCCCTGCAAAAGGGACGAAATGATAAAGGCATTCACAGCCGAGCACGGCGTTGACGGTGAGTATGCCTACGGCAGATTCAAGGCGTACTACGGAAACGACACGGAATATTCCTCCGAGGAATGCGGTCTTTTCTACGGCAACCGTCACACGGTTATGAACGGCATACACTTTATAGCAATCGAGGTATCACAGAGCGAGGAAAGTGCAAAATATCTCGACAAGTGGTGTGCGGCATCCGTATCAGAGGACGAGAGAAAGCCGATTATCGTATACACCCACGAAAAGATATACCACACGGTAGACTCCTCCGTTCCGAGACACAACGAGCTTGATGCCCACGCATCACGCCCCGGTCACGCAAAGCTTCTTACCGTGCTTGCAAAATATCCTCAGGCTATTGTATGGACGGGACACACTCATTCCGTTCTTACAAACGAAAACTCCATAATGTCCGACTGCGGATTCACCTCCGTTGAAGCATCCGTTCTTGCATATCTCTCCTGTGAGGGACTTATCCACAGAGGCGAAATCCCCTCGGGTAACTTCTGCAAAAAGGAGGAGCACGACATCGGACCCTGCTGTCTTGTTAAGATTGACAGAAATTACAATGTAAAGATAGAAAAGATAGACGCACACCGCTCCTATAACAGCGAAGCGGGCTTCCCCGATTCTGCGGTATACTACGGCGATCCTTGGGTAATAACCGACATTTCCTCAAGCGGTGAGCACCTTATAAAGTACAGTATAGAGCGTAGCTTTGACGAAAACAATCCCGCGCCCTACTTCCCCGAGGGGGCAAGGGTAACACTCACAAAGGGTGAGGACGGCAAGCTTTACGCCAATTTCCCCGCCGCAAGAAAGGGCAACGGAAGCACGGTAAAATACTACGAGATAGTCCTTGAAAACAAAAACGATCCCGAGGACAAGCCTCACCAGTATGCCACAAGCTTCACCTTCTTCTACAGCGGAGAAAAGGAGCTTCTTGAAAAGCGTCCGACCTACTCCATCCCCTTCCCCGCAGAAAAGGAGCCGAGAGTCAGCGAAAACCTTCAGAGATGCGTTGACCTCTCAACCCCGAAGGAGGGTGCGGAATACAAGGCATATGTTACCGCATATGACAGCTGGCACAGAGCGAGCGAGACGATTGTTTCGGAATGATTGAATGTTGAATATTGAATGAGGAAATCCCCTTTGGACTATGTAGCCGAAGGGGATTTTTTTGAGGGAATGTAAAATGTAAAGTGCAAAATAAAAAATTGGAAGTTGTAGGGAACAGGAACTAGGAACTAGGGGCTGGGGAAGGTTGATTGCTTCGCAATCTGCGAATGAATTCAAATTGGAATTTATCGGTGTGGTTGCGGGTACGGATTGTAGGGCGCGACGACGAAGACCGCTTGCGGTCTTTTGCGCGCCGTTACCTTGCCTTTTTCGCACACCGTGGGTTAACAAACCGAATTTCAACATATAATTGGATTTGTGCACCCTCAAGCAATCGTGTAAATTGCTACCATTGCGATTCCTGCCACGGCGTGCCGAGGTCGTCACGCCCTACATTGTTGCGGTGCGTCGCCCCCACAAACCCCAATTTTAACAATCGAAGGAAGCGAAGCTTCCAACCTTCCCTAGATCCTAGTTCCTAGCCCCTAGTTCCTATCCCCCAAAAATTTCAAACAAATAAAAATTTTTCCTTCGGAAAAATTTTCACCTCAATTCCGAATTCCGAATTCCGAATTCCGAATTTCCCTAACATCCACCCCATCCCGTATCGCCTTCGCCACCGCATACCCTGCTCCCTCTCCCATAGAGAAGCAGTTAGCCGTAACTCTGTAGGACGCGTGCGCAACGTGGCTTCCCGAAATGCATCTGCCTGCGGTGAGAAGTCCGTATTTGCCCTTAGGGATAAGCGCACGCAGAGGTATCTGATAGGGACTTACACTGCGACACTTCTGCGCCTGATTGTCCTTTGGGTGTATATCGACATTGAACGTAACTGTACAAAGACCGTCGGGGAAGCTTCTTCCCTCCAGTAAGTCGTCCTCGGAAAGTCGGTATTCTCCGATGATTCGCCTCGATTCTCTGATGCCAAGAACTCCCGCAGAGCCTATAAGGTCAAGCTCCTTGAATTCCTCGTCGTACTTCTTCAGAAGCTCGTATGCCTCCATCATCTGACGTCTGCCCTCAACGGTTGCCGCCGTAACCTCCTCTGCGGAGAATGGGTTGTATTCGTACATATGGGTAAACTGTACAACTCCGAAGCGTGCATTGGGCACGGGAATCAGATACGGCATTCTGAAGGGAATGGTTTTTCCGCCCTTTTCGTATACTGCGTTCAGCTTTTCAAAGAAGTTCATTCCGAGCTTGTACTTCTCGGGGATGTTGCCCACAAGGAACATAAGAGTCATTGCCTGATTGGTTTTGTAGTCGCCGTCCTCACCCGTTTCAAAGGCACAGCCCGCACTTGCCGCTACATTGCCGTCGCCCGTGCAGTCGAAAACATATTTCGCCATAAGCGCAAATCTGCCCTCGATGTTTTCTGCGATGATGCCCTTTATTCTGTCACCGTCGCATAACGTCTTTACAAAGTAGGTGTTGAAAAGGAATTTCGCTCCCGCCTCGGTCATCTTGTTTTCAAGAAGCACCTTCATATACTCGTAGTTGAAGCTGATATCCCAGAAGCCTCCCCAGGCACTTTTAGCCTTGAGCTCGTCCACAATCTCACGCATCATACCGCCCTTGTTCTTCTCGTCAAAAAGCGGATTCATAAAGCCCGTAGCCCACGCACCACCAAGACAGTTGAAGCGGTCAATGATAATAGTCTTAAGCCCCGACCGAGCGCAGGCAAGTGCCGCACCGCAGCCCGCAGGGCCCGCACCGACAACAATTACATCGTATTCTCCCTTTATCGGAGTTTCAAGATTTTCTTTTATGAATTCCATACTTCTTACCTCTCATAAATATTTGTTTCTGTATTTTGCGGGAGAATCCCCTGTGTATTTTTTGAATACCCTTGCGAAATAGTTAGCATCCGCAAAGCCGACCTCCTCGGCAATACGGGAAATTCTCAGCTCCGTGCTCTCAAGAAGATTCTTTGCCGCCTCTATCCTTATGCGGAAAAGATAGTCCATCGGAGTTGTACCCATATGCTCCTTGAAAACGTGCTCGAAACGGCTTTTTGAAAGATGACACTTGGCGGCATATTCCGAAATTGGAAGTGCGGTCTTGTAGTATCTGCTCATATAATCCGCAACCATTGTCACCTCGGAGAACCTGCCCTCATTTTCCCGTCCGAGCCTTGCATCTCTTGCCATTATGGAGAGAACAAGCATAAGATAGCCGTCACACACATCTGCACTTCCGTCCGAGGTCAGTGCTTTTGTGCGAAGCATTGCATTGACAGCACCTATAAGCTCCGAACTCTTGCCAACCTCAAGAACGGGCTTGTCGTATATTCCGAGCTCACGCAGATACTGCTCACAGCCGACACCGGTGAAGTGTATCCACACAGACTCGCTTTTGTCACGGGCAAGGAATCTGTATTCCTGAGGGCGGTTCGGCAGAAACATTGCCGTCATTCCCTCTTTTACGGTGTATTCCCTGCCGTCTATCGTGGCGTAGCACACGCCGCTGACTATGTAAAGTATGTGATAGTCCACCCTGCCGTGGGGTCTTACGGTGTGGGTGTCGCTTCGGGAAAGTATCTGTCTTCCGCAGTTGTTAAGATGGATATATCTTTCCGAAAGTCCTTCGCTTGTGTACAAGATATCACCTCTGCATATGATTATACCTCTATAATAGCACAAACGAAGACAAAATAATAGCAATATTGTGCTAACTTTCAGCACAATTTCGCTTGACTTTTATTTTTGTCGGGAGTATAATGCAGACATAGCACAGGCACATACGAAGCCTTACTGTTCACACGCTCGTCCCCTTGGGGGACTTCAGGGGGGACACCGAAGGTGGGTGA